>CAZMEA010000277.1:0-3584 GCA_964565135.1 uncultured Woeseiaceae bacterium
CCACATCATCGAGCCGTTGTAGCGACAGATCTCCATCAGCACGTCGTTGCAGTCCATGAGTATCTTCATGGCAATCGCGAGCTCGAATGGGTCCTGGGGGAGCAGGTCCAGCTCCCGTGACACATACAGTACGATCGCCGGCATCTGGCTCAGACAACGGTCAGACTCCTGTTCATAAAGCAAGGGCGGACCCATAAACGGTATGCCTTGTTCGTCGGGATCCGCAGCAAGCAGCTCACGGATTTCGTCGTACTCTGAGGTTTCTATGAGCGGAACGTCCCTGTAGGCGAACAGGTAGCTGACGAAGCAGCCTCTGAACGGTATCGGCCAGTAATAGAGCTGGAAGCGGGCTACTGTCTGATTTTTTGTCATTGCCTTGAATCTCTCGAATCTTCGTGTGGAACTGTCGCTTAACCTACTTTAGTCCGTACGAGCTCGCAGTCTTCGTCACCGGTCCTGCGAGTATTGTGAGGTAGACTGCCAATGCATGCTGTTCATCGGACTGGGGTATGGATTCAGCGAAACTCAATGACTGGGCACAGGTGGTCGGTATATTCGCCCTGGTTGCGTCTCTGGTGTTCGTGGGATTGCAGCTGAAGCAGTCGAAAGACATTGCGTTGGCGCAGGCCTCGCAGACGAGCGCGGGCACAATAGTCGAGATGATGGTCAGCGTAGTGGAGAATCCACTGTTCATTTCCTCGGCCGCGAAGATCCAGTCCGGTGCGGGCGACACGCTCACGGTTGAGGAGAGCATAGCGATGCGGCGTTACGCCGGCGCTTTGCTCTTCATCTATCAGGATCAGTATCTTCAGTATACGAAGGGCTTTGTTACCGAAGAGCGCTGGCAGGCAAGCAGAGTAAACATTGAAAGCTTCTTGAGCGGAGGTGACTTCGCGTTGCTGCCAATCCGGGAAGTTTATGAGCTGGAGCCAGCTAGATACTCGAGCTCGTTTCGTGCGGTTATGGACGCTGCGATAAAGGCTGCCGATGACAAGTCGGGATCGGACTAGCCAGTGACCGGATTCAGATTGGCTCCTATGAACATGGTCCAGCATGGATAAAATCAATCAATGGCTGACGCTGCTCGCCAACGTTGGTGTCTTGATCGGCATCTTCTTTCTCGCGTACGAAGTTCGACAGAACACCGTCTCGATTCAGTCGCAGACGCGCGCAGCACTGTTCGCCGGCGGACAGGAGGAGCTCTGGAAGACCATTGAGTATCCTGATGTCGTGGTGAACATGTCTCCGATTGACGGCGAACTCTCCGCCACGGATAAGGTACGTCTCGATGGTTGGCTGACCGCGGCAATGCGTGCGAGGGAATACGCCTGGACGGAGTATCAGAGCGGAAACGTCGATCCTGAGCAATGGCGAAACGAGACGGCAATCATACGAGTCATCCTGGGTTCTAAACGAACCCGGCACTGGTGGAACAACATCGCCCGAGACACCTTCCGTCAGGATTTTGCGAACGAAGTCGACACTCTTTTAGTCGATGCGCCTGAGAGTGACTACGTGTTAAAGGTGCTGGCGATCGAGTAAAGGCCTGGTCGAATCGTAATGAATGCGAACCTGACGCTCTGCACCGATCGTGCCCGCATCTGAACCCGTCCACGCCGGCCTGCGGCGCAGGCTCACTTTACCGCTGCTCACCTTTTACGGGCTTGGTACGATCGTCGGGGCTGGTATCTATGTGCTGATCGGCGCCGTGGCCGGACGCGCCGGGCTCTATGCGCCGATGGCGTTTCTCTTGTCGGCGCTGATTGCTGCCTTAACAGCACATTCCTATGCTGAGCTGTCTGCACGTTTCCCGAAAAGCGCCGGTGAGGCTGTGTATGTGAGGGAGGGCTTTGGCAGCCCATTCCTCGCCGGGATGACGGGCATCGCCGTGATCGTCACCGGCGTGGTGTCGGCGGCGACCATTGCGAACGGGTTTGCCGGCTACCTCGGCGTATTTGTCGACTATCCGACATGGCTCGTCATTGTCACGTTCACGGTCGTTCTCTGCGCCATTGCTACTTGGGGCATCTTGCAGTCGGTGATGATCGCCACCGTCATTACCCTGATGTCCATCGCCGGGTTGCTGGTTGTCGTCTCTTTGGCAATCGATTCACTATCCACCATTGACGCCAACTGGCAGAGACTACTGCCGCCGTTTGAGCTTGGAGTCTGGACAGGCATCACATTTGGAGCCTTTCTGGCGTTCTACGCGTTCATCGGCTTCGAAGACATGGTGAACGTGGCTGAAGAGGTGAAAGATCCGCGTCGAACGTTGCCGCTGGCCATCTATCTTGCGCTGATCCTTGCTGCATTCCTGTACGTACTGGTTGCCCTCGTCGCGGTTCTGTCACTCGATGTTGAGTCGCTCGCCACTTCAGAAGCTCCGCTTGTGGACGTGGTCGCTGCTGCCGGCAACGCAGACGCCGGCCCCATGATCGCGGTGTTCAGTCTGTTGTCCGTGACGAACAGTGCGCTGGCGCAGATCATCATGGCGTCGCGGATCATCTATGGCATGTCCCGGGATGGTGCGCTGCCTGCCTGGTTCGCGAGCGTATCGGCAAAAACGAACACGCCGATACGCGCTACGCTGTTTACCGGGTTTGTCGTAACGCTATTTGCGTTGGCGCTGCCGCTCGTCACGCTCGCCGAGATCACGAGTTTCATCATCCTTGGGGTGTTCACGTTGGTCAATGCCTCATATTTTCGCCTGAGGCTTCGGGCGCGCAGCGACAATCGCATTGCGATTCTCCCGCTTGTTGCGATCGCCTTGTGTGTGTTTCTTCTGGCGGTACAAAGCTACGTACGGCTGGTTTCCTAGAACCGTCGCCAAAGACCTGTAGCTTCGGAGTGCCGGTTCAGCGGAAGGCTCCGGGCATCGAACGGGCTGCGGTACACTGCGTCATCCGTGCGGCATCAAGTCCGGGGAACGAATGACAGGCACCAACCCCATACAGTGGCCGAAAGTCGCCCTGGAAGGCGTCGTTATCGTAGTTAGCATCCTGTTCGCATTCGCGATCGACGCGTGGTGGGACGAGAGGAACGCGCGCGATGCGGAAATAGAGCAGCTCGTGCGCGTCGGCCAGGAGCTACGGGCAAACACGGAAAGGCTTCAGCAGAAGCGCGAGGTCCTGGTGTCCTCGATTGCAGGCACGAAGGACTTCATTTCGTGGATGGGCCCCGAGCCGGTCGAGATCAGTCAGGAAGCGTATCACCAGCAGTGGTCGAAGTTTTTCTCGATCGGCATGTACTCGGTGCTGAGGGGGGCCGCAGACGATTACCTGTCGACCGGCAGCACCACGGATACGCGGCAGGGTGCCATTCGCAGTGCACTTTGGGACTGGCAGTCGGCAGCCGATGACCTGGAGCGACAGTACGGACTGCTGCGAGCTGCTCACGCGCGCATCAACGATTACGGGGAAGACCGTGTGCCCATTCTACATGACGTCGCCGCCACCGGATTCGCCGGCGATGACATCGCGTCGAAGTTCCCCTACGACCACAACGCTCTCCTGGCTGATCCGGGTCTCGAAAGTCGGCTGGCGACCTACCTGATAAGACTCTCGTTCGTCGTCAGCCAGGCGGAC
>CAZMEA010000278.1:0-3564 GCA_964565135.1 uncultured Woeseiaceae bacterium
ATCCATTCGCACATCACGAGAAAGCGCTGTACCTGCGAGCGATGCGTAACGAGATTCTCTCGTCGAACATCGCGAACGCGGACACGCCGAACTACAAGGCGCGCGACATCGATTTCAAGACCGCGTTTTCTCAGGCGAGCTCTGCGGCAGGTGCGATGCGCACGACGGATGCGCGACACATGACGGCAACACCCGGCCAGAATCCTCTGGCTGAGGTGATGTATCGGACACCCATGCAGCCATCGCAGGACGGAAACACCGTCGAGGCGGATGTGGAGCAGGCGAAGTTTTCCGAAAACACCGTTCGCTACCGCGCGAGTCTGCAGTTTCTCGGGAGCCAGATCACCGGCCTCCGATACGCCATTAAAGGAGGTGACTGATGTCACTGAGCAAAGTGTTCGATATCGCGGGTAGTGCGATGTCCGCGCAGTCGGTTCGGCTGAATGTGACAGCGTCCAACCTCGCCAACGCCGGCAGCGTGCATGGAGACCCGGATAAGGTCTACAAAGCACGGCAACCCGTGTTCGCGCCGTTTCAGGAGACTCTGTCCAGTCAGTACGGCGTCAGCGGTGTGCAGCTAACGGGCATCGTCGACAGTCAGGCGCCGCTGACCGTTCAGCATCGTCCGGATCATCCGGATGCCGATGCGGACGGCAACGTTTACGTGAGCAACGTCAAGACGGTCGAGGAGATGGTCAACATGCTGTCAGCGTCACGTTCCTACAAGAACAGCATCGAGCTCATGTCCACGACAAAGGATCTGCTGCTGCAGACCCTGTCGATCGGGCGCTAGGGCACACAGGATTTCTGAGGGATAACTTATGAACGACCTTTCAGCCATTGACGATTTGTCCCGACTGGGGCTGACGCAGCGTCGCGTCGAAGAGCAAACCGACAACGAGCTCGGTCAGGAAGACTTCATGACGCTGATGATCGCGCAGTTCCGTAATCAGGACCCGTTCGAGCCAATGGATAACGGCGAGTTTCTGGGTCAGCTGGCACAGTTCGGTGCCGTCGACGGCATCGATCGGCTGAACCGGTCGTTTGCCGGTCTCAGCGACTCTATCTATTCCGACCAGGCGCTGCAGGCGTCGAATCTGGTGGGTCGCGACGTTCTCGCAGCGAGCGACACAGCATTCCTGCCGCCCGAGGGCTCGCTCCGTGGCGCCGTGGAAATCGGCTCCAGCGCTGAGAACATCGAGATCGATATCAAGGACCGCTCAGGTCTGCTGATTCGTCGGCTGAACCTTGGCCAGCAACCGCCAGGCCTCGTTGAATTTTCATGGGCGGGAGTCACCGAGCAACTTGAACAGGCCATCCCTGGAACCTATCGGGTCGACGCACGAGTCGTGCGTGGCACATCGGTAGAGAGCGTGCAGACGCTCGTCAACTCGCGCGTGAACAGCGTCAACCTGGGTGGCGCCGGCGGCATGAACCTCAATGTCGATGGCGGCGAGACCCTCACGATGAACCAGATTCGAAGAATCCTGTAATCCCGATTCCGAGAAGGAGTAAAGAATGACATTCGCAATTGCACTGAGCGGTCTGAACGCCGCATCAACCGAGCTGGAAGTGACAGCGAACAATATCGCCAACGTCAATACGACCGGCTTTAAACAATCACGCGCCGAATTCGCCGAGGTCTTCGCGGTCGGCGTGCAGAGCGTAAGCTCGAACGCGTCCGGCAGCGGTGTTCGCACTTCCAGGATTGCCCAGCAGTTCATCCAGGGCAACACGGACTTTACGGACAACGCACTGGACCTTGCCATTGGTGGCGAGGGCTTTTTCGTCCTCAGTGACAACGGTGCACGCGCGTACACCCGAGCAGGCGCGTTCAGTGCTGACGCAAACGGTTTCGTCGTGAATGCCCAGGGTGCACGCCTGCAGGCGTATCCGGCCGCCGGTGACGGCCTGTTCAATACCGGTACGCCGGTCGATCTGCAGTTGCTGACCGGCGCCAGCCCGCCGCGCGCAACCGAGTCGGCCGACATCGGTCTGAACCTTCCGGCCGACGCAACTCCGCCTGTCAACCCCGTCTTCGATCCGAACGATCCGTCGACCTTTAACCACACGGCATCGGTAACGATCTACGATTCACTGGGCAGCGCGCACACCGCGACGCTGTTTTTTGTCAAGGATCCCGGGGTGAACTCGTGGACCGTTCAGCCGCAGATCAACGGGACCAACGTTGGTGGCCCGTCGAACATCACGTTTGCAACTGACGGTAGTCTGCAAACGCCTCTGGGAGGTCAGCTCACGTTGCCTGCGTACGCAACCGGCAGCGGCTCGGCTGACATCAATCTCAACTTGAACTTCATCAATTCGACGCAGTTCGGTGACGCGTTCGGTGTGAATTCACTGTCGCAGAACGGCTATACGACGGGTCGACTGACCGGCGTGAACGTCGATCCCGAAGGGATTGTGTCGGCGCGGTTCACGAACGGACAGTCTACCGAACTCGGCAAGCTTGCGCTGGCGAACTTCTCGAACCCGCAGGGACTGCAGCAGGTAGGCGATACGGCCTGGGGCGAATCGTCTTCATCGGGTGACGCACTGCTCGGTGAGGCCGGTACAGCGTCGTTCGGCAACATCCAGTCAGGTGCGCTCGAGTCCTCGAACGTCGATCTGACGGCTGAGCTGGTCAAGATGATCACGTCGCAGCGCAACTTCCAGGCGAATGCTCAGGCCATTGAAACATCGGACGCGATAACCCAGACGGTTATCAACATCCGATAAGCACGATATCCGTGAGGGTAGGAGAGTAACGTGGACGAGGCCATATACCTGGCGATGACCGGCGCCAAGCAAACGGAAATCGCCCAGGCCATCAACACCAACAATCTGGCGAACATCAGTACCACCGGATTCCGCGCCGACCTGCATGCGTTCAGCTCAGTGCCGGTCGAGGGTCCGGGCGTCGACAGCCGAATCAACGCGGTTGTCGAAACCTACGGTACCGATTTCAGCCAGGGGCCCACCACGTTCACGGGCCGCGACCTGGATGTCGCGATTCAAGGCCCGGGTTTCATTGCTGTCCAGGCGCCGGACGGCAGCGAGGCCTATACCCGAGCAGGCGATCTGCGCGTCGACCCCAGCGGTCTTCTGATGACCGGTCGGGGCGACCTGGTGCTCGGCAATGCCGGTCCGGTTTCAATTCCGCCTAACGCCGGTCTCACGATGGGAACGGACGGCTCGATTACCGTGCAACCACTCGGCCAGGGCCCGGAAGCGCTGTCGCTGATCGATCGCTTGAAACTGGTCAATCCGGATGTAAAGCAGCTGGCCAAGGGTGAGGACGGTTTGCTGCGTCATGTCGATGCACAGCCGCTCGAGCCGGACGGTGCGGTGCGCATCACGTCCGGCGCCCTCGAACAAAGCAACGTCAATGCGGCCATGACGTTGATCAACATGATTGAACTGTCACGTCAGTATGAGATGCAGGTGAACATCATTCGCGAAGCGAAGGACAACGCCGATGCGTCTGCCGACCTGCTGAACGTGACCTGACGGACTCGCGGAGAATAGACAATGAATCAGGCCTTGTGGGCAGCAAAGACCGGACTG
>CAZMEA010000279.1:0-2158 GCA_964565135.1 uncultured Woeseiaceae bacterium
CCGTCTGACGTATCGACCCGGACCGCGTACAGGAACTCCTGGCCCACGAACTCGCAGCGCGTGATGAACGGCTCCGGAGCCTGGATGTATTCCTGGATCAGGGTGATGCCATCGACGGGCTGCTCGAACTCGTCGCTCGACACATAGGCCTCGAGCTCCGCGATCGTATTGAACAGTCGTACGCCGAGACCCTTGCCGGCGCGGTTGTGCTTGGTGATGAACGGCGCACCCACCTGTTCGGCTGCCGCGCTCAGGTTTTCTGTGCCAACAACGGCGATCGTCCGCGGCGTGCGCACACCATGCGCTTCGAGCGTTGCGTACTGTCCGACCTTGCTGACTTCGAGTTGCAGTGCTCGGCCAGGATTCAAAACCCTGCGTCCGTGACTCTCCAGCCAAGCCAGCACCGACGCCGCGTACTCGGGTGCGAAACGATGATCGCGGGTATGCGACGATGCGCTCATGCGGTTGTAGAAAACGCCCTCCGGTGGCGCGCTACCGAGATCGAGCGAACCCTGGTCGAGGAACCAGTCTTCGTGTGGCAGCCCGCGCGCATCCAGTGCGGCCTTGAGCGGATTGGTCCATTCGTCGTTTTCGTGCAGTACGAAAATCTTCTGCATATCCTGTCTCCGGCTGTCTGTTCGTAGTTCCGCGCCCAGTCGAGCGCTCAGAGTAGACCGATCTTGGGTCAGCTTTATTGCAACCAAGGGTGAGATGCCGCGAAAGCGGCAATTCGGCCCTAAACCGGGCTGTACACAGGGTTTCCTGCGAAACTGATTTCCGATGCGCAGCGATCAGTAGCCGAGATCGAAATCGACGACGTACTGCAGTGATTCGCCCGCCACATAGCGGCGATAGTTCTCGACGAATATCGGCACGATCAGAAGCGGATGACTGATCGCGGCAACGTGCGCGGTCATCGTGAGGTTCGGGGTGTCCCACAAGGCGCTGGCTTCAGGCACGGGTTCCTCATCGAAGACATCCAGAGCGGCGCCCGCAAGCGCACCGGTCCTGAGCGCCTCCACAAGCGCGTCGTCGTCCACGACGTTGCTGCGTCCGACGTTGATGAAGTACCCGTGTTCCGGCAGCAGTTTCAGCGTATCGGCGTTCAAGAGGTTTGCCGTATCGGGCGTCGCGGGCAGCGTCGAAACCAGGTAGTCCACGTCGCCAAGAAACGCCTCCAGGCGTTCGGCCGGATACACCTTTTCGAATCCGTCCACGGGCGCGCCGGAGCGGCTGAAGCCCAGGCTCGCCATGCCAAACGCGGCAGCGGCCGACGCAATTGCGGCACCGATGGAGCCCGTACCCATCACGCCGAGGCGTTTGCCCGTTAGCGTCCCTGAATGAACTCCAAGCCATCGGTGCTCGCGCTGCGCCTTCAGGCGTTCGTGCAGGCGCAACTCGTGCGCCAGCAGGTGACCTAATGTGTATTCGGCCATCTGGGGCCCGAACACACCTTTGACGCCCGTCAGCACGTAGTCGCGGCGCGGGGCATCGATCAACGGCGTGACGCCCGCCCACGAGGACTGCACCCAGTCGATGGTCGGCATCCGGTCGAGGATCTGCACGATCATTCCCGGGCTGCCGAACAAGACCGTCTGATCCGAGTACGCCGACAAGGCCTCGTCGACCGTGTTGCAGGCGGTGATCGGAAGCCGGGTGTCGCTGAGGCGATCAATCTCCCGGGCAAACTCCGACGCCAGTGTGGTTACGAGTATGCAGCCGCTCATCGCTGCATGTTACTGCGTCACGGCCCACAGCTGTATGCTTGGCGTTGCGACGCTCCTGGAGGAACAATGAACATCAAGACAGTTTTCCGACCAACACTGTTCGCGGGCGCAAGCCTGCTGCTCTCGCTGACGGCGGTTGCCCAGGACGAACTGCGCGTCGATGCGGCGCGACTCAACGGCACGATGGATACGATGAAGACTTTCGGCGGGACGCCGAACGGCGGGTCTGCTCGTGTGGCCTATACCGACGCGAATCGAGAGGCGCTCGATTACATTGCCGGCCTCATGCAGGAAGCCGGGCTCGAAACCCGTATCGACGCCGCAGGTAACCTCGTGGGCCGACGTGCGGGTACCGACCCTGGTCTGAAGCCGTTGATGACGGGCTCGCACATCGACACGGTGCCGAACGGCGGCCACTACGATGGCATCGT
>CAZMEA010000279.1:2258-3546 GCA_964565135.1 uncultured Woeseiaceae bacterium
AGTGAAACGCTGGCGGAAGAAACCTCGACGACCATTACCTTCGCGCAGTACTACGAATCACCTGCGGCACCGACGGACGAGCGCCTGCAGGGCATGGTTGCTGCAAGCGCCGAGGCACTCGGGCTGTCGACCTTGTACATGCCGAGCGGCGCGGGACACGATGCCCAGAGTCTCGGCGAGATTTGCCCCATAGGCATGATCTTCGTGCCCAGCAAGGACGGTGTGAGTCACGCACCCTCGGAGTTCACCAGCCCCGAAGAGATCGCCAACGGTGCGAACGTACTGCTGCAGACCCTGCGCATGGCGGATGCTGAATTCGACTGAAATCGAGCGCTCGCGGGGCTGAACTATCGTTCTCCTGAGGTTAATGATTCGATCTCTAAATTGAATTTTCATAAAAGATCCGAAGAGCCTACGATGCGCTGCAGATACGGCGAAAAAAGGCCTTCGAGACGTGCAAGTTGCTAAAAAGAATAGAGTTTCTTTAACCGCATTGGATGGCGGTCTGGTCAGGCTCGCGATCTCGCCTGTCGGTGACGTCGAGCAAATCCACCGACAGGGCTTTGAGGCCCTGTCCCGCCTCGTCAAGGCGGCCGGATCGGCTGTTGACCTGGTTTCCGGCGCGTCCGCGGAGCTGCCCGAGCCGCTGTCGAGCGGACCCGCACTGGCGGCGATGCTGCCCGGGACACCGCAGACACGCGCCCACGATGTACAGCGCATCCGTGCTTTCTCGCCAGCCATCAGGTCCGGTTTCCGTAACCTGGATATGGTTCTGGTCAGCGCCACCTCTGCAATCGAATCCCGGTCGCCCCGTCTGGTCGACGAGGACTTCACGGGAGCAGCGATCGACGCCGATACCGTTGAACTTGCCTGCAGTTACGCACGACGCTTCGAGCGTGGCAGCGTGCAGGTTGTCGTTGGCGTCAGCGATGACGTACACGAAAACGAGACGCTGCAGCAGCTGCTGGAAGACTGTCGCGAGCGTTGGCCCTGCATCGATATCGAACTACTGACAGCAACGGAGGCGGTTGCCGCTTTGATGGCCGGGCAGACGCGTCTGGACGTTACTGCAACAACCTCTGCGATTTCCCGAATTCTCTTCGAGGTCGCCGGATCACTGTCTGGCGCACGACCCCTCATCACCCATACGACGCTTCATGGCGAATCGATCAGGGTGCAACCGGAAGCGGCGACGGCGGTTGAGGCGGACGACGCAGATTTTCCGATGTCGTCGTTTACGCTGGCCGCTGCCGAACTGCTGATCTGGCTCGGTCAGACCGAGGCAGCG
>CAZMEA010000280.1:0-3541 GCA_964565135.1 uncultured Woeseiaceae bacterium
GGCTCCGATCGACCTTCCCCGGAGCAGCTCGTGTCGTTGAAAACCCGCGGCATTCTGGTGCTCGTCATCGGCACCATTCTGGGGCTCGGCCTGTCCTTTGGCGGCGAGCTTCTGAAGCTGTCTGCGCCCGATAAACCGGACGATCTGACCTGGGAGCAGGCGCGGCTCTTCGCCGAGGTCATGGAACGGATCAAGCAGGATTATGTTGAGCCGATCGACGACCGTGCGCTGGTCGAGAGCGCGATCCGCGGCATGGTTTCCGATCTGGACGCCCACTCCGAGTATCTCGATGCGGATGAGTATCAGGACATTCGGATCAGCACGAGCGGTAGCTACTCCGGCGTCGGTCTCGAGGTCAGCGAAGACAGCGGACGGATTCTTGTCGTCGCACCTATCGATGGCACGCCGGCGTTCCGGGCCGGGATTCGCCCGGGTGATGTCATCGTGGCGATTGATGACGCATCCGTCCGCCGCGACGGTTTGAAAGAAACCATCGGCCGGCTGCGTGGCCGTTCCGGCACGCGGGTCAGCGTGTCGGTCCTGAGGGGTCCCGATGCGGAATTGCTGGTTTACAACCTGCGGCGCGAAAACATTCGTGTCGCCAGTGTCCGGTCTGACACGCTCGATCCGTCGATCGGCTACGTGCGCATCAGTCAGTTCAATGAGAACACGGCGTCCGAACTGAGCCGCGCCGTGGACGCGCTGCAGGACGGTTTCTCGGCGGACGGCGACGAACTTCGCGGGCTGGTCCTCGATCTGAGGAACAATCCTGGCGGCATTCTCGATTCGGCCGTCGACGTCTCCGATCTGTTCCTCGATCGGGGCGTCATCGTTCAGGCCGAAGGTCGCACCAGCGAAGCGCACTTCGTTCGCGAGGCCGGTACCGGCGATATTCTCGATGGCACGCCGATCGTCGTGCTGGTCAACAAAGGGTCGGCGTCAGCATCGGAAATCGTCGCCGGCGCGCTGCAGGATCATCATCGGGCACTGGTGGTCGGCACCGAGACCTTCGGCAAGGGACTGGTTCAAACGGTCATGCCGCTGTCTCGCGGTCGAGCCATCAAGCTGACGACGTCCCGCTATTTCACACCATCGGGCGACTCCATCCACGAGAAAGGCATCGAGCCGGATATCAATGTGGCTGGCGATCAGCGCTTCCCGGGTCGCCAGCTGACAGCCGGCCTGGACCGTGAAGGCGACGAGCAGCTGGCCGAAGCCGTTCGGCTGCTCTCGCGTCACCGGCTGGTACAAGGCCAGCTCGCAGACTAATCACCCGGTTAACCGTTTTGCTGCCTCGGCCCGCCATGCCGCTGCTGCTCGCGCTCCTGATGCCCGCGCTGGCGGGTGCCGCCGATCCGTTCATCAGCCTGATCATCGACGACCTCGGCTACCGGTACGACGACGGAGCGCGTGCCGCGCTGTTGCCGGGGCCCGTTGTCTGCGCCGTTCTACCGGATACGCCCCGGGGTGCCGCTCTCGCGACGCTCGCAAATCGGAACGGCAAGGAAGTTCTGCTGCACATGCCCATGCAGTCGATGGATTCGAGCCTGACTCGCGAGCCGGGCGTTATGTCAATCGATGACACCCGGCCGCAATTCCGGACTCTTCTCGCGGCCGGGCTCGAGAGCGTTCCCCATGCCATTGGCATTAACGGTCATCGCGGCAGTCTTCTCACCCGTCACCCCGGCTACATGCGCTGGCTCATGGATGAACTCGATGCGCGCGAGCTGCTGTTTGTTGACAGCTATACCACCCACCACAGCGTGGCCCTGCAGCTTGCCGCGGAAGCCGATGTGCCTGCGACCCGACGCAACGTCTTTCTCGACAACGACACGTCGCCCGAGAGAATCCGTGCCGAGTTCGAGCGTCTCGTCCGATTGGCACACCGCGATGGCAGCGCCGTGGCGATCGGTCACCCGTATCCCGCTACGCTCGAGTTCCTCGAGGAGACCTTGCCCAGACTCGGTGACTACGGCGTGGAGCTCGTCGGGATTCGCGAGCTCATTGCCCGTCAGCAAAACGTGCTGGCGGCCTCCATAAAAGGCAAGAGCGCCTCTCAGGCGCGAGCCGAGACAACGGCGCCTCGCCGGGCTGAGCCCTGAACCCGCCGGGGATATCTGAACCCGGAGCCGCGGTCACCCTCTAATACAGAGTTGATAGTATTCGCGCCATGTACCTCTTGAACAATCATCCAGTCCTCGTTTCGACGATCACCGTTTCAGCGGTCGGATTCCTACTGATGTCCGGTTCGCTCTCCGCTCAGGACAGCCCGGACGACGGTGCTGCGACCATCGACGCTGCTGCCGAGTCGGCCTGCACCATGCAGTACGACCCCGTTTGCGGTGCCGATGGTAAGACCTACAGCAATGAATGCGTGGCGAACGTTGCCGGTGTCGAATTGCTCTACTACGGCGAATGCGCGGTGGAAGAAACCACGGAGTTCGATGCCTGTCCGGACACCTTTGAGCCCGTGTGTGGTGCCGACGGGAATACGTATCCGAATACCTGCTTTGCCGACGCGGCGCAGATAGAGGTGGTCAGTGCCGGCGTCTGTGCCGATGAATCCATCAGCTGCGGTGACGAATACGAGCCCGTTTGCGGCACCGATGGAATCACCTATGGCAACGCGTGCAAGGCCACCGTCGCCGGAACCGGGATTGCGAGCCCACAGGCGTGTATCGGCGACAACGGCTGCCCGGAAATCTTTGAACCGGTCTGTGGCATCAACGGTCGCACGTACAACAACCGGTGCGAGGCCGAACTCGGTCGCGTGCCGGTGCAGCGACGTGGTATTTGCGACGTCAGCGACTGTCCGGACATCTACGTTCCCGTGTGCGGTGCCGACGGCAACACCTACGACAACGCGTGTGAAGCCGACGCCTCCGGTATCGCCAGCTTTACCGAGGGAGCCTGCGGCGTGCGCGCCTGCCCCAGTCTGTTTGTGCCGGTTTGCGGTGCCGACGATCTGACCTACGGCAATGCCTGCCAGGCCGAACGTGCGGGTGTGCGTATTCAGCACGCCGGTCTCTGTCAGTCCCAGGGGCGGAACTGCCCGAATGACTATCAGCCCGTGTGCGGCCTGGACGGCAACACCTACGACAATCAGTGCCAGCTCGAAAACGCCGGCGAACGACTCGCCTACGCGGGAGCGTGCCTCGGACAGTAGGTCGGCCAGCCCACTCGCTTCTGATCAGGCGGACTTCCAGGCGGCCTTGACCCGTCCGTCGCCGGTGTCCAGATACGGCATCCAGGCGAGCGCCACCAGGGACACGTGAATGTCGGTCGTCTTGGCGCGAATAACCGTCTCGGACAGTTCCTCCGCGTGCGCGTCGTAGCTACCTTCCAGCGCATCGACTTCACGCTCGAGTTCGGCGTTCAGTGCCTCCAGTTCTTCCTGCGCACGCGCGAGCGTCTCTCGGGCACGATCGACGTCGGCACTCTGCTTGCGCGCTGATCCGGCCCGACGAATCGCCGACCCGACTTTTGTGGCCGTGCTGCTCGACAAACGCTTGCGGCCGAGAACGGCGCCAAGAATGGCAGT
>CAZMEA010000281.1:0-3540 GCA_964565135.1 uncultured Woeseiaceae bacterium
TCGTCATTCTGCTCGGCGTGCTCACCGGAATCGGCGCAATCTCCATCGACATGGCACTACCGGCCATTCCGGCAATGTCGGACGTCCTCGGCACCCCGATCTCTGTCGGGCAGCAGATCGTTGGCGTGTTCATACTCGGGGTAGGACTCGGACAGTTGCCGGCGGGCGTCATCTCCGACCGTGTCGGCCGCATCCCTGTGCTGATGATCGGCATGACGATCTTCACGGCTGCGGGAGCGATCACGTCGATCGCCACGTCGATGGAGGCGATGCTGATCGCCCGCTTTGTTCAGGGCCTGGGGGCGGCAACCGGTCTGGTCATCGCCCGCGCAATCGTGCGCGATATCTCGAGCGGCAGAGAGTCGGCGCGGATCCTGTCGCTGATGGTTGCGATCTTCACCTTCGCGCCAATGATCGCACCCATTGTCGGCGGCTATCTCGTCACCGCATTCGGCTGGCGGGCTCCATTTCTCTTCGTCGCGCTGATCGGCGCGGTCGTTCTGCTTGCTGTTCGCCTGATCCTGACGGAAACCGCGGCTCGAAACGTCGGTGGACGCATACTGCAACAACTGCGTGCGAGCGCTTCCACGTTCGCATCCCAGCGTCGCAGCGTTCTTGGGACTTTGTTGATTGTGCTACCTGCGATGGGCTTCATGCCGGTACTGAGCGGTGCATCGTCCCTGATCATCGATATCTACGGCTTTACACCGGCGCAGTTCGGACTGGTCTTTGCGACGGGCGGTATGTCGATCCTCGCGGGCTCACTGTTGAACCGAAAGCTGCTGCTGCGATTCGGCACGATGCAACTTATTGGCATTGGCGCGACGATTCTCGGCGCCGCAGGCCTCGAGCTGTTCGTCGTGGCTCGCCTCGAGGAGGTCGGCTTCTGGTGGGTCTGGGGCGGTGTCTGTCTGTTCGCGTCCGGCATGAGTTTTATCGCCGCAAACGCAACCGCCATGGCGCTCGACCCGGTGCCGAATATTGCCGGCGCGGCGTCTTCGATTATCGGAACGCTGCAGAACGTGTTTGGCAGTATCAGCGCGATCATGGCGGGACTGCTCTACAACGGCACGGTCGCGTCCTGCATCATCCTGATGGCGACGTTCGGCATACTGACCTTCGGCTTGTTTCTTGGCCGGGCCGTCATTCTCGGACCGGACCGGGACGATGCGTCGGCGTGATGCTCAGTCGAGCTCGGTGACGATTTCCGCCACGTCCTTGCGCTGTTGTGTTGGCGTGACCTTCGGATAGCCATACCAGATCAGCCCGACGATGAACTCGCTGCCTTCGTCGATGCCAAGCGCTTCGTAGTAACGCGAATCCCGAGTGATCGGACCGGTGGCCCACTTCGTCGCGACCCCGGCCTCGGACAGATACAGCATCAGGTTCTGAATCGCGCAGGACACACTCGCATAGTCTTCCTGCTGGGTAAGCTCGTCGTCCGAGCGCTTGCAGGTCACCAGTAACCAGCCGGGCCTGGTCGCCGCGTCCTTGGCCTTGAAGTCGCCGATTTCCTTACCTTTCCGTTCGGTAACGACGATGCGGGTAAGCTCGATACTCTTCCTGATCGCGTCGTCACCAAGCACATAGAAATGCCAGGGCTCGGTCAGGTGATGGTTCGGCGCCCAGCGTGCGACTTCGATGGCGTCCATGATCAAGGTCCTGCTGACGGGCTGCTGCAGGAACATCTTTACGGTTCGACGTGAGCGAATACGCTCTGCCAGGTGCTGCAGCGCGTCGGCAAATTCGGTACGCGGCGCGTCACTCATTGTGCGTTCTCCAGAATCATTGCGATGCCCTGACCAACGCCGATGCACATGATGCAAAGCGCGTAGCGTCCATTGCGTCGCTTCAGCTCGCGCGCAGCCGTCGTCACCAGACGAGCGCCTGACATCCCGAGCGGATGCCCCAGCGCGATCGCGCCACCGTTTGGATTAACGTGTTCGGCGTCATCGTCGACACCGAGCTCGCGCAGCACCGCCAAACCCTGGGCTGCGAAGGCTTCGTTCAGTTCGATGATGTCCATGCGGTCGACGTTGAGCCCGGCGCGCTTCATGACCATCTGCGTCGCAGGCACCGGACCGACGCCCATGATGCGGGGTTCCACACCCGCCACTGCCCACGTGACGACCCTTGCCAGCGGCTCGAGACCGTGCGAGACGGCGGCTTCTGCGGACGCCAGCAGGAGCGCGCACGCGCCGTCATTAATGCCTGATGCATTGCCCGCTGTGACCGTGCCGTCGATGCGCACAATGGGTCGCAGGCGAGAGAGACTGTCGATGGTCGAATCCGGACGCGGATGTTCGTCGGTGTCGACGATCAGGTCGTCGCCTCGCCGCTGCGGCACCGCAACCGGAACGATCTCTTCGGCGAGACGCCCTGCGTCGATGGCTGCGCCGGCACGTTGCTGACTCCGCAACGCGAAGCTGTCCTGGTCCTCACGTGATACACCGTAATCGTCGGCGACGTTCTCCGCGGTTTCGGCCATGGAATCGATGCCGTACTGCTCTTCGAGCCTGCGGTTGACGAATCGCCACCCGAGCGTCGTGTCGTACATCTCGGCGTTGCGGCCAAACGGCGCGGACGACTTGGCCAGAACAAACGGCGCGCGGGACATGGATTCCACGCCGCCGGCGATGGCAACGTTCGTAACGCCCGCTGCGATCGCGTGCGCCGCATTGCCGATCGCGTTCATCCCCGAGCCGCACAGACGATTGACGGTTGCGCCTGGCACCGTAACGGGCAGGCCTGCAAGCAATCCGGACATGCGCGCGACGTTGCGGTTGTCTTCACCCGCCTGGTTGGCGCAGCCGTACACCAGATCGTCGATCGCGGCCGGATCGAGCGATGGATTTCGTTCTACGAGGCTGGCAATGGGCACCGCCCCCAGGTCATCCGTGCGCACGTGCGCCAGCGCACCGCCGTAGCGACCAATTGGCGTCCTTACTGCGTCACAGATCCACGCGTCATTCATGTCGGTTTCCGGTAATCAGGGTCTGGCGGCCGCCGGTTTGGGATCCTCTGAACGTTGCTCATTATGGTAACGCCGCCCGAGGTAGATGCCGGACATTGCCCACACCGCGGCGATCGCAGCGGCGATAAGGGCGACGCCGGCAAGGCCGAGGCCGAAGGTTGCGGTCAGTATCCCATAGAACCACGCGGTGACCATGTCGCCGCCGCGGTACAGGACGATGTCGACGACGGGCTTTGCCTTGTAGCGTGTCTCGGAATCCACGAGCGTAAACAGCATCTCGCGTCCAGGCTTCGTAATCGCGTAGTTTCCTGCGCGCCGGGCAACCTGCAGTCCGATCAGAACTGCGAGCAGAGGCGTCGCGGCAACGATCAGCCAGCCTCCGACCATCAGTGCCGGTATCAGCGCGAGAGTCACCGCCATACCCATGCGCGTGGCGAGGCGGCTGGTCGCAAACAGTGCGGTCAGGATGGCGATTGAGTTCACCGCAAGATCCATCGCGCCGTAAATCTGGGTACGCACATCACGATCGAACACCCCGAGAAGCTTGCGCAGCTCCATGTAGATGA
>CAZMEA010000282.1:0-3533 GCA_964565135.1 uncultured Woeseiaceae bacterium
GCAGAGCCGGCCGCCCATACGGAAACCACTACCGGCATCGACCCGAGCACCGCGCCAAGCGCGTTACCGCTTGCGAAGCTGCAGGTACTGAGCGGCAACTTCGCCGGACGTGAGCTCGAATTGACCAAAGCATTGACGACGCTGGGTCGTCCCGGTGTTCAGGTCGCGGCGATTACCCGACGCAAGGAGGGTTACTTCGTTGTGCACGTCGAGAGCGGTGAGGAGAACGACTTCCCGCTGGTCAACGGTCAGCCGATCGGGGCCCAGGCACAAAAGCTCAATGACAATGACGTCGTTCAGATTGCCGGCGTCAAGATGGGCTTTTTCGCGAGCTAGACCCGGCTGCGATCGCGCACGCCGGTAATCAAGGCGTACGACGTAGTACCGGCACACGCCGCTATCTCTTCGACGGGGATACCCTCGCCCCAAAGTCGGACAGGGTCTCCAATGGCGTCTTTGGCACCAGGGCCCAGGTCGATAGCCAGCAGGTCCATGGAGACGACCCCAGCCAACCCGGCGCGGCGGCCATTGACCAAAACCGGCGTGTCCGGCGGTATGACTCTGGAGTAACCATCGCCGTAACCCGCAGCCGCAATGCCGAGCACCGTGTCTCGTGGCGCCGTCCATACGCCGCCATAGCCGACCCGTTCACCTGCCGGCAGAGGCTTCACAGCAATCAGGCTCGTTTCGAAATTCATCGCTGGCTGCAAACCGAGCGACGACGCGGAATGTCCGGCGAGTGGCGACACACCATAAAGCGACACGCCCGGACGAATCCAGGTGTCACCTCGCACACTCCAACGTCCATCGATACGGACATCGGTCGCCCAGCCGAGCAGCGCCGCCGAGTTCGCCACGCTCACGTCGCCGTCGAAACCGTCCGCCAGTGCCGCAAATCGATCGAACTGACGATGAGACGCGTCATCGGCCAGGTCGTCAGCGTTCGCCAGGTGGGTCATGAGTCCGAGGCGCCGCACGACTGGCATATCGGCAAGACGCTCGAGCATTGGGCCCGCCTCATCGGGGTAGACGCCGAGGCGATGCATACCCGTGTCGACCTTGAGCCACACGCGAAAACGGCCGTCCTTCTGCCGAGCGAGCAGATCGACCTGATGCCCGGTGTGCACGACCAGATCGCAGTCGAGATCGGCTGCGCGTTGCAGCTCGGCCTCGTCGATAACACCACCCATCAGGACGATTTCTGTCTCGATACCGGCGTTGCGAAGAGATTCCGCTTCCACGATTCTGGCGACCGCAAACGCATCGGCGTCCGGGAGAGCCTTTGCGACAGGAATGATCCCATGGCCGTAAGCGTTGGCTTTGACGGCTGCAAGAACCCGGCTGCCGGGAACGCGGCTGCGGAGAAGCTCGAAGTTGTGTTTCAGCGCCTCGAGCCGGAGTTCGGCCCGAGCCCCGAAACTCACGGGTAGGCCTCGTCGCCGTAGGTATCAGGTACCCAGTTCTCGAACTTGGTGAATCGACCGACGAAGGTCAGTGGGAAGTCGCCAATGGGGCCGTTACGCTGTTTTGCGATCGTGATGTCGGCAACACCCTTCTTTGGCGTATCCGGGTTATAGACCTCTTCCCGATAGATGAAGATGATCAGATCGGCGTCCTGCTCGATCGCGCCCGACTCGCGCAGATCAGACATGACCGGGCGCTTGTCGGTGCGTTGCTCGACGCTGCGGTTGAGCTGTGACAATGCGATGATAGGCACGCTCAGCTCCTTCGCCAGCGCTTTCAATGAGCGTGAAATCTCGGAGATTTCCGTTGCGCGATTCTCTGTGTTGCCGTGCACCTGCATGAGCTGCAGGTAGTCGAGCACGATCAGGCCCAGACCATGCTCACGCTTCAGTCGACGCGCCCTCGCCCGGATCTCTGTGGGTGACAAAGCCGCCGTGTCGTCGATAAAGATCGGCGCGTCGGACATGAGCTGGACGGCTGTGTTGATTCGCGACCAGTCGTCGTCCGGAAACTTGCCAGTCCTGAGGTGCGTCTGGTCGACCCGACCGAGCGACGAAATCATGCGGAATGCGAGCTGCTCCGACGGCATCTCCATAGAAAAGATCGCGGTGGGGACCTGCGCGCCAATCGCCGCGTTTTCGGCGATGTTGATCGCGAACGTCGTTTTGCCCATCGATGGCCGCCCGGCAATGATGACCAGATCGCCGGGCTGCAGACCCGCCGTCATCTTGTCGAATTCGTGGTAACCGGTCGAGATTCCGGTGATATCGCCGCCCGATTGATGCAGCAGGTCAAGGCGATCGACGGTCGCTGGAAGAATCTGCTTCAGCGACTGGAAGCCTTCCTTGCCGCGGGCGCCTTTCTCGGCAATTTCGAAGACCAGGCGTTCCGCTTCATCGAGTAGCTCACCTGCTTCCCGTCCCTCGGTCGCGTAGGCATTGCCGCTGATCTGGTTGCCGGCGCTGATCAGCGACCGGAGAATGGCGCGTTCCCTGAGGATATTGGCGTACGCCCTGGCGTTCGCGGCACCCGGGGTTTCGTTGGCGAGGGTTGCGAGATATTCGAGGCCGCCGGCGGATTCGAGCTCACCACGATTATCGAGGTACTCCGAAACGGTGACGACATCGCAGGCCTGCCCGTCTTCCGATAATGCTGCAATGCCGGCAAAGATCAGGCGGTGGTCCTTGCGATAAAAATCTGCGTCGCTGACCAGATCGGCGACCTTCTCCCAGGCCGAGTTGTCGAGCATCAATCCACCGAGCAAGGACTGCTCGGCTTCAACAGAGTTAGGGGGCACCTTGAGTCGTGATTCGGCTGCGTCGGAGCCAATCCCGTCATCAAGCGCTCGCACCATTCCCCCAGCTCTCCCCGTTTTTATCGTTTTCCACCGACCGGCCAACCCCGGCCGGCCGTTGCTGTCACGTTACCACACTCGCGTAGCGTGAATTCCGCGTCTGGCTACTCGTCAGCGACGATTCTCACGGTAAACTCTGCGTCGACGCCGGTGTACAGATGTGCGCCAACCTGGAACTCACCGGTTTCGTGAAGCGGGCCGTCGGCCATACGCACCTCGGCGCGCGCCAGTTCGACGCCAACCTTTTCGGCGGCTTCCTCGATGTCGGCCGGACCGACAGAGCCAAAGAGCTTGCCTTCGGGACCGACGTTCGCAGCGATGACCAGATCCATACCGTTGATGAGGTCCGCACGCGCTTTCGCCGCTGCGGTCTCTTCGGCCACCTTTCGCTCGAGCTCAGCACGACGTTCTTCGACTTCAGCCATGTTGGCTTTGGTCGCCAGAGCCGCCTTGCCTTGCGGAATAAGATAGTTACGACCGTAGCCGGCCTTGACGGTGACCAGATCACCGATTTCGCCAAGATTCTCAACCCGGTCGAGAAGAATTACGTTCATAGTCTTCGCCTTGTCTTAAAACTCACGCTCGTCGGAAGCTCACTGGCCCCGACGCGCCCGTGCGCGGTAGTTGAACCACGCATCGCTGTATCCAAGTGCCGCAAGTCCAGCCATTAGCAGCACGTTCAAAACCGGCAGCAAACCGTAAAGTACGATCAGCG
>CAZMEA010000283.1:0-3531 GCA_964565135.1 uncultured Woeseiaceae bacterium
GATAGTCGTTTGCGAACCCGGCAGAGCGAAAGGTTTCGGCAATCGGCGACTCACCAATCGCAACGCCGTCGACTTTCTCGATGACGAGCATGCCGCGCGATCGCTCTTTTGGCAGGAAACGCAGCGCCTCGATCGCGGCTTCCAGGACGCCTGGCTCCTCGCGGATCGTATCCGGAAACGTCAGCAGGTGTCTGCCGCGACGGGCGGCATACAGCACCGGCCTGCCTCGAGCCAGCAGGACCCAGGCCCCTGCAACTCTCCGCGGCCTGGAAGCATCGGGATTGGCGACCGCTGGCCAGGGCACGATGCTGCCGTACGGATTCGCGGGATCAAGCGCCGCAAGGATCGAGATGTCATCGATACTCACGTCGTGATCGCGTTCCTCTGCCTGTTCGCGACAGGCGCGCAGCCGATCGATTGCACCGGCGTAGGCGAACTGCGCACCCTCGAGTCCATCGACAAAATAGCCACGGCGTACCCGGCCTTGCTCTTCGAGCTCCCGGTATACCTTGTACACAGAGGCGAAACCGCCCGAAAGTTCTTCGTGTTGAGCACACTTGCGACTGACGATGCCGTAGCGGTCGAGGAGGAGTCGGGCACGTGCGAGCGCGCGCTTGGTTGAATTGCCCGCCTGTGGAATCAGGCCGCTGACCAACGCCCAGCGACCGCCGCCAACAATCGGGCCGCCAGCACCGCGTGCACGACGAGGCGCCTTGCGCGACAAATCCCGAAGCGGGGCAAACGTATCGTTCGTGATATGGCCTGACCAGACGAGATCCCACAGCGCTGCACCGAGCTCCCGATTGGCGAACTCGATTCCACGCGACGCAACGAATTCGCCGATCTCGATCAGGAAAGAGGCACCGTTGTGCTGCAGGCAATCGAGTATGGCGGTATGCAAGGGATCAGGGTCCGCCAGTTCTTCCGGAGGATCGAGCAAGTCGCGGCATTGGTCGCGCAGGTAAAGCGCGATGCGGCCGTCTTTTGTGCCCGCCGCGCCGCGACCGACCCAGACGATCTCGCCGCCGGCTGCGAGTGTGTCGAGCATGTCGATGCGGAAGCCGGGAACGCGACCGGGCAATATCGTCGAGCTGAGCAGCGACCAGGGCAACGGCAGGTCCTGCAGCTGGCCGATGACCTCGCGCAGTCGATCCATGCCCTTGGCGTCACCGCCGATTCCGTGCCAGCGCGGCAGGAACAGCGCCAGGGTTGCGGTATCGACCGCGGCGACCTCGTCTCGCAGCGACGCCAGGTTGCGGCGCTTCAGGCGCCGGAGTACCTCCACGTCGCACCATTCGCGCTCGGCGCCGCCCGGTCGAATTTCACCGCGTTCCAGCAATCCCTGCTGCTCGAGGTGCGCGAGCACTTCGGCAACGAGCGCCTCGCGCAGCCCGAAGCGGCCGGAGGGTTCTATCGTCAGGAACGGACCGTGGTGTCGGGCGTAGCGTCGCAGCAACGCCTGCATCGGCTGGTCGACCGGCTGAAGAAAGCTGTCCGGTAAGCCGGGTGGCGGCGTTGCGCCAAGTGCATCGCGGTAAAGCGCCGCGTCTTCGGCGGCAATCCAGCGCATCTCCCCGGCGACCCGAATCTGCACGGCGCGTCGCTGTGACCGCAGTTCGTCCAGCCACGCGTCCGGGTCATCGACGGCACGCATGTCGATCTCTGCATCGCTCAGGTCGCCCAGCCTGCGCAGCAAGTCGTGTACGTCATCGGCGTCCTTCGCATGGCGCTCGGGCGTCAGGAACTGCAGTTCGTCCTCGAGCTGGTCGAGCACGTCCGGGTCGATCAGCTCGCGAAGCTCGGCCTGACCGAGCAGCTCGTGCAACAGGGTGCGGTCAAGCGTCAGTGCCTGGGCTTTACGCTCGGCAAGCGGGGCATCCTGCTCGTAGAGATACGCCGCGACGTAGGCAAACACCAGGCTCTTCGCGAACGGCGACGCGCTGCGCGTTTCCACATCGTCCACTGTAATCGACCGGCTGCGGATGTCACCAAGCAGCTGCTTCAAAGCCTGCAGATCGAATACGTCGGCCAGAGCCTGCCGATAGGTTTCCATGACGATCGGAAAGCTCGGGTAGCGCTGCACCGTCGCCAGAAGATTCTGTGCCTTCAATCGCTGGGCCCAGAGCGGCGATCGCTGCCCCGGCCGTCGACGCCGCAGCAACAGCGAACGTACGGCGTTCTCGCGGAACAGTCCCGCGAAAAGCGACGTGCCCGCAAGCTGCTCGGTAATCAGGTCTTCGACGTCATCGGGATCCGGAGTGAGTACGTCGGCTCCTGGCAGCTCCTCGGCGTCCGCAAAACGCAGCACGATGCCGTCATCGGTGTACATCACCTGGATCTCGTAGCCGCTCTGCGCGCCAAGGATGCGCTGTAGCGCCATCGCCCAGGGGGCATGAATCCGCGCGCCGAACGGTGTGAGAATGCAGACACGCCAGTCGCCGAGTTCGTCGCGGAACCGCTCGATGACGATTGAACGGTCGGTTGGCAAAACGCCGGCTGCGTCTTTCTGATCGGCAACGTACGCCGCGAGGTTGTTGGCGGCCAGCTCGTCCAGCGGTGTGTTCTCGATCAGCCACTCGCGGGCCCGTGGTTCGCTCATACGTCCGAGCTTGCGCAAGAAGGTGCCGATCGCCTTGCCCAGTTCGATAGACCGACCGGGACCGTCGCCGCGCCAGAACGGCAGCCGCCCGCTTTCTCCGGGGGCCGGGGTAACGATGACGCGATCCCGGGTGATCATCTCAACGTGCCACGTGCTGGCGCCGAGCGTGATGTTGTCGCCGGCCTTGGTTTCGAAAACCATCTCTTCATCGAGCTCGCCGACGCGCGGGCCGTCCTCGCCGAGGTGCACGCCGTAGGCGCCACGATCCGGAATCGTGCCGGCGTTCATGCGCGCGACCATCGCGGCGCCGCGTCGCGGACTCAGCGTGTCGCTCGAACGGTCCCACGACAGCAGCGGCTTCAGGTCGGCGAAGTCCGACGACGGATAGCGTCCGGACAGCATGTCGAGAACGGCCTCGAGAGCGCTACGCGATAGCTCCCGGTACGGCATGGCCCGGCGGACCAGCGCATGAATCTCATCGACGGTCATCGGTGCCTGGCTGCACATGGCCACGATTTGTTGTGACAGCACGTCGAGCGGATTCCTCGGCACCTTGATTGCGTCGAGCTTTGCATCGAGCATGCGACTGGCGACCACCGTCGATTCGAGCAGATCGCCGCGAAACTTTGGGTAGATGTGCCCGACGCTGACTTCGCCAACGCCGTGGCCGGCGCGCCCGACGCGCTGGAGTCCGCGCGCTACGGAGCCCGGTGACTCGACCAGCAGGACCAGGTCTACCGCACCCATATCGACGCCGAGTTCCAGCGAACTCGTGGCGACGATGCCGCGAATCTCACCTGACTTGAGACCTTCCTCGATCTCGGCGCGTTTCTCATGCGAGATGCTGCCGTGGTGGGCGCGCACCAGCTCCTCTTCGGCGAGTTCGTTCAGCTTGTGTGCCAGACGCTCGCACAGTCCGCGACTGTTGACGA
>CAZMEA010000284.1:0-3528 GCA_964565135.1 uncultured Woeseiaceae bacterium
CGCGACGTCTGATGTCGAGGCGGTGCCCGGTTAGTCGAAGCGTAGCCCCGGCAATCCGTCGAGGCTTTCCGTGTTGTTGTCGCGGCGATACTGGGCGAGTTCCTCGTCGGTCTTCGAATTGATCCAGTTGGCCATGGACTCCCGATCCTTGCGAAAGTCGAACTCCGGTACGCCGTATCCGCAGGAGTCCATGATGCGATCGACATCGACAACGATGATGTTCCGCACGCTGGGCTGCTCGGGAAACCGGGCGACAAGATCATTGAATTCGCTATCGCCCGGTTCGACGGCTCTACCGCGCCCGTAGAAGCGAAAGATCTTCGGTGGTCCGTCGAATGCGCACAGCATGATCGTGATGCGACGGTTTTCCCGGAGGTGGGCGACCGTTTCGATGCCGCTTCCACCCAGGTCGACATAGGCAAGTTGTCGCGGACCGAGCACGCGAAGACTGTCGAGGCCCTTGGGCGAACAGTTGACATGCCCGTTCTCGTCGAGCGGCGCCGTGGCGACGAAGAACATGCGTTGCTTCTCGATCCACCGCTGCAACCGGTCGTCTATCGCCTCGAATTCCTTGCCCATGTGTTGTCGCTCCTGTCGATTGGGGTGGCGCGTGTCAGTGCGCCGTATGTTCGTCGATTACAGTATCGATTGCATCGGCGCAAACGCGGCAAAAATGCTCCGTGCGCGTAAACATGATGCAGTTCATTTCGGATCGGTAATACCCCTTCGCCTGATACATGGCTCCTTCGAAGGCGCCCGGCGCATCACTGTGCGGCGCGGCGGCGAAGAGCGATTCAACCGTTGTCTGGTTGTCGCGGAACAACGCGTTCATCTCCGCTTCCGGTGCATTGCGCGATCGCATGTCACCGCGGATCTCCTGGTAGGCGAGCGAGTGCGCTTCGTAGCGCTCCTTGGGCCATGGTGTCGGCAGCGGTGTGTCTGCAGAAACCAGATGTCGCCACTTCAGTTTGGCAGGGTCGAGCAGTGCGGTGACGTTCGCCTCGTAGGGCTCCCGAATCTCTTCCGGATCCTCGTAGGCGACCGAACTGGTGTAATACTCGTCGGCAAGTCCGGCGAAATGGTGCGCGAATTCGTGCACGAACAGGTAGCCAGCCCATTCGCTGTTCGCCGCTGCCGTGCTGTACAGGCCGTAGATTCCGCCGCCGCCGTAGGTGGCCGAGTTGGTCAGAATCTCGATGGCATCATACGGAGCCGACGATGCGATGCGTCGCATCGCGGCATTCTCATAGGTCAGCACGTAGCGTTCGGAGCGAAAGGCATCGTAACTGGCACCAATGGGTGAATCACGGTAGATGCCCGTCGACGGGCGGGAAATGCCGGACTGCCGGGCCGCCGGGGCCAACGCCCAGACGTTGAAATCGTCACGACGCTCGCTGAAGGGCGCCGTCGAGAAAAGGATCTCGGTCAGTTCCCGTGCGCGTACGATGAATGCGTCATGCTCCGCTTCCGTGTAGCCGTCGCCCAGCAGCAGCAGGTCGACCTTCTCCTGCGGGTCGCCGCTCTGCTGAATCGCCACCACGTCGCCGGCGTGAGCAGGGGGCTCGTCGCGCACGAGGTAATCGGACGGATCCAGCTCGATCGCCCAGATCTGCTCAAAGTCGTTGTCCGGATTGCGGCGCGAAATGCTCAGCAGAAATGGACCGTCCGGTTCCGGGAAGCGGACGGACTCATGAAACGTACGGTTCGTCCGCCGGGCTTCGCCTGTCGTTTCCCATTCGCCATAGATGCTGCTGAAGCTTCTGCTGAAGACAGGCGCGTCGGAGTTCACCGGTGTTACTTCGAACACGTACTTGCCGCGCGGGTTATGATCGAGCGGTCGTCGCGGGTTTCCCGCCCAGGCCAGCGGCTCCCGTACCACGCGATCCAGACTGAAGGATTCTGTCCCGGCATTGCCCGAGTGAAAGTAGTCCACCCGCAAGGTGCGTCGCGACTCTTCCGCGTGTGTCACGCTGGCGGCAATAAGCAGAATCAGGATGAGCGGTCGCATGCGTCAGATCGCCGTGTAGGGTCGAATCTTCGAGCCGTCGAAAAATCGCCCACGCCTGAACGCATTGAAGTCGATGGGTGAGTCGCCGCCGGTCACGAGCGCTGCGATCGCTTTACCAGCGCCCGGGCCGAGACCAAACCCGTGGCCGCTAAAACCGGTCGCGATAAAGAAGCCGGGCAGTGATGCCTCCTCGCCGATGACCGGGACAACGTCCGGTGTCGTTTCGACCATGCCTGCCCAGGATTCGACGATCGGCACATTGGTGAATTGGGGGAACGTGATGTTCAGATTCCGACGGAGAGCGCGAAGTACGCCTTTTCCGGGCTTCGGGTTCAGAACGCGTTGTTTCTCGAACGGCGACTGTTCATCGAGCGCCCAGCGCGTGGGACGCGTAACCTCCTCGATGAAGTCCTTGCCAAATCGTATGCGCAGTACCTTGAGTTCCCTTGCCAGCGCCGGCAGAAACTTGAGGCTGTATCGGAACGTCGATGGCGTAATGCCATGGTCGAGGATAGAGCCATGGGCCACGGTGAAGCCACCGTCCTGGCGCCGCCGGATACCCACCTTTGAATCGAACAGGTTTCCCTGCAGCGGAACGTCGGCAGGAGCCGTGCGCGCGACCGTGCCGCGGACCTTCAGCTGCGGTACGTCGAAGCCTTCGGCACGACAGAAGTACGACGTCCACGCGCCTGCTGCACACACGACCGTTGGCGCGCGAATCTCGCCAAACTCGGTGACTACGCCAGCGGTCTTGCCGGCTTCCCGCAGCAGGCCGCGAACGGCGCATCCGGTCAGGATTCTCGCCCCCGCCTGCTGGGCGGCCCGGGCGATGGCCGGCCCCGCCAGATGCGGTTCGGCGCGCCCGTCGGTGGAGGTGTACAGCGCGCCCTTCCATTGGCCCGCCACGTCGCCGACGTGCTCCTTCAGCTCGACGGCACTGAGCATGCGGGTCGGTAGTTCGTAATCCAGCGCGACCGAGTGCCATGAAGCCAGTTCGTCCATCTCTTTGTCGGTGCGCGCGGCAAACAGGCAACCGCCCTCGGCGTAGCCGACGTCTTCGCCGATTTCATCCGCCATCGTCCGCCAGGTCTCCATGGCGTCGAGCATCATCGGCACTTCGCGCGGGTCACGGCCCTGTACCCGCACCCAGCCCCAATTGCGGCCCGACTGCTCGCCCGAGATAAAGCCCTTCTCACAAAGCACGACAGAGACGCCCTGACGGGCCAGAAACCAGGCGGTGGATACACCGACAATGCCGCCGCCGATGATGACGATATCGGCGCTTTGCGGAATGCCGTCCGGTGGCTGCAGCGGACCTGACCAGGTGCCGTTGACGATGGCCGTCTCTTGCATATCTTGCGATCCGTCTTTCTGGCGCTAGGCGTCGTGCTGCGAGTATACGTTGCTACAATACGGACGCCAGCCATCGCTGTCGAAGCCGGAATCGAAGGTCGAAGGAATACCTATGGGCGCAGCCATCGAACACATCATCACGCCGAAAACCAAGGATCTCGGAGAGT
>CAZMEA010000285.1:0-3519 GCA_964565135.1 uncultured Woeseiaceae bacterium
CTCGTTGCCATCAGCGTCATCGACATCGATCATCAGATTATTCCCGATTCCATCGTTCTGCCGTTGCTGTGGGCGGGGCTGATCGCCAGCCTGTTCTCTCCGGTACCCGGCGCACAAACGCTGTTTATCGACCCTGCGTCCAGCATTGTCGGCGCCGCAATCGGTTATCTGTCGTTGTGGACCGTCTACCACGGCTTCCGACTGGTGACTGGTAAGGAAGGCATGGGGCACGGCGACTTCAAGTTGCTGGGTGCGTTTGGCGCGTGGCTCGGTTGGAACATGCTGCCGCTGATTATCCTGTTGTCGGCAGTCGTTGGCGCCATCGTGGGAATCGGGATGATTGCGCTGCGCGGACACGACAGAAACATTCCGATCCCCTTCGGTCCCTATCTCGCTGCCGCGGGCTGGATCGCGATGCTGTACGGCGAACAAATCGTCACGTCCTATCTGAAGCTGTTTTGATTCGATCGCCATGACCAGCCCGGCCGACATCTCAAGCGTAAGAATCGGTTTAACGGGCGGCATCGCCAGCGGCAAGAGTACGGTCGCAGATATGTTTGCGGAGCTTGGTGTCGACCTTGTAGACACTGACGTCATTGCGCGAACGGTCGTCGAGCCGGGTCAGCGTGCGCTCGGCGAAATTCGAGCGGCGTTTGGTGATGAGGTGATCGGCGGGGACGGTCGGCTCGATCGCCGACGGCTACGCGCGATCGTGTTTGCTGACGACGAAAGACGGCGGGAACTCGAGGCGATATTGCACCCGAGGATCCGCGACGAAGCGGCCCGGCAGTCAGCGCTCGCAACAAGCCCCTATCACCTGGTGGTCGTGCCCTTAATGGTGGAGTCACCGATGCGACACGAAATGAGCCGGGTGCTCGTTGTCGATTGCACGGAAGCCACGCAGCTAAAGAGGCTGCTCGCGCGCGATATGGAATCTGAGGAACAGGCACGTCGCATGCTGGCCGCACAGGCCTCCCGCGAAGACAGACTCAGCATTGCCGACGACGTGATTCGCAACGACGGCGATCTGAACGAAACGAGAATGCAGGTCGCCGACCTGCACGCGTTCTATCTGTCGCTAAGCGGCGACAGTGCCACGCCCTGACTTTCTGTTACGGTTCCGAGACGGAATTTGCCCTGCCCCGATGCGTGGCGCAGAATACTTCGATGGCCAGAGCAGCCCCGACAGCCGTTCGGCAGAACGACGAGCCCGCAACGCAGAGTTATGAACAACCTCTGACCGAGCGCATGCGGACGTTCATGCGGCTCGAGTTCTTATACCACCAGCTGCTGTTCAACGCAGAGCAGACGTCGGACTGGGCCACCCGCGGTGCGACGACAAGTCTGCTCGATATCGTCGCCATTCTCACCCGGGGCGATGTACGCAACGATGTGCTCAAAGAGCTCGATCACCATATCGAAAACCTGCGCCGCTTCCAGAGTCAGCCCGAAGTCGATGTCTCGCGCCTGCAAACCCTGGTTGCTACGCTGGATCGAAGTCGACAGGAGTTGCAGTCGGTCGGCACGAGCTTCCTGCAGCCGCTCAAGGACAGCGAGTTCCTGAGCGCCATCAAGCATCGCAGTTCTATTCCCGGCGGAACCTGCGAGTTCGACCTGCCAGAGTACAGCCACTGGCTTCGTCAGCCTTACGAACGCCGCGAACAGGACTTTGCCAACTGGCTCTCGGTGGTACGTCCGTTGTGCGATGCAGTCGTCGAGCTTCTGTGGCTAATTCGGGAGATTTCACCGGCCGTCGACAAACGCGCAATCAATGGCATGTTCCAGCACAGCGTACAAAAGAGCGCGCAATGCCAGCTGTTGCGGGTAATGCTTCCGGCGGGAAGCCCGCTGTTTCCGGAGATCAGCGGCAGCCATCATCGATTTACCGTACGGTTTCTTGAGTGGTCGTCCATTGATCGTCGCGCCGTTCAAACCGGTCACGACGTCGACTTCAAACTGACCGTCTGCTAGCCATCAAGGCTCGACGGCACGATATCCAGCAAGGCCTGCACGACGGGCCCGTCGGCCGGCAGCAGTTCTTGCGGGCTGAGTGCACTCCTCGAAACCCACCTGAGCGCCTGACCGTCAAGCCCGTCCGGTGAGCCGGCCCACTCGTGAACCAGATAGAACGCCAGGCTTACGACGCGATCAGCGTAAGCGTGCTCGAGTGAGTGGAAGTGCGACCAGCGCGTGGCCTCGATCCCGAGTTCCTCGCGCAGCTCTCTGACGAGAGCGGCTTCGGCGGACTCGTCCGGATCAATCTTTCCCCCCGGAAACTCCCACAAACCGGCAAACGGCGAATCGCCGATGCGTTCGGTAATGAGAATGTGATCATCTTCCCGACGCCAAAGAATGCCGGCGACGACCGTCAGGCGAATCACGCCGTACACATTCCGGGTGGCCGAAGCTGACTCAGCTCAGGCGACCGTGGCAGTGCTTGAATTTTTTCCCTGAGCCGCAGGGGCATGCCTCATTGCGACCCACCTTCCGCTCGGCACGAACGAATGGCGTGGTTGGCGCCGCGGCCGCGGGTGGCGGCGATTGCTGCGGCGACGCCGCTTGCGACCCGCCCGGCGTTGGCGCGTCAGCCGCACCAATCTGTCCGAGCTGCGGCGCATCCGCGTGCTTGAACTCCATAGCCTGAGCGGCCCGGCGCTCCTGCTCCATGCGGGCGACGTCTTCCTCGCTTTGCACGCGAACCCGGGAAAGAATGCTGATCGTATCGTGCTTCACCTGATCGAGCATTTCGCCGAACATCTCGAACGCTTCCCGCTTGTATTCCTGCTTCGGATTCTTCTGCGCATACCCGCGCAAGCCGATGCCCTGGCGCAGGTAGTCCATCGCTGCAAGATGCTCTTTCCAGTGGAGATCCAGCTGCTTGAGCATGATCTCTTTTTCGACCAGGCGCATGAGCTGTGGACCGATCGACTGTTCTTTTTCCTCGTAGGCCGTTTGCACAGCCTCTATGCAGCGATCCCTGATCGTATCGGCGTTCATCTTCGGATCGTCCTTGATCCAGGCAGGGACATCCGCGGGTACGAGGAACTCATACTCCATCGCCTGCGCGAGGCTCTCCGGATCCCACTGCTCTTCGAGACTGCCAGGCGGAATGTGTTGAGCGACCACATCCTCGACGACTTCCTCACGAATAGCGGCCACCGATTCCTGGATCTCATCGGCGGCCATCAGTTCCGTTCGCTGGTGGTAGACCACTTTCCGCTGATCGTTCGCGACGTCGTCGTACTCGAGAAGGTTCTTGCGAATATCGAAGTTGTGCCCTTCAACCTTGCGCTGAGCTCTCTCGATCTGGCGGGTCAGCAGCTTGCTCTCGATCGCCTCGCCTTCGCGCATCCCGGCACGAGACAGTAATGCCTTGGTACGGTCGGGATCACCGAAGATACGCATCAGATTGTCTTCCATCGACAGATAGAAGCGGCTCGAGCCGGCATCGCCCTGACGACCGGAACGACCCCGAAGCTGGTTGTCGATACGCCGTGACTCATGCCGTTCGGTACCGAT
>CAZMEA010000286.1:0-3518 GCA_964565135.1 uncultured Woeseiaceae bacterium
TCGACACGTTCGCTGTCACTGTCGACAACCAGTACCTTGCCGAATGCTTGCGATGTCTGTGTGCTCATCTCGTCCCCGCCGAGTTATGTCAAGTTTTTGGCCGCATTCTGCGGCTTGGCTTGATCTGAATCCTAGGGACACGGGCGACGTCGGTTCGTGACCGGCGTCACAAATCGACGGAGACTTAACAAAATATACCGGCCGGCAGAGGAGCTAGTCCGGGTGAACGCCGCCATTGTTGCGATAATAGTTCGACACCAAGCCTTTCTGACGTACCTGGTCCAGGCGCTCGCGCGTGTGCTCGCGGTCGGAACGCGCGTGCGAGAGGATCTGCGCATTCGCCTCCAGCGTTGCTTCGAACGCCGCTCTCTGCAGCCCTTTAGGCAATGATTTGAGCAGCTGATCGCGCTCTCGCAGTAAGGCGCCGAAGTCCGCCCAGCGACCGAGGCTGGCGCGGTCGGCCAGCGCCAGGTTCAGCTCCTGGACAGCCTGCTCGAGTTGATGCAAGTCGGTCATGGCTCTTCGCGTTGCCTACCTACGCGGTCGTCGCCTCGGTCGATCCGTTGTCAGCACCCGCCGCCAGTTCCTCACCAATCAGATCCCACGCTGTTTTGATCTCGGTCATCAGGCTAATGACTTCAGCGAGACCGGCCGGGTCGTTGTTCATGTTCGACTCGAGCAAGCGCCGGGCCATGTAGTCGTAGAGCGCGTCGAAGTTGCTTGCCAACTTGGCGTTCGGCTCGTGATTCAGGCTCACCTGCAGGCAGTTCACAATGCTGATCGCGTCACTGATCGCAGCACCTTTCTCCGCGATCTGGCTCGCTTCCATCTGCCGCTTGGCCATGGTCACTTTGGTCAGGAATCGCTCCATCAGCATCTGAATGAGCCGATGCGGCGATGCTGATTCGACCTCGCTCTTGATGCCGAGATTACGATACTGCTCAACAGCAGCTGCGGACGTCTGATAGCTCATGGTTATCGCTCTTTGTTCTAGTCTCGATTGGTATTGATCTGGGGCAGTGATGCCAGCTGCTGGGTCAGGAAGCTGCTCGTCGTTGTCAGCTCGCCGACCAGGGCATCCAGCGCGTTGAACTGGCGGAGCAGCCTCGCTTCAACCGACTCCAGTCTCAGAGCCAGCGCATCACGCTGGTCGGTAAGGTCTTCGATGGACGCTTCGATGCCTTCGACGCGCTCGGTCAGAACGCCGTCGGTCGAATCGATGTAGCTCTCGATCAGATTATTGAATCGCACCGCATAGCCATCGGAGTTGGCGAACAGCTGGCCGAATTTTGAAAACTCAGTGTCGAGCAAGGTGTCGATCGTTGAATCGTCGACATCCAGCTTGCCATCGATACCGGTTGTGACGCCGATGTCCAACAGCGAGTTGAACGTCGCGTCGATATCGGAGACCTCGTTGAAAAACTCCCGGCGCAGCTGATCGCGCAGCCCGCGGACGGTGGCGTCGCCCAGGAGGGGTGCCGCGGACTCTGTCTCAGTGTTGTACGCTGTCTGCTCGTCAAAGACGTCGATGAGTTCATTGTAGCTGTTGACGAACGCGTCAAGCTGGGCTTTGACGGCGTCCTTGTCATTGCTAATGGTGACGTCTATCGCCGCGTCAACGTTCGTCGTAAGCAAATCGAGCGTCACGCCCTCGATCGCACCGGAAATAGAGTTGCCACTGCTGGTAACGGCGAAGCCGTTAATGTTGACGATCGCGTCCTGCGGCTCCTGGGTCTGCGTCAGCGAATTCAGCGCGTTCAATGGATCGTACTCGAGTACGCTCAAGCCACCATCGCCACCGGACTGGGTGACGGTGATACCTTGCGCGCTACCCGTCTTCTCGCCCGTCAGAAACAGGTATGCACCCGTATCTGCCGTCACAACCGTCGCAGTCACGCCCTTGTTGTCGACCGCGTTATTGATTGCATCCTGAATATCGGAGAGCGTGCTGGCGCTGCCGTCAATCGTCACGGTGAAGGATTGACCGCCCACGCTAATCTGCAGGTCGCCCGAACCGACCGGCGTACTGACGTCCGTGAATGCGCCGGATTGCAGGCGCTCTACCTGGGCAAGTTGAGCTACCTCAACCGAATAGGTGCCGGGTAGCGCCGCGGAATCGACGGAGATGCCAAGCACCGAGTCGTCACCCACCGTGCCCGAACGCTGCAGAAGCGTGTCCAGCTCCTGCATTTTTTTCACCTGATCATTGAACGCCGTCACGGCCGATCTCACCGAACCGAGCGCGGACAGCGTCGACTGGAATTCGGCTTCCTTGCGAGCAATACGGATCTGTGTCGGCTGGCCTTCCGCAGCTACCAACTGCTGGACGAGGCCCTGTACGTCGAGCCCGGAACCGATGCCTGAAGATGTGATGCTCGCCATGTAGTCGGTCTGCCTGTATCGCCTGATCGTTGCCTGACTGTGATCTACAAGATCCGTGCCAACCGTCGTCGCGTGACGTCAGTCAGACGACGTCGATAACCCTTCCCAGGTCGATAGTCTTGCGATTCTTCGCAATGACCTCCGCCTGATCCGCAGGAATCTGGCGGATTAGGCGCCCGGTATCGCGATCGAAGACCTGAATGATGGGCGTGCTTGCACCCGGGTCGACCTGAAATCTGATGGCTCGGCCGATACTTCGACTGCGAGAATTCAGCTCTTCAACGAGCGTGTCGAGCTCCTGGGCACGAATGCTGGCCTCTCTGGCCGGCGATCCGTTGCCCTGAACCGGCCGATTATTGCCGGCCTCGGCGCCGGGCTGTGCGGCCGCTGCAGTCTTCCCCGACTGTCTCAGCTGCGCCGCGGCGGTACTGTTTGTATTGATCACGTTCTCCGACATGATTCTCCCCTCTTACGAAGGACTTCCGGCAGCAGGCCGACTTTCGGTCAACCTGCCGCCGGAAGCATTACCCTGATTGGGTCTCGCTTGCTTACTGCAGCAGACTCAATGCGAGCTGCGGCTGAGCGTTAGCCTGCGACAGAACCGAGATACCGGCCTGCTGCAGAATCTGCGCACGAGTCAGGTTCGCAGTCTCCGCAGCGAAGTCCGCATCCTGGATACGGCTGCGAGAAGCCGTCAGGCTTTCCGAAACCGCGGTCAGGTTTGCGATCGTCGACTCGAAACGGTTCTGGATAGCACCCAGCGAACCGCGAAGATCACTAACGACAGTCAGGGCCGCATCAACACGAGAGATCGTGTTGTTGGCGCCGGACACGCTGAGTACATCGGCCGTGTCGAGCGTGGTCGTGTCGAGCGTGATGACCGGTGCTGCTACGCCGAAGCCGAGGGCGAGGCCGTCACCCGACAGGGCGATGTTCTCGTTTGCCGTCAGCGTGATCGTACCGCCGTTGACAGCTGCAGCATCGGTGCTGAAGGCCGTTGCGTTAGCCGCTGTGCCGAGCGTACCGTCACGGAACACCGTGCCGTTGACCGTCGTCGAACCGTCAGACTGAGCCGACAGACCACCGCCGGCGCCACCAGCGACCGTCTGGCCGATGATGATGTCGCGACCGTCAGC
>CAZMEA010000287.1:0-3514 GCA_964565135.1 uncultured Woeseiaceae bacterium
CCGGCGTAAAGAGCGGCGTGTGGCTCGCAGCCGTTCTGATTCCGCTGCAGATCGTCGCCGGCGACCTGCACGGGCTGAACACGCTCGAGCATCAGCCGGCGAAAGTCGCTGCGATGGAGGGGCTGTGGGAAACCGAGCGCGGTGCGCCGCTGGTGCTGTTCGGCATTCCGGACGAGGAAACCCGCACGAACAAACTTGCGATCGAAATTCCCAAGCTGGCTTCTCTGATCCTGACCCACGAACTCGACGGCGAAGTGAAGGGCATCAACGAATTTGAAGACGCACACCCACCGGTCGGGCCGGTGTTCTGGTCGTTCCGCGTCATGGTGGCAACTGGCATGCTGATGCTGCTGGTCTCCTGGGGCGCGCTGTTCCTGCTGCGTCGCTACGGCATGTCGCGGGTCCTGGCGGCGGCGCTGACCGGCATGACCTTCTCCGGCTGGGTTGCCGTGCTGAGTGGCTGGTACACGACCGAGATCGGGCGGCAGCCCTATCTCGTCACCGGCGTCATGCGCACCGGGGAGGCCGTCGGGCCGGCAAGTGCGGGCACGGTGATGACGACCCTGGTTGCGTGGCTTTCCTTGTATGCCTTCCTGACGGCCGCCTACATCGCGGTCCTGTTCTATCTTGCCCGCACGGCGGGTGCAAAGGAGCTGCAGCCGCGAGGTGTCAACGCTCACGGCCCACGTGTTGCGCCTCTCGTCGAACCGGTGCCGGCCGGTGTCTGAGCTGATCCCTGACCTGACGGTCGCCAGCGGCTGGCTGCCGCTGTTGTTTATGGCCGTCATGGGGCTGGCCATGCTGGCCTACGTCATTCTTGACGGCTTCGATCTGGGCGTCGGCGTCCTGCTGCCCTTCGCTTCCGAGGACGCCGACAAAGATCTGATGATCGCGTCGATCGGACCGTTCTGGGATGCGAATGAAACCTGGCTGGTCATGGGCGTCGGCATCCTGTTGACGGCGTTTCCAATGGCGCATGGCGTCGTTCTGAGCACGCTGTACCTGCCGGTGTCGGTCATGCTCGTCGGCCTGACACTGCGAGGCGTTGCCTTCGACTTTCGCGTCAAGGCACGCGCTGACAAAAAAGAGGCGTGGAACAAGGCGTTCGTGGCCGGCTCGGTCATCGCCGCGGTGTCACAGGGTTACATGCTCGGCGAACTCGTGCTTGGCTTCGAGGTGTCGCCATTCGCTACGGCGTTCTCGCTGTTTATCGGCTTCTGTCTGGCCTCCGGTTATGCCTTGCTCGGCGCCTGCTGGCTGGTGGCGAAAACCGAAGGAGAGCTGCAGCTTTCCGCCATTCGCTGGGCGAAGCGCAGCGTTGCCTTGACAGCGATCGGCGTTGCGTCGGTTTCGATCGTGACGCCGCTCCTGAGCAGCGGCATCTTCGACAAGTGGTTCACCCTCGAGAACGTCATCGTCGTATGGCCAATTCCGATGATGACCTTTGTGCTGTTCGCAGTTCTCTGGCGGTCGCTGGGCCGACTGCCCGTGCGAATCGCCAACAACAACGAGTACGGCATCTGGGTACCGTTCTACTGCGCGGTTGGACTGTTCATGCTCGCCTTTCACGGACTGTCCTACAGCCTGTTCCCGTGGATCGTCATTGATCAACTCACGGCCTGGGACGCGGCGGCCGCACCGGAATCGCTGATGGTGATTCTGATCGGCGCGGCGTTCGTACTGCCTATGATCGTCGGCTACTCCATCTTTGTTTATCGCGTCTTTGGCGGCAAGGCGACGCCACTGGAGTACTACTGAATCGCCAGCCAACGTGTCCGGCTTTTGTAACCCGGACACGTTGGCCTGGCTATGCGCCCGCGTTACTTCGTCGCCGTCTCGTAAGCCGGGCTGGCCTCGTGTGCTGCGGGCACCTGCGGCAGCCGCTCAACATCCACCAGCCACTCCCGACCCTTCAGGAGCAGGTCCCAGTAAATGGCAGGGAGCATCTTCTCCTTGAGGAGCCACGCCAGACGCGAGGGTTCAAAACTGTTGATGATCCATTGCGGGAATGTCGGCAGGTGCTTGCCGCCGTAGCCGAATTCGGCCAGAACGATCCTGCCACGTTCAACTGTCAGCGGACACGACCCGTAGCCGTCGTACACGGCGTGGGGCGCCATTCCGTCGAGCACGCCGATGACGTTGTCGGCGACGACCGGAGCTTGCTTTCGAATCGCGGCAGCCGTCTTGGCGTTTGGCGCAGAGGCCACGTCGCCGACCGCAAAGATATTGCCGTAGCGTGTGTGCTGTAACGTTTCGGCCGACACATCCACCCACCCTCCGTCATTCGCGAGGTCGCTGTTGCGGATGACGTCCGGGGCCGTCTGCACCGGGCACACGTGCATCATGTCGAACTCGGATTCGATACGCTCTTTCGAGCCGTCTTCGTTCGTGCGATCGAACCATGCCTTCTTTGCCGGGCCGTCCACGGCTACCAGGTTCTCGTTCAGGCACAGTTTCGCATCGTACTTCTCGACGTAGTTCATCAGCGCCGGCACGTAGTCAGCGACACCGAACAAGACGCCGCCAGCGTTGTGAAACTCGACGTCGATGTCCTTGAGGCGGCCCATCGAAAGCCAGTGGTCGCAGGACAGGTACATGGCTTTTTGCGGAGCGCCGGCGCACTTGATCGGCATCGGTGGCTGCGTGAACAGTGCGCGACCCTTGCGCAGGTCCTGGACCAGCTGCCAGGTGTACGGTGCCATGTCATACAGGTAGTTCGACGTCACGCCGTTCTTGCCGAGCGTTTCTCGCAGGCCGTCGATAGCGTCCCAGTCGAGCTTGATGCCCGTCGCGGTAACGAGCGCGCGATACTGAATGCGCTCGCCGTCCTCAAGAATTACGGAGTTGCGCTCCGGTTCGAACTCGGCAACGGCGGCCCGTTTCCAGTCGACACCGTCCGGCATTACGTCCGCCATCTTGCGCTGGGTCTTGGCACGATCGAACACGCCGCCGCCAACCAGGGTCCAGCCAGGCTGATAGTAGTGCGCATCGCGCGGCTCGACGATCAGGATGTCAAGGTTGGAGCGGCGCTTGAGCAAGCCCATAGCGGTTGAGATGCCGCCGGTGCCGCCGCCAACGACGACCACATCGTAGCTCTTGGCTCGCGTTGGCTCGGCCGCGGCCGTCGGTACGGATACGCCCGCCGCGGCCCGGGCGACCAGCCGGTCACGCAGGCTTTCCAGATCGTGACCGGCTTCCTCGGCGGTGGCGAGGACGGCATCGACATTCAGCGTGCGCGCCTCAGCCAGCGCCCACAGCGACATTGCGCGCGCGCCCGAGCGGCAGAACGAGAGCATCGGCGCGGGGGTATCCCGCGACAGCGCCTCGAACTTCTCGATGTGCTCGTCGGTGATCTTGCCGGGCTTGATCGGCAGATCGACGAAGCCGAGCCCCAGCGACTCGGCGGCTTCGCGGAGTTCGCTCGTTGTCGGCTGTGTCTGTTCCTCGCCGTCCGGACGGTTGTTGACGATGGTTCGAATGCCTTGCGCAGCTGCAATACCGATGTCGGTGACCG
>CAZMEA010000288.1:0-3513 GCA_964565135.1 uncultured Woeseiaceae bacterium
CGGCGGCATGCTGACCAACTACAAGACGATTCGTCAGTCGGTCAAGCGCCTTCGCGACCTCGAGCAGATGGCTGAAGACGGCGCGTTCGAAGGCCTGACAAAGAAAGAGATTCTTGGCCTTAGCCGCGAGCAGGACAAGCTGGAACGCAGCCTTGGTGGCATCAAGGACATGGGCTCCTTGCCGGACGTCCTGTTCGTCATCGACGTCGAGCACGAGGACATCGCTGTGCGTGAGGCGCGCAAGCTTGGTATTCCGGTTGTCGCCGTGGTCGATACGAACTGCTCTCCGGAACTTGCAGACTATGTGATCCCGGGCAACGACGACGCCATGCAGGCGATTTCCCTGTACGCCACGCTGGTTGCGGATGCAGTCCTGGACGGCCGCGCATCGGTACCGGAGGTGGCGCTGGGAGACGATGAATTCGTCGAGCTGGACGAGCAGGGCAAACCCCGCAAGTCTACGGCGTCGCGCAAGAAAAAAGTTGCCAAGAAAGCGACCCGCAAGGCGGCCCCGAAAGCGGAAGCCAAGCCTGAAGCCAAGGCGGAAGAGCCGGCGAAGGCGGAAGCGGCCAAAGACGCTCCCGCCGCTGAAGAGCCTGCCAAAGAAGCACCTGCCGAGGCCGATGCTGCGCCGGCAGCTGCAGAGGCGCCGGTTGAGGATTCCGCCGAGAAATCAGCGGACTAGAAAAGTATCGATTCCTGATCCCGGTCGACCCGATTGGCGGCTGGGGTCGGGACTCAGGAATATTCAGAGGATGTAAAGAATGTCTATCACTGCATCAATGGTAAAGGAACTGCGCGAGCGCACCGGTGCCGGCATGATGGAATGTAAGAAAGCGCTGGTCGAGACCAACGGCGATATGGAGGCGGCGATCGAATTGCTGCGCAAGTCCGGTCAGGCGAAAGCGGACAAGAAAGCGGGACGAATTGCGGCCGACGGTCGAATCGCCGTTGCTGCGGACGGCGGCCGTGCCGTCATCGTCGAGGTCAACTCGGAAACGGACTTTGTCGCCAATGACGAGAACTTCGTCGCCTACGTGAACGATGTCACAGCAGCGGCTCTGGCAGGCAACGCCGCCGATGCGGAGGCGCTTTCCGCGGCATCCGTGGCTGATGGTCGAACCGTCGAGCAGGCCCGAACGGACCTCATCTCGAAGGTTGGTGAGAACATCTCCGTGCGCCGCGTCGCACACGTTGAGGCCGCCGATCATCTCGGCAGCTACATCCACGGCGGCGCCAAGATCGGCGCACTGGTGGCCATGGAGGGTGGTAGTGAGGAACTGGCGCGTGATATCGCCATGCACGTCGCGGCCATCAACCCGGCCTGCATCGATGAAAGTGGCGTTCCGGCGGAGACGCTCGAGAAAGAGCGGCGCATCATCACCGAAGAGGCATCCGGATCCGGCAAGCCCGCGGAGATCGTCGAGAAGATGGTCAACGGGCGGATGGCGAAGTTTCTCAAGGAGATTACCCTTCTCGGCCAGCCGTTCGTGAAGGACGACAAGATTGCGGTGAGCAAGCTGTTGAAAGATGCGGGTGCTACCGTGACGGCGTTCATTCGCTTCGAAGTTGGCGAAGGTATCGAGAAGAAGGAAGAGAACTTCGTCGATGAAGTCATGAAGCAGGTGAAGGGCGCCGGCTAGGCTTTTCGACACGCCGGCAGCTTTTTCGCTGCCGGCGTTTGAACGAGCGACAACCATTGATAAAGCGCGACCGCGCAGTGGTAACGAAGGCAGGACGGTAGCGACATGGGTGACGACAACGTTCTTTATCAGCGAGTGCTGCTCAAGCTCAGCGGCGAGGCGCTGATGGGTGATCTCGACTACGGCATAGATCCAGCAGTACTGAAACGTATTGCCGGAGAGGTAGCCAGTATTCGGGAGCTCGGTGTCGAGGTTGCGATCGTCATCGGCGGCGGGAACATCTTCCGCGGTGCCGGTCTGGCGGGCGGCGGAATGGATCGCGTAACCGGCGATTACATGGGCATGCTGGCAACCGTGATGAACGCATTGGCTATCCAGGATGGACTGGAGTCGGTGGGTGTCTTCGCGCGAGTCATGTCCGCGATCCAGATTCACGAAGTGTGTGAAGACTATATTCGTCGACGCGCCGTTCGACACCTCGAGAAAGGCCGCGTCGTTATCCTGGCAGCCGGTACGGGTAACCCGTTCTTCACGACGGATACCGCGGCCAGCCTTCGCGCCATCGAGATCGGCGCAGACGTACTGCTGAAGGCCACAATGGTCAGCGGTGTCTACGATTCTGATCCGCGAAAGAACGCGGATGCGACGAAGTACGATACGGTGTCATTCGACAAGGTATTGAGCGACAAGCTGAGTGTCATGGATGCCACGGCGGTCGTGATGTGCCGCGACAACGACTTGCCGCTTCGGGTCATCAACCTGATGGAAGACGGTATGCTCGTTCGTGCAATGCGGGAAGGCGACGTAGGTACTCTGGTCAGCAACTGACAGGCAGCGCTTCCGTGAGTGCGGGGTCTGCCGACGTTGGCAGGATGCTTCGGAACAACAGGGGAAAACAGACGTGATCGACGACATTCGTAAAGATGCTGCAGAGCGCATGAAGAAGAGCGTCGCTTCCCTGCAGCAGGAATTCACCAAAATACGCACTGGTCGCGCGCACACCAGCCTGCTCGACCACGTTACCGTCGAGTATTACGGCAGTCCTGTACCGCTCAGCCAGGTCGCAAACGTCAATGTCGAGGACTCTCGCACGTTGACTGTGACGCCCTGGGAGAAGGACATGGTTCAGCCGATCGAGAAGGCGATCATGGGTTCTGATCTCGGTCTCAATCCTGCGACAGCAGGCACCGTCATCCGCGTTCCATTGCCGCCCCTGACGGAGGAGCGGCGCAAGGACATGATTCGCGTGGTTCGTCAGGAAGCTGAGAACGGCCGCATTGCGGTCCGTAATATCCGGCGCGACGCCCTCGGTGATATCAAGGACCTGCTGAAGGAAAAGATGATCGGCGAAGATGATGAGCGACGCGCCGAAACCGTCATTCAGGGCCTGACGGACGAGAACGTGGCAGCGATCGACAAGCTGCTGTCCGAGAAAGAAGCCGACCTGATGGAAATCTGAGCAACGAATTGTCATGGCAGTCGATGTCGACAAACTGACCACCGATACGGCGGACTTCGACAAGCTGCCGCGGCACGTCGCGGTCATCATGGATGGCAACGGTCGCTGGGCCGAGCAGCGTTCGAAACCTCGATATGCGGGCCATAAAGCGGGCGTACGGCCGGTACGCATGGTCGTCGAGCAGGCGGCGGAGGCCGGGGTTGGCTACCTGACGCTCTTTGCGTTCAGCAGTGAGAACTGGCGCCGTCCCCGCGACGAAGTGTCTCGCCTCATGGGGCTGTTTTTCGACGTCCTCCGGCGCGAGGTCGACGACCTGCACAAAAACAACGTCCGGCTTCGCTTTGTCGGCCAGGTGGGTATGCTCAGCGACCGGCTGCAGGCGAGAATGCAGGCTGCCGAAGAGCGCACAGC
>CAZMEA010000289.1:0-3503 GCA_964565135.1 uncultured Woeseiaceae bacterium
GAATGACATGCGAGCGTAGCAATTCGGTCATGTTAAGCACATAGGCTGCAGCTTTCCGCTACACGGGCCGGCCGCATGAACATTGACCCTGCTATTGCTCTGGCAGACCGCAAGCTGACGTTCCGCGAAGAGCTGAAACTTCAGCGCTGGGACGATCATCGCTACTACCATCACAGCCGTATCAATCAATCGCTGCACCTTTTCAGCGCGACATGCTTTCTTACCGCTTACGTCATGCTGTTTTACGACGCGACGGTCGCCGCGCTTTTAGGCTGGATCTTTGCGATGTGCTCTCGTCAGATCGGCCATTTCTTCTTCGAGCCCAAAACCTACGATGAAGTGAACCACGCTACACACGAGCACAAAGAGGACATAAAGGTCGGCTACAACCTGTTCCGCAAGCGCGTGCTGCAGACGATCTGGGCGATTTCGCCGCTGGTGCTCTACGCGAACCCGACGATGTTCGGCATTTTCCCGGCGCACGCAAACTGGAGTGAGTTTGTCTACAACCTGTCAGTACTGTGGATCGCACTCGGAGTCGCCGCGCTGCTGTTCCGCACCGTGCAGCTCTTCTTCCAGCGAAACGTGCAGACCGGACTGGTCTGGGCGACCAAGATCCTTACGGATCCGTTCCATGACTTCAAGATTTACCTCAAGTCACCCGTCTATCTGCTGAAGGGCGAGCTGATCGACCCTATGATCCATGTGCATCACGGGATGGAGCAGGAAGAACGGAAGGCGGACGCGCTGGCTCACTAGAGCCGGCGCCGCCCCCTCTGCCAAGCCGGGCAGTCAGAAACTCCCGGAGCACTTCGCGTTTAATCGTCTTGTTGGTGAGCGTTTCCGACTGCCACCACCAACCGTCGTCGCGCATCCGTTTTGCCGCAGCAATTAGTCGATTGCCGACGTCACGAATGTCGTCATCCGTATAGTTGTGACTGAATATGAAGCGGCCGGTCCCTACCCAGCTGAGCGATAGCCCTTCAGCACGCAGATAGAACTGGAGCATCCAGTTGTATCTGCTCGGCAGGGTATAGGTCAGCATCCAGATCGACGTCATGTTGTTCACGCGCACTGGAAGATCATGTTCCTCGAGACGCCGGTTCAACTCTTCGGCTCTGGCATCCCAAGTTGCATCAATTTCGCACCCCGTTGTTCGGCCGGCGTCGCTGGTTACGTGGCGCAGGAACTCGTTCATACTGGCCATGACGTACGGATGGGAGTTGAACGTGCCACGTGCGAAGCACACGTCGGTGGGACGGTCTTCCTTGTAGCGCTTCATTAACGCGGCATTGCCGCAAACGGCGCCGACAGGCAGGCCGCCGCCGAGCGTCTTGCCATAGGTCACCATATCGGCGCGGACGCCGAAGTATTCCTGAGCGCCGCCCAGGCCAAGACGGAAGCCGACGAACACCTCATCGAAGATCAGGACAATGCCGTTCGCGGTGCAAGCATCGCGAACCTGACGCAACCATTCGCCATACGCGTCGCGGTCGAAGCAGGCCTTGCGCTCGCTATTGAGCAGCGTCGCATCGCTGCTTGCGCTCGAGTTTGGATGCAGGGCCTGCAAGGGGTTAATCAATACGCACGCGATGTCTTTGCGAGTCCTCAGCACCCGTAAGGTGTCTTCGCTCATGTCTTTCAACATGTAGATGTCGTTGGGCGGCCGGCGATTACCGATGCCCGGCTGCACGCCGTCCCACCAACCGTGGTACGCGCCGGTCGACATCACCAGTTGCGATCGTCCGGTGTGGTAGCGGGCGAGCCGCACGGCCTGCATCACAGCCTCGGTTCCGGACATATGAAAGGACACCTCGTCCTGGCCGGAGATCTCACAGAGCAACGACACGTTTTCGGCGATGACGGGATGGTACGGCCCGAGCATCGGGCCGAGTTCGCGAACCCTGTCCGCTCCCTTGTCGATACACTGCTTGTAGAAGTCGTAACCGAGCAGGTTTACGCCGTACGAGCCGCCCAGGTCGTACGCCCATGAGCCGTCGAGATTGCGAACCTTCACGCCGTCCGTCGCGTCGGCAAAAGCGCCGATTCGCAGATTCTTCTGCACCAGGCTGCGAAACTGAAACGGCACGCGGTACGCGTTTGTGAACTGCATGTCCGAGATCGATGATTCGACCGATGCCGAGAGTGACGTTGTGGTTGGTGCCTTTTTGCTCAGCTCCGTCGTAAGCGCCTCGAACGCGGATCGCCGACGCTCGACTATGTCAGCCGGAGCGCCGTCTGCAGATAGAGCCTTCTCATCGTCATACACGACATTCGGCAACTGCCGGGCGAGTCTGCGGGATATGCGCGCGTGTCCACCAAGCGAGGGATGCTTGGCCTTCGAGAGCTGAAGTCGCCGGACGAGTCGCGGCAGGCACAGAGCCAGGGCCACCACAGCGGCGGTGATGTAGGCGAGTTCCGGTGTCATCGTCGTCCTCAGGGAGCCAAGGCAGCGTCTCGTGACCGAGCGCGGGAAACAGCGATGACAGTGTCACGAGAGTATTACGTCGATATTACCGGTTGGGTTTGACGGCCCTGATTCTGCGACATGGCCTATACTGTTAAGAACGCGGTAACAAAACGACCTTTTCGCAACTCTGCTGGAGGGAGCTGGCATGAGTGATTGGAAGGACAGAATTGAGAAATCCATTGAGCTGGAAGCATCGGTCGACCGGGTTTGGGGTGCGCTGACTGATCACCGGCAGTTTGGAGAGTGGTTCAAGGTGGCGCTGGATCAACCGTTTCGCGCTGGAGAAAGCTCGACGGGCAAGATGACGTATCCCGGCTATGAGGGCATCGAATGGCTCGCGCATGTGGAGAGCATCGAGCCGAACCGCGTTTTCTCGATGCGCTGGCACGATCCGGATCCCCAGAGCGATCTGCCACTCGAGCAACAACCAACGACGTTGGTCGAGTTCTTGCTGGAGCAGAGCGGTAGCGGCACAAAGCTGACGATTCGAGAATCCGGTTTTGCCTCATACGGCGCAGAGCGAGGGAAGGCTGCGATGAAGCGAAACGCTGGCGGTTGGGAAATTCAGGCGGCCAACATCATCGAGTACCTCAGCGATTAGCACCGAAGCCCTGCCCGAATCGACAATCGCGGACAAAAGCCGGTGATTGCCAGAAACCGTTGTTGCCGATGTCAGCATGAATGGCCAGACAGAACATCGGGTTTCGCAAAGTTTCCCGCTTGCCCGTCGTGCGGCTCGGTTTACTGGGAGTGGCTCAACTACAGTGAACTGACTGGCGAGGTTTCCGAGCGGGCGTCAGACGTAGACACCGAGCGCGTTCGTAAACCGTATTGAATATGCTTGGCGCGCTCTCAGAGTGCGGTGTCTCGCGGTGGCCGCGCAATCACTGAAGATAAATCCGCAGTCCACAGGAGTGTTTCTGTTCTTTGACCATCGCTCTTGCTAATGCGCGCAGACAGCTCTTGACGGTTCAGGGCCACGACTAACATGCGTGGCAGCCGATCGTGGGGTAGACACTAAAGATAAATTCGC
>CAZMEA010000290.1:0-3503 GCA_964565135.1 uncultured Woeseiaceae bacterium
TTCTCTGCACCGTGTACATGTGCTTGAAGCGCCAGTTCTGAAACGCATCCTCGATGTCGACGAGCTTCTCCGCAAGCTCGTACAGCTCGAAGTGGGTATCAGGATCCTGGTAGATCTGCAGCCATGCTTCGTGGACCGAAGCATTGGACTCATACGGCTGGCTGAAGTCTCGCTCGAGCTTTTCATCATCGATCGCGAAACCGGCATCATTCAGTCTTCGCAAGACCACGTCGTAAAGACTCGGTTCGTGCAGGATCTTTTTCAGTTCCTCGCAAACTTTCGGGTCGTGGCGATGCACTTCGACCAGCTTCCGGTTTTTGTTGCCCAGGAGGAACTCCATCTTCCGGTACGAGTACGACTGGAAGCCCGACGCCGGCCCGAGGGTGTCGCGGAATTTCAGGTAATCCACGGGCGTCATGGTGGACAGAATTGACCAGGACTGGGTCAGCTGCGTCAGGATGAGCTTGACCCGAGCAATCACCTTGAAGGCCTGGCGGTGGTCGTCGGCCTGCACGTTCCTGATCGCCGCTTCCAGTTCGTGGCCCGCCAGTTTGAGCCAGAGCTCGCTGGCCTGGTGAATGACGATGAAAAGCATCTCATCGTGCTCATCGGACCGAAGATGTTGCGCACTCAGGATCTGCGGCAGTCGCAGGTATTCGCCATAGCTCAAACGGTCCTTCAGGTCCGTATGAATAGTCGTTTCGAGTTCCCTGTAGTTACGGGCGGTGCTCACTGTCTCTCTCCCAGAGCATCGGTGGCGAGTCCATAGAGTTCCTTCATGACGTATGGCTCGTTCCACTCGTCTTCAATGCGCGGCAAAGCCATGATCTTGTCCATCACGCTGTTCTGCGCGTCACCCTCCCGCAGCGCCTCCGAATAAGGCACCTCGGGCGAGAATGTCACCATCGAGTAAAGCGGCGTCCACAGCTCTGGATACTTGTCGCTGAACTTCGCCTCGATCTTCTTACGGATCTGGAACATGGCGTCGCCGGAAAGGTCACTCATTTCAACGAAGTTCCGCTTGGAAAGCTCAGCGATAGCATCACCGTTCGGTTTCCTGGCTTTCTCGTAGGCCGGAAAAATCCGGTCCCATTCATGGTCATACTGATCAATCAGCGCATCCAGCTCCGCACAGTCTTCGAATCCACAATTCATGCCCTGGCCATAAAAGGGCACGATCGCGTGGGCGGCGTCACCGATAAGACCGATCTTCCTGTTGAACGACCAGGGAAACACGTGCACCAGGAATAGCGGCGACGCTTTTCGCTGCATAAAGGTCTCGACCGGATCCTCCAGGTAATCCATTGCGTCGCCGAAAAAGGCATCGAAGAATGCCTGCACGTCGTCGCGACGGGTCAGAGAGTCGAACGAGGGTTCGCCCGACTGATCCATGAACAGGGTACAGGTAAACGAACCGTCGTCGTTCGGCAGCGCAATGAGCATGAACTCCTTCCGCGGCCAGATGTGCAGGGCGTTCTTCTTGAGCTTGTGAGAACCGTCGGCGTTGGGCGGGATATTCAATTCGATGTAGCTCTGCGGCATGTAGGTCTGGCTGTAGCTGAACCGCGGAAAATTGTGCGCAAGGCGGCGGACCTTGGAATTTGCGCCATCGGCGCCGAATGCATAGTCGGTCTCGACAACCAGCTCCGTGTCGTTCTCGACCTGGAAGGTGCACGTCGCCGTCTCGAAATCAATATCCATCAGGCGATGCTCGAAGTGGATATCGATGTTGTCTTCTTGTTCCGCTATGTCGAGGAGCAGCTCGTTGATGCCACTTCGGGACACCGACCAGATCGCATCACCCTCTTTTCCGTACGGGATTTCGCTGGCCTCACCGTCGGCACCGTGAATCCGGCGACTGTACATCGGGATGGACTGGTTCTTTATCTCCGGGCCAATGCCAATCTTCTCCAGCGAACGCCAACCTCGGTCAGACAGCGCGATATTGATCGAACGCCCCTGGTAAATGCTGGTTTGGCGCGAATCGGGTCGACCTTCGTACAGGCCTACACGGTAGCCGTGCCTTGCCAGGGATATTGACAGCAGCGCCCCGACGGGCCCGCCACCGACGACAGTGAACTGTTTCTGCGTCACCTGCCTTCTCCTCCGGCGAGCAACCGGCGCAACACCTGACCGAAGACAAAGACGTCTTCAAACGAGTTATACAGAGGCACCGGCGCAATCCGGATGACGCAGGGTTCCCGGAAATCGGCGATCACGCCCTCGGCAATCATGTCGTCAAAGAGTTTTCTGTCCCGGCCGGCGATGTTGATGGATATCTGGCATCCGCGTTCTGCCGGCTCTCGAGGTGTGATGATGCTGATGTCGGCGTCGGGAAACGATTCGCTGAGATCGTCGATCGTCAGTTCGAGGTACGCGGTCAGTTTTTCGCTTTTCGCGCGCAGGGCCGGCATACCGACCTCCGCGTGGATATCGACGGCCGCTTTCATCGCCGCCATGCCGAGCACGGGTGCATTGCTGAGCTGCCAGCCTTCAGCACCCTCCATCGGCTCGAAACCGCTTTTCATCTGAAACCTCGTGTCCTTGTTGTGCCCCCACCAGCCGCCGAAGCGCGGCAGGTCCGGATTCGATCCGTGTCGTTCATGAACAAAGATACCGCCGGCATTACCCGGGCTGGAATTCAGGTATTTGTACGAACACCAGGCGGCGAAATCGACATCCCAGTCGTGCAGCGCCAGCGGCACGTTGCCGGCAGCGTGGGCCAGATCGAAGCCTGCTATCGCGCCAACCTCGTGCGCCGCCTGAGTCAGCTTCGGCATGTCGAACAACTGCCCGGTGAAGTAGTTCACCCCGCCGAAGAACAACAAAGCCAGCTGGTCCGCGTTCTCCTCGATTGCCGCAACGATGTCCTCTTCTCGAATCAGCCATTCGCCATCCCGCGGAGCAACCTCGATGATCGCATCGTCCGGATCGAAGCCGTGGAAACGAGTTTGGGTCTCCAGCACATAGCGATCGGAAGGAAACATCCGCGCTTCACTGATGATCTTGTAGCGTTCCGTAGTCGGTCTGTAGAAAGAAACAAACAGGAGATGGATATTGGTCGTCAACGCGTTCATGCAGACGACTTCGGATTCCCTTGCACCGACGATCCCGGCCATCGGTGGCGTCAGGAGCTCGTGATAGCTGTACCAGGGGTTGGTCGAGTGAAAGTGCCCGTCGACGCCGTACTTCGCCCATTCGTCGAGTTCCAGCTCCACGGCCGGCCGGACGGATTTAGGCTGCAGCCCCAGGGAATGCCCGGTCAGGTAGACCATCTCCGGCGTTCCGAGCGACGGGAAATAAAACCGGTCCCGATAGTCACGCAGCGGGTCGCTGGCGTCCTGTTCGCGAGCGTACTCGAGCGTCAACGGCGAACTCACATCAGCTCCCCGGGCGTGGCGGTATCGACACCCACCCTTCAGGGGGCTCCTTGCCCGGATGGACGGCGCGGCAGTTGCCGCAGGTTCTGGCCTCCTCGTCGTCGTAGAACGCCTGGTACACCG
>CAZMEA010000291.1:0-3494 GCA_964565135.1 uncultured Woeseiaceae bacterium
GGCTTTCGCGCCATCTACCTCTCCGGCGCCGGCGTCGCCAACTACTCGCTGGGATTGCCTGATCTCGGCGTGTCGACCCTGCAGGATGTCTGCGAGGACATCCGCCGAATTACCTACATCAGCGATCTGCCGCTGCTCGTCGATGCCGATACCGGCTGGGGCAGCGCCTTCTCCATCGCCAGGACTGTTCGCGAAATGACCCGTGCCGGCGCGGCCGGCTGCCATCTCGAAGACCAGGTCGCTGTGAAACGCTGTGGTCACCGGCCCGGCAAGGCGCTGGTCGAGGCCGACGAGATGGTCGACAGAATCAAGGCGGCCGCCGACGCCAAAACCGATGCCGACTTCGTCCTGATGGCGCGGACGGACGCGCACGCTGTCGAAGGTCAGCAGGCGGCTATCGAGCGTGCAGCTGCGTACGTCGATGCAGGCGCCGATATGATTTTCGCGGAGGCGCTGACGACGCTCGATGAGTATCGGCAGTTCACACGGGCGATCGATGTACCGGTGCTCGCAAACCTGACGGAGTTTGGCAAGACGCCGATGTTCACCACGGACGAACTGGCCGAGGCCGGCGTTAGCATTGCGCTGTACCCGCTCGGGGCAACGCGAGCTATGGCTCTGGCAGCAGAGCGGGTGTACGCAACGATTCGCAACGACGGGACGCAGGCTGCATCTATCGGGGACATGCAGACACGGGACGAGCTTTACGCCGTCCTCGGTTATCACGATTACGAAACAAAGCTCGACGAGCTTTTCGCCGAACAGGGCATCAAGCAGGGTTCTGACTAGGCGACGCCACAACTCGGGGGTTGAAGCATGGCGCCATCGCAAAAGACGGGGGGGCTCGCCGGCGTAACGGCGGGGGCCACCAAACTGTGCACGGTCGGCAAGGAAGGCGCCGGCCTGACCTATCTTGGCTATGACATTTTCGATCTGGCCAAGCACGCGACGTTCGAGGAGGTCGCCTATCTCCTGATGTACGGCAGGTTGCCGACCCAGGCGGAGCTCGACGGCTACATTGCGACGCTTAAATCGCTGCGTGGCCTGCCGGATTCGCTGAAGTCGGTGCTCGAGATGATCCCCGCCGACGCGCATCCGATGGACGTAATGCGCACCGGCGTGTCGTTCCTCGGTAACCTGGAAACCGAAACGGACTTCGCGGCGCAGCAGTCGACGGCCGACCGCCTGTTTGCGGCACTGCCTTCAATGATGTGCTACTGGTACCGATTCGCGACGGACGGCAGCCGGATCGACGTTGAAACTGACGACGACACCATTGCCGGGCACATCCTGACGATGCTCCACGACAAACCGCCGCCGGAGCTGCACATTCGCTCGCTGTCGACGACCCTCATTCTCTACGCCGAGCATGAGTTCAATGCGTCGACGTTTGCAGCGCGGGTGATTACGGCAACGCTGTCGGACATGCATTCGGCCATAGCCGGGGCCATCGGCGCGCTGCGCGGGCCGCTGCACGGCGGTGCCAACGAAGCGGCGATGGCGCTGATCCAGAAGTTCGAAACGCCCGAGCAGGCAATTCACGGCGTTCTCGGCATGCTCGAGCGCAAGGAACTGATCATGGGCTTCGGGCACCGGGTGTATACGACCTCCGATCCCCGCAATGACATCAACAAGCAAATGTCGAAGCGCCTCGCGGACGAGGTCGGCGACACGCGCCTCTACCCGGTGTCAGAAGCGATCGAGAAGGTCATGTGGGATCAGAAAAAGCTGTTTGCGAACGCTGATTTCTACGCGGCCACCGTCTATCACTTCATGGGGATACCGACGAGCCTGTTTACCCCGGTGTTCGTCTGCTCCCGGGTCACTGGCTGGGCGGCGCACGTCATGGAACAGCGCGCCGACAACAAGCTGATCAGGCCCGCAGCTGACTACACGGGTCCCGAGCTTCAGGCCTGGGTGCCGATCGACCAGCGTCAGTGACCCGCATTCATTCCGGGAACGCATGGCGTCTGCCAGCGTTCCGCTCACAGTTGATTAATGGCAGGAACTCCTGATGTCCCAAACTGATATCCGTTCGGCGCGGCGCCCGGACCCAGACCCGGTGCTCGTCGATATTGCCGACTACGTCTGCGCGGAAACCGTCGACTCCGAGGTCGCGTTCGAAACCGCTCACTATTGCCTGATGGATACCTTGGCCTGCGGCTTTCAGGCACTCGACTACCCCGCCTGCACCAAGCTCCTGGGGCCGGTCGTTCCGGGCGCGACGTTGCCTGGCGGTGCCCGCGTTCCGGGCACGTCCTGGGAGCTGGAGCCTGTGATGGCGGCCTTCAATATCGGGGCGATGATTCGCTGGCTCGACTTCAATGACACGTGGCTGGCGGCGGAATGGGGGCATCCCTCCGACAACCTGGGAGGCATCCTGGCAACCGCCGACTACCTTAGCCGGCAGGCGCGCCTCGAGGGCCGGGACCCGCTGAGCATGCATGACGTCCTGCGCTGCATGATCCAGGCCCACGAGATCCAGGGAGTTCTCGCACTGGAGAACAGTTTTAATCGGGTCGGCCTTGATCACGTACTCCTGGTGCGCGTGGCATCCACGGCGGTCGTGACCCGGATGCTGGGCGGAGATCGCGAGCAGGTCATTAACGCGGTATCCAACGCGTGGATCGACGGCGGCGCGCTGCGCACCTATCGCCACGCGCCAAACACAGGGTCGCGAAAAAGCTGGGCCGCAGGCGATGCGACGAGTCGCGCCGTGCGACTGGCGCTGATCGCCCGCACCGGCGAAATGGGCTACCCGTCCGCGCTATCGGCTAAAACCTGGGGCTACTACGACGTGCTCTTCAGCGGGAAACCGTTCAGCTTTCCGCAGCGCTATGCCAGCTACGTGATGGAGAACGTCCTGTTCAAGATTTCCTTCCCCGCCGAGTTTCACGCCCAGACGGCGGTCGAAGCAGCCATGCAGCTGCACGCGGACGTGGCGAATCGTATCGACGACATCGAGCGAATCGTCATTGAAACCCAGGAAGCGGGCGTCCGCATCATCGACAAGACCGGCCCTCTCGACAATCCCGCCGATCGGGATCACTGCCTGCAGTACATGGTCGCAGTGCCGCTGATCCACGGCCGGTTGACGGCCGCCGACTACGAGGACGACATCGCCGGCGATCCGCGCATCGACGCGCTGCGCGACAAAATGGAGGTTGTCGAGAACGAGCAGTACACGAAGGACTACTTCGATCCTGCCAAACGCTACATCGGGAACGCTGTGCAGGTCTTTTTCAGCGACGGCAGCGCGACCGACAAGGTGGCAATCGACTATCCTATCGGGCACCGGGAACGTCGCGCCGAAGGCATCCCCGTGCTGGTCGAGAAGTTCGATCGCAGCGTACAGCCGAAACTCAAAGGTACGCAGTGGTCAGCGCTGAAGGCCCTGTGCGATGACCGTGATGCCCTCGCCCGCACGGCGGTCGACGACTTCATGGCGCTCCTGGTCGCGTGACCCACTAAACAGAGAGAAGCACATGCTTGCA
>CAZMEA010000292.1:0-3440 GCA_964565135.1 uncultured Woeseiaceae bacterium
AGCCACCCCATCCAGTTTCGGAACATCGAGCTCAAGAAGCTGGACTGATCAACAAGGCACGATTCCAACCCCGTATCCGGTCAGCCGCTCGATACCGTCTAGTCGGCGACGAAGTCTGCCAATTCCTCTATGCAGGTCTGCACCGATTGCGCGACAGAATTTCGGGCATCCAGGAAGATCGCCTTTGTGGGCGTCTCGGCCGTCGCGAACTGGCTGTCGATCAGGCTCGGCGGCATGAAATGGTCAGCGCGCCCGGCAACCCGTTCTCGTGCCAGCTCCGGACTGAGCTCGATCCAGACGAACCTGGCCGACAGGCCTGCGGTCAGCTGCTCACGGTAGACGTGCCTGAGCGCTGAACATGCCAACACCGCAGGCGCCAGCTCCAGGAGCGTGGCATTCAGCGCTGCCAGCCAATCTGCCCGATCGTTGTCGTTCAGCGCCTGGCCCGCCGCCATCTTGTGCTTCGCAGCCTGACTGTGAAAATCGTCCGCCTCGACGAACGTCCACCTGAGACGCTCGGCGAGTGCTCGCCCAATCGTCGTCTTGCCACAGCCGGCCACACCAGCAACGATTACGGTCTTTTCTCTCACTTCCATAGAATAGGTGACCGGGTGCTAAGCCTGTAACCACCTATCGGGGTGCGGTGTGGACAATCTTTTGCTGGTCTCGGTGCCTGCTGCCGGAATCCTGCTCCTGCTGTTTCTGGTCATTCGACTTCGTCTGGCCGCCTTCGTTGCTTTGTTGCTGGTCAGTGTACTCGTGGGTCTGGGCACCAACATGCCCGGTGGCGAAATCCTGGACTCGATCAGAAACGGTATGGGCGGAACGCTCGGATTTGTCGCCGTGGTCGTCGGGTTGGGCGCTATCCTCGGACAACTGCTGGAGTCCTGTGGAGGCATCGATTGTATCGCCAGGACCGTCATCGGCAGATTCGGCGCAGATCGCGCCCAGTGGGGCCTCGGTGTCACCGGCTTTATCGTTGCAATCCCGGTCTTCTTTGACGTCGCCCTCATCATCCTTCTGCCACTGGTGTACGGCCTGGCACTGAAGAGCGGTCGGTCGCTCCTGTACTACGCTGCGCCACTGCTGGCCGGGCTGGCCGTCACTCACAGCTTCGTGCCGCCGACGCCAGGCCCAATCGCGGTTGCGGAGCTTCTCGGTGCTGATCTTGGCTGGGTGATCATCTTCGGCACATTGGCCGGGATCCCATCGATGATTCTCGCCGGGCCTTTATTCGGGCGATACCTTGCCCGACGTCTCCACGTCGACGTCCCGGAGTCATTCGCCGAAGCGGTCAACACCCAAGCCGGAGGCAATATCAGTTTTGCACGGGTAGCCGCGATCATCCTGCTGCCGCTCGTACTGATAATGGGAAGTAGTGTCGCGCCTCTGTGGCCAGGCACCGGGCATACGGTAACCTCAGTGCTGACGTTCGTCGGTCACCCATTCGTTGCGCTGCTGGCCACCACGTTGCTTGCAATGGTTTTTTTGGGCCGCATGGACGGGTTCACCAAAGACGACATACTTGCTATCGCGAACAAGGGACTCGAGCCTGCCGGCATCGTTATCCTGATTACCGGCGCCGGCGGTGCCTTTAAACAGCTGTTGATCGACTCGGGCGTCGGCAATGCGCTGGCCGACATGGTCGCTGATTCGCAGATGCCTTTGATCCTGCTCGCGTTCATGATTGCCGCACTCACCCGGATCGCGCAGGGCTCTGCAACCGTAGCGATGATTACCGCAGCCGGACTCATGGCACCGATAACCGCAACTCAGGAACTTTCGGCCATGATGCTGGCGCTCCTCGTGATCGCGACATCTTCCGGCGCCACCATCCTCTCGCACGTCAACGACTCGGGTTTCTGGCTGGTCAGCCGTTATCTCGGCATCAGTGAACGGGACACGCTGCGCTCGTGGACCGTATTGACGACGATAATTTCCCTGACGGGCCTTTCCGTCGCGGCTTTGCTGTCGCTTCTTGTCTGACGCTTTGCCGACTGACCGCTACGACCTCAGACTGAACAACGCTTGGTGTCGTCAGAAAGTCATCGCAGAAATGGCCGCATAACTTCTTGATGCGGTTTCCATCGAAACCTGCGGATCATCGCGTTCGACGAAGTAGTGTTTCAGGCCAGCGACATCGGCTGCCGAAAAGACGGCTGGAAAGTCGATCCTGCCATCACCGACATCGGCGATGCTTCCGTCAGCGGCCATGTCCTTCACGTGGCAGAGCGGGAAGCGACCCGGGTGGCGATCGAAATACGTAAACGGATCGACGCCGGCCTTTGTGATCCAGTACAGGTCGAGCTCAATCTGAACGAGCTCAGCATCCGTCTGTTCCAGGATCATATCCATCGGAATCTGGCCTTCGAGTTCGATGAACTCGAAGTCATGGTTGTGCCAGCAGAACTGCAGGCCGGCCCGAGCGCATTGTTCGGCGAAGCCTGCGACCAGTTCGATATGCTGACGGTAAGCGTCCAGCGACTGCCGATCCTCCGGCGCCAGCCAGGCCAGAACAACGTACTGGTTACCCAGCGTCTGCGCGCTTTCGATAAGTTCGTCTGGCGTATTGCGAATGTCCGCAAGGGAAACATGCGATGACGGAGACACCAGCCCGTTCGCATCGAGCATCGAACTGACCTCTGTCGGTGTATGGTCGAAGTAACCTGCAAACTCGACCTCGTCGTAGCCGATACTCGCGATTTGCTCCAGCGTTCCGGGTACGTCCACCGCCATTCGGTCCCTGACGGTGTAAAGCTGAATACCGATGCGTTCAAGGCTGTTGCCGGTCGTCATGGGTTCGTTGTCTCCGCCACAGGCTGAAAGCCAGGGATAGGTTGCAAGTGCAGCTGCACCTTTCAGGAGTGTACGTCGTTTCATATCTGGCCTTCCTTCAGCATGTCGGTGGCCGCAGCGGCCGCGCGCGCCGTGAGCGCCATGTACGTGAGTGACGGATTCTGGCATGCGCTCGAGGTCATGCATGCACCGTCGGTAATAAAGAGGTTGGGCACATCGTGCGCCTGATTGTGCCTGTTCAGGACGGAAGTAGCAGGATCGTGCCCCATGCGTGCGGTGCCCATTTCGTGGATCAGCAGGCCCGGCGGCGCCAGTCTGCCCCAGCTGTAGATGTCGACCAGCCCCGCCGCTTCCATGACTTCCTTGCCGTCATCGATGATGGCTTTGGCAATGGCATGTTCGTTCTCGCGCAGTTCGCAATCGATGTGCAGCAACGGCATGCCCCATTTGTCCGTTGACTTGTCATCCAGCCAGACGCGATTGCGCTCATCCGGCAACATCTCGCCAAATCCGCCCATATCGAACTTCCACGGCCCCGGCTTTGTGAGCGACTTCTTGAACGCCTCGCCGAGGCCAGCTGTCGTCGTTCCGCGTCGCCAATCGTCCCGATACGCGCCGCCCTGGTAACCGAATCCGCGAAGAAA
>CAZMEA010000293.1:0-3434 GCA_964565135.1 uncultured Woeseiaceae bacterium
AACCAAGCAGGCAGGAGCCATACGGCGGTAACGGCTGTTCGCCGCATGGGTTGGTCGCGCGAATGTTCTCGACGAACCAGTTGTTGTTCATTTCGTTGACCTTGTCGATCAGCACGAAGCCCGGCTCCGCGAAATCGTAGGTCGACGCCATGATCAGATCCCACACCCGTTGGGCGGGCAGCGTCCGGTAGATCTTGCACGCCACCTCTCCGCGGTCGTTCTGAACGTAGTTGCCTGCCTCCGGCCAGTCGCGCCAGACGAACTGCGATGCATCGCTGACGTCGAGATTGTCCTGCTCGACTTCCTTCTCGGTCACCGGAAAGGCGAGGTTCCAGTCCTCCTTATTCTTGACGGCCTGCATGAACTCGTCGGTGATGAGGAGCGACAGATTGAACTGCCGCAACCGGCCGTCTTCTCGCTTCGCGCGAATGAAGTCGATTGCATCAGGGTGCCCGACGTCAAACGTTCCCATCTGCGCGCCCCGTCGGCCGCCGGCGGAAGACACTGTGAAACACATGCGGTCGTAGATATCCATGAACGACAGCGGGCCGGACGTGTATGCACCAGCACCCGTTACGTAGGCGCCCTTCGGTCGCAGGGTCGAGAACTCGTAGCCAATGCCGCATCCCGCCTTCAACGTGAGACCGGCTTCATGAACCTTGTTCAGGATGTTGTCCATCGAATCGCCGACCGTGCCGGACACGGTGCAATTGATGGTCGAAGTCGCAGGTTTATGCTCGCGAGCACCCGCGTTCGACATGATGCGTCCCGCCGGTATCGCTCCGTGGCGCAGCGCCCAGACAAACTCTTCGAAATACTCTTCGCGCTGCGCTTCGTCTTCGACGTCAGCAAGTGCGCGTGCGACACGGCTGTAAGTGTCGTCGATCGTCCCGTCGACAACCTCGCCACTCTTTGCCATCAGGCGGTATTTCGACGCCCATATGTCGAGTGATGCAGGCTGAAACTCGTCATCCCTGGTTGCGCTGTGCTGCAGACTAATAGCGGACTTCATTGAGCCATTAACTCCCGTTGATTCCTTCCGTCTCCGTGCCGGTCCGGCTACCCTCACCATCGACGAGACCCAGTCGTCTGACCGCATGTCCGCGGCCACTGGATGGTGGCGGTGATTTAGCCCGGTGCCCGACTCCCCAATTTGACCCGCCAGAGCAGGTCACATATCTGTTTTTTCTTGCCCAACCCGTTTCCGAGAGCGAAAAGGACCCCGCTCGCCGTTCGGCTTTTAGCCACGACAAGAGCTCCAAAGAGCATCGGTTCAGAGTTGAATCAAACACAAGATGTTGTGTTTGCAGACGACCTAGATTATGCCCGTAGGTGATCACTGTCAAGCATTATTCGGAAAACCAGTTCAGTATAAAATAGCATTAAAAACAGTAGTTTATCAAAAATAGTGAATGTAGATAGCTAAATTTGAACAGAAAAAAGTGTCACTTTTGTTTCATCTGGCAAACACAACATGTAGTGGCAGCAGCGCAAGCGCATTTCCCCGCCTGAAATCGCCCGATATGGGCGATTTTTCACACAGACCTGACCTGTTGAAACCGTTCACAAGACCCCAATTATTCCCGCAAGCGACGCGATCACCGGCTCGCGCCGGACGCGTCAAGTGACAATTTTCGAGCGAGGAACAACGACATGAACGTAACGAGATTTGAACCCTGGAGCATGATCAATCTGCTGCACCGCGACCTGGACCAGCTGGCCGAGCGACGCTTTGGTCGCCCGGGAACGGAAGCAAACAGCGTCGCGGACTGGTTGCCCGCGGTGGACATCGTGGAAGAAAAGACGCGCTTCGTATTGCGCGCGGATCTGCCGGGTGTTGCTGTGGAAGACATTGATGTGCGCATGGAAGACGGCGCGCTCAGCATCTCCGGCGAGCGCAACCGGGAAACGCATGAGGACGTTGACGGTGTGAAACGCTTTGAGCGGTCCACCGGAAAATTCTTCCGACGATTCACGCTTCCCGAGACCGTCGACGCCGAGAACATTTCGGCACGCAGTGCGAGTGGCATTCTGGAAGTGAGTATTCCGAAGCTGCCCGAAGTGCAGGCCCGCCGTATCTCGGTCGAGGCAGCCTGACGCCAACCAATCAACCGCGTCTCGGCTTGCGACGAAACAGCCAGGACCGGCATCCTGTAACGGATGACGGTCCGGGCTGAGCGTCGACCGGCGGAACTTCAGGGACCCGCGCGCGGTCCGTCACTTTATGCACAACGACGGTGATATGCCGTCCGAACGAGCCGTCCTGGCCAAGGGAATGGCCGGCGAAATTAACGTGAGGAACGAAGAACAATGAAGATTGCTAACCGAATGCTTGTCGCGACGCTGTTGCTGGCACTCTCCTTCGGCGGCATGGCCGCGCTGACCGATGAGTCGACCGGGCAACCACTGCCGAGTCTCGCACCGGTCGTCAAACGCGTAGCGCCGGCGGTGGTGAACATCCGAGTAAGCCAGACTGTTGCCTCGCGCTCACCGTACGCTGACGAGATGTTCCGGCGCTTTTTCGGTCTGCCGGACATGGAGCAGGGTTCGCGGGAAGTACAGAGCGCCGGATCCGGTGTAATTGTCGATGCGGACGAAGGCTACATCCTGACCAATCATCACGTCGTCGACGGTGCGGACCAGATTCTGATCACGCTCCTAAATGAGGAGACGCTTGAAGCGGAAATCGTCGGCTCCGATCCGGCGACCGACATCGCCGTTATCCGAGTGGATCCTGAAAACCTGACAGACATCGACTTCGGCGATTCTGACAGCATGGAAGTCGGCGATTACGTGATTGCGATCGGCAACCCGTTCGGGCTCGGCCACACGGTCACCTCGGGTATCGTCAGCGCAGTTGGCCGCACCGGCATCAGCCGGAACGGCTACGAGGATTTCATTCAGACTGATGCCTCGATCAACCCGGGAAACTCGGGCGGCGCCTTGGTTAATCTCCGCGGCGAACTGATCGGCATCAACTCAGCGATCATCAGTCGCACGGGCGGCAACGTCGGCATCGGCTTTGCCGTCCCCTCGGAGCTCGCCCGCTCGATCATGCGCCAGATCCTGGATTTCGGCGAAGTCCGCCGCGGCCTGCTGGGCGTATCTATCCAGACAATCGATTCCGAGAGCGCAAAAGCGCTCGGCGCAGAGGTCGAAAGCGGCGCCCTCGTATCTGCCGTCGAGCCCGGTTCCGCTGCTGAGGACGCCGGCATCCAGGTCGACGACATCATCGTTCGGGTCAATGACGACCGCATCGACAACAGTCGCGAGCTCGCAAATGCGATCGGCCTCAAGGGTTCCGGCGAAGAAGTCGAGATCGAGTTCGTAAGAGACGGCCGGGAGCGCAAGGTCACCGCACGACTCGGCCAGCAGCAGGCAGCGCGATCCAGCGGTGAAGACCTGCATCCGGGGCTGCTCGGCGCGAGCTTTGC
>CAZMEA010000294.1:0-3430 GCA_964565135.1 uncultured Woeseiaceae bacterium
GAGCCAAACGCAAAAAAGCCCCTCAGTGAGGGGCTTTTTACGTTTGGGCCCCTAGACGAACTCACAGCGAGGGAATACCTCAATTTTCGTATTGGACACTTAAGATCAATCCGCGGTCTCCGGGATGCGTGCTATTGGCACCGATGGCGGATTGGGCACTTAAGATCAATCCGCGGTCTCCGGGATGCGTGCTATTGGCACCGATGGCGGATTGGGCACTAAAGATCAATCCGCGTTCCCTATGCCCTCGCTGGTGAGCCACCGCTCGGACGCTTCGAGGGCTCCTTCAAGATAGCCCGGTTCTACAGTGGCGTATTCGCTGCCCGCAAGATGTACAGACAGTGAATCCAGTTCACACCGGAACGATTCGAATGGAAATTCTGCATGAGCCGGTGCCTCCTCCCGGTCCTGCTGCGTCGCGATGAACGGTTCACCTGACCAGTCTTTCAATGCCACGTAGATAGGCGACGATGCCGGCTCGCCAAAAAGAGCCATGAGCTGCTTGAGGCAAGCGTCACTGAGCGTATCCGGGCCGATCTGCGCCCGTTGGAGCGCCGGAACCCCGACGAAGCCGAACAATGCAGCGGTACCCACCGACTCATCGGTGGCATCATGAATTTCGACGAGAGGACCTGTCCGGCTGAACGCATCTCCGGAGAGTCCGTTCCCGCGCCAGAACGGTTCTGCGTAGGCGGCAACGAATTTGGCCTGTGCCGCCATCCAGGTTTGTTGCCGTCCCAGCGCCGATTGCAGTTCCGTCGATGCCCAGCTTTGCGGCTCCAGACCGCGAAGCACCTGCCTCGGGGGTATGGCGATGACGAGATTCCGAGCCGAAAGGGCGCCAACTTCGCCCTTGTGTCGGATGGAAAGGCACCAGTTTCCACCCTCCCACTCTGCACCGGTCACCTCGGTGTCCAGGCATAGTCGTTTCGGTGCCACCTTCTCCCGCAGTGACCCAATGAGCGCCGTCATACCACCCGCAACGCGGTATGAGTACATAGCGCCGGCTCCTGCGTGACGTACAGGTTCGCCAGCCTCTGCCATCTGATAGAGGACGTCGCCTGCCGTGTGTTGCGGGTAATACGAGAGTCCGAGCTCCTGCAGCAAGGATTGCATACGAGCCTGATGCGGCCAGAACCAAGTCGGACCGACGTCGAGCACAGATGCATGCGGTTCCGGCGCGCGTGCTGTGTCTATCCGGCCGCCAACGGTACTCGCCGCCTCCAACACTGCGAACGTCCGACCAGCCTGTTCCAGCCGATACGCCGAATACAAGCCGGCAAGACCTCCGCCGACGATCAGGTACTCGGGATCATCCAGTTCAGTTAAATCCGACAAACTTCAGGAACTCCGGCACCCAAGGATGCAGCGGCGGCGACCAGCTCTGTTCGTCATTCGGGAAGGAGTCAGTCGCTGGCAATGTATTTACGGTTGATCCGCAATGCCAGCCCGCTAAGTCCGATCAATGCGAGCCCGATCAGGATTAGCACGATAGGCCAGCCCAGAGATTCCGCAAAGTTCTCGGCGGTGAACTCCGCGATGTACCCCAGCATCGCTATCGTGCTGACACCCAGCAGCATTCGGCTCGCAACGACCGCGCTCAGGAAGATACCGGCACTGGCGACGGCCAGAAACAACAGTTCGATGACGGTGTCATCCAGAATACTGTGCAGCCCGCTGTAGAAAGCGATCGACCCGGCCAGATACCAGAAAGGGACTACCTCGGCGTATCGGGTCTTGCTCAGCCCAACGCTCAGTCCGACCGTGGAGCCACCAAGGACAATAGCAGCGAACTCCCCATCGATGCCCACATAGTCGAATAACGTTGCCAGAAACCACAGGCTGAAGAGTATCGTCGTGAACAGGCAAACCGCCCGTCCACGCGAGCGAAAAACGAGGCCCTGTTGAAGCGCCATCACACCTGCCACGAACATTGCCGCGAAATGCCAATCGCCGCCGGAAAAAAACTCGTCGATCGTGACCAGCAGCCCGGTTGGCTGTAACGCGGCAGCAACAAAAAACAGCGGCGTCGCGGCCCGCTGGTAACGCTCGTCGTGATCAGCGATCAGCGCAAGAATAAACGTCGCTACGCCAGAGCCCAGTGTGACTACGATTCGGGCTGCGGTATTCATGCTTTCCCAGTTCAGCCCGATGAACACGGCGATGCCGGAGAACACGAATATGCCGCCGAGGATAGCGAGAATTCGTCCCAGCAGACCCGCTCTCTGAGGGTCGCCCGTCTCTGCTTCGCGAATCGCAGCCGCAACCTCGTCGGCACTGAATCCGTGCGCCCTGGCAATGGCGCGAATTCGATCAATGGCGTCTGTCTCTTCGGGCGTCCGGGTCATTGTCGTTCCACAACCCAGCCGAGAAACTGCGGATCCCGGTACCAGTACGGCAAATCGTCCGGCAGTGATATACGTCGAATCGCACCATTCTTCGCAATCGTCACGTCACCCGAATAACTTCGCCCGCCGAACAACTCGAACATCAGTCCATTGCCGCGTCGCCGAACTCCGCGGTATTCGTATCCATCCGGCGCGACGAGCGTTGCGCTCAGAGTCACTTGAGAAAGTTCCGGAATCGGGAACCTGTCCCCTGCTTCGATGCCATCCCAGGTCGCCGGAAGCCCGATCTGTAGCTCCCGAACCCGGTCCACGGTGCTCTCGTAAACAAAGACCCGCGGTGCATTCGATGAGCTGGATACATCGCGGACGACCGCAGTTGCCCGACCGTCACTGACCTCGATGTCAATGGACACAGGTATCGAGCGGTTCGTCGTCGGGTATCGAGTGAACAGAACAATGTCATACGTCGGCGCATCCACCAGCAACCTCGGAATACCGGTCGCGGCCAGGAACAGAACAACGATCAGAAACGGTAGTGCGATGCTCGCGACGATCAGCGGATTATCGCGCATGAAGGAACCACGACTGCTTCGGTCTGACTCTGTCATGTCAGTGCGAGTGGGCTAAAAGCGGTTACAGCCCGAACCGGGCTCAATCCGCCTCGCCGTCCCAGTAGTCGACCCCGTCCTTTTTCCGAGCAAAAACTACAAAGGCGTCCGCGGCTCGTGGATTGGCCGGATCTCCGTGCCACACTCCGTACTTGTCAGAGTCCGGATACAGGAACATGTCGGGCATTTCGTTGGTGCCAAGCGCGATGTAGGCAAGGTCTGCATTTGACGTGTTGATGATCTGATGAGGCTGCTCCGGATCGGCCGGCGAGCTGATGAAGTCACCTTGTCGAATCGGAAATTCCTCACCGCCGTGGCGCAACGTACCCTCGCCTTCCAGTACGAAGAACATTTCTTCGTTTACGTAGTGAGAATGATAAGGCCACGCCCGTTTGCCGGGCTTCAGCCTGACCACCGAGTATCCAAGCTTTTTCGCACCGATTCGCGTAGAAACCGGCGCCCTCGACGCCAGAA
>CAZMEA010000295.1:0-3430 GCA_964565135.1 uncultured Woeseiaceae bacterium
GGTGCAGGAAGAAATCTCGGTCAGCATCGCGAATGCGTTGTTCGGCGAGCTGGGTGTCGAGGCGCTTCCCGAACGTCGTTTCGAAGGGACGTCAAACATGGAGGCCTATTCCCTCTATCTAAAGGGTCTCGAGTTCCTGGGTTCCTTTGATTTGAGAGAAAGCGCAGAGGGGATCGAGTTTCTCGAGCGAGCAGTCGCGCTCGATCCCGATTTCGCGGATGCCTGGGCGGCACTTGCGCGCGCGGAGCGAAGTCAGGGAATCGTCGGGCAAGACCTCTCGACAAGCGGTGAGGCCCTTCGACGGGCACTGGCGCTGAATCCCGAAAGCGGACCGGCCATCATGGAGCTCGCACAAGCGAGTTTCGGTGAGCTTCGCTGGCTGGAAGCCGAGCAGCTGTTTCTTCGTGCCATACGCCTTGCACCTAACGATGCGCGAGTTCGGCTACGCCACAGTAACTTTCTGCGTAGCGTCGGGCGCGTTCGCGAAGCTCTGGGTGAGGTTCGAACGGCTTGGGAACTGGGTTACAGCAGCGAGCTCCTTGTATCCGACATCGTCAATCTGCACGCCTATCTGGGTGAGTTTGCCGAGGCAAGAGCTTTTTTCGAAACACGCATGGAGCAAGTAGGACTGGAAAACATGTTTGGCACGGAAGCCTATTTTGTCTCCTTGCTGGCCGACGGGATGGAGGCAGAGGCACGAGAATTTGCTTCACGTGATGTGCCAGAAGGCGCAAGGGCGCGTATGGAGTTCTTTCTCGGTCGCCTGGACGGCGATCCGGAAGCCTCACAGAAACTGATCGATTCGGCATTCAAAAGAATGAATGAATACGGTCGGCCCCGTTGGGGCGACATCGAGAATTTTCTGCTCGCCGGTGATGAGGCGCTTGCACGACAGTACTTGCCGTCCACGCAGGGTTACGGCTGGTCAGTTCCGAGTCGAATAATTCTGCATATCAACGAGGAAGTCGATCCCGCATATCTGCCTTACCGCCCTAACCTGTTACTACTCCTTGACATGTTTCCGGGCGTCCCGGAAGCGTTTGCAGAGATTGGTGTGGACCTTGCTGCTCACGGCTACTGATGCCGAAGCAATTCCAAAGCAGCCAACAATAGTGCCCGGTTCTTGATAGCAGGTTCTCCATGCGCGGCGTGATCTTCGGTCTCGTGCTGGCAGTCCCTGCCAGTATCTTCCTCTACCTCATCCTGGCACCCGTTGTCCGTCGGGTCAAAAGGCAACGCCTCCGCGCAAGCACGCCCCCGGAAGGGCTCGAGGTGGCACTCAAGAAACACGTTCCGCTGTACAGTGCAATGCCTGTGGAGCTACGCGAGCAACTGCTTGGTCACGCAAACGTATTCCTAGCCGAGAAAGAGTTCATTGGTCGCGGAGGGCAGGAGATCACGGACGAGGTTCGCTACATCGTGGCGGGTACCGCGTGTGTTCTGTTGCTCAATAGGGGGCCTGATTACTTTCCAGGGTTCACCTCGATTCTCATTTATCCCGATACCTATCAAGGCAGCTCGGTTCGATACGACGGTCTCGTCGAGGTGCACGAACGCACGTCGCGTGCCGGCGAGTCCTGGCATCGCGGCCCGATCGTATTGTCCTGGGGCGACGTCATCCGCGGTGTGTCGGATCCCGACGACGGATTCAACGTCGTACTGCATGAGTTCGCTCACAAGCTCGATGAGCAGGCAGGCGGTACCGACGGGATGCCCGACCTGCACGAGGCCGACCATTTCGACGACTGGGTCGAGGTGCTCTCGCGGGAGTACGACGCGCTGCTCAAGCGAGTCGCGCGCGGAAAAAATCGGGTCCTTGATGAATACGGTCTGACCAACCCACCAGAGTTCTTCGCCGTTGCGACCGAGTCCTTTTTCGAGAAGCCCCGCTCGATGAAGCAGCGCCTGCCGGACCTGTATGAGCAGCTGCAGCGATTCTATCGCGTCGATCCGGCTGGCTGGCACCATCCGGACTGACCCAACGAGCCACAGACTTCTCCAGGACGCTCTTACCCTGCATTCGTATCGCTCACTGGCGCCCGGGACGGGTTTCCGCGTTAACATTGACCGCTTAATCGCGCCGGAAAAACAATAAGGAAACCGCGGTGACGTCCGAGCAGCCCACCGAATCCGACTCAACTGTCCGCTGGCGCCCCGTGTACGCCGCTGTCGTGATCTTCACGCTTGCTGTCGTCGCGTTGTTGTATCTCTTCAGTCAAAAGTACACGGGCTAGCGTGCATCCCGTCGACTGGTCGATCGTTATCCTCTACCTGGGGTATGTGGTCTGGCTGGGCGTGAAGCTCAGTCGGCAGTCGCACGACGCGAGCGGTTTCTTTCTCGCCGGTCGCAGTCTGCCCTGGTGGGCTGTTGGTTTGTCGGTCATGGCCACGCAGATGTCTGCGATCACGCTGATCGGCACCACCGGTCAGGCCTATTCCGATGGCATGCGCTTCATCCAGTTCTACCTCGGTCTGCCGCTGGCGATGATCATTCTCTGCGTCACCGCTGTTCCTTTTTTCTATCGCGCAAAGGTGTTCACCGCGTACGAGTATCTCGAGCAACGGTTTGACGCGAAGACGCGCACGCTGACCAGCTTCTTCTTCCTCGTGTCTCGCGGCCTGGGCGTTGGCGTCATCATTGCCGCTCCGTCGGTCGTATTGTCCATCGTGCTTGGCTGGGACGAGGTCGTGACCATCTTCGTGATTGGCTTGTCCACAACCATCTACACGATGCTGGGCGGTGTGCAGGCCGTGACGTGGACCGACGTCAAACAGATGTTCATCATCTTCGCGGGCCTGGGGATGTGTGTGGTCGTTATTCTGACCTCCTTCCCCGCCGGGGTAACTCTCGGCGATGCGCTGCATCTGGCCGGCGCTGCCGGGAAACTCCAGACGCTCGATTTTCGCTTCGATCTCACGGAGCGCTACACCGTCTGGTCCGGGTTTTTCGCAGCGCTTTTCCTGTTTCTGTCCTATTTCGGATGCGATCAAAGCCAGGTGCAGCGCTACCTGACGGCCCGGTCTGTCGATGAAGGCCGCACGTCCCTGATGATGTCGGCGTTTCTGAAAATTCCGCTGCAGTTCCTGATTCTGCTCATCGGTGTCCTCGTTTTCGTTTTCTACCAGTTTCAGCCGGCGCCGCTGGTGTTCAATTCCGTTGCGGTCGAACAGGCGACCAACGAACGACCCGCCGCGTTCGCCACGCTCGAGACCCAGAGCACGGCACTGCATCGAGAGCGACAGGATGCGGCCTTGCTGTACATCGCTGCGCGGAAAGCCGGTGACGCGGATGACGAGCGACTGGCATACGCATCAACGGTAGATGCGTATCTCGACAAGCGGACCGAGGCCACCGAGTTCATTCGCGAGGTGAATCGCAACCCGTCCTTCAACGACGTGAACTACGTGTTCCCGACATTTGTGATCAACA
>CAZMEA010000296.1:0-3418 GCA_964565135.1 uncultured Woeseiaceae bacterium
CACCGATACGGCGGACTTCGACAAGCTGCCGCGCCACGTTGCGGTCATCATGGACGGCAACGGTCGCTGGGCCGAGCAGCGATCGAAACCCCGATACGCGGGTCACAAGGCGGGCGTTCGGCCGGTAAGAATGGTTGTCGAGCAGGCGGCGGAGGCGGGGGTTGGCTACCTGACGCTATTCGCGTTCAGCAGTGAAAACTGGCGTCGTCCCCGCGAAGAGGTGTCTCGCCTCATGGGACTGTTTTTCGACGTCCTGCGCCGCGAAGTCGATGATCTGCACAAAAACAATGTCCGACTGCATTTCGTCGGCCAGGTGGACATGCTCAGCGATCGACTGCAGGCGCGAATGCGGGCTGCCGAGGAGCGAACGGCCGCCAATACCGGGCTCAATCTGATTATCGCCGTTGCCTACGGCGGGCGTTGGGACATCACTCACGCGGCACGATCGCTGGCGAAGCGGGTTGAATCCGGCGAGCTGAGTGCTGAGGAGGTCAACGAAGAGATGGTGTCCGATGCGCTCGCGCTGTCTGGTCTACCGGACCCGGATCTGCTGATTCGAACCGGCGGCGAACAGCGCATCTCCAACTTCCTGCTATGGAATCTCGCGTATTCCGAGCTCTATTTCTGCAATTGCCTGTGGCCCGATTTCGGTGAGACCGAATTTCGCGATGCGCTCGAGTACTACGCCCGTCGACAGCGCCGATTCGGCAAGACCGGCAAGCAACTGGGCCCGGTCTGACGTGCTGAAACAGCGTGTCATTACGGCGCTGGTCGCCGTCGCTATCCTGCTGGTCGTCTTGTTCTACGCGCCGAAGCCTGTCGGGATGGTTGCGATTGGCGGCTTATTCGCGGCGGCTGCCTGGGAGTGGTCACAGTTCCTCGGTACCAAAGCGAGTCCGGTACGCTGGTTGTTCGTCGGGGCCGTCATTGCCTGTGAGGTGATTCTGGCTACGGTGCTGGCCGACTGGACGCAGCCAATTCTTATCGCCGGACTGTGCTGGTGGGTTGGTGCGCTCGTATGGGCGTTTCGGTTTCCCACGCCGATACCCGCAGCGGCTGCCTGGATCGGTGGGCTCCTGATGTTGCTGCCCGCCTACGTCGCGCTGGCTGTGCTGTATCAGCTGTCTGCGTGGTGGCTCCTGGCCTTGTTAATGATCGTGTGGATGGCTGATGTTGGCGCCTACTTCAGCGGCAAGGCCTTCGGCCGGGTCAAGCTCGCTCCGTCCATCAGCCCCGGTAAGACCTGGGAGGGTGTCATTGGCGGCCTGCTACTGGTGCTGACGGCGGTGGTCGTCGTCTCACTGCAGCAGGGCTTTTCTCTCGCCGTTGCGGTGCCATTCTGTGCCGCGGTCAGCCTGTTATCCGTTGTTGGTGACCTGACGGTGAGCATGTTCAAACGACATACCGGCATCAAGGACAGCGGCAATCTCTTCCCCGGCCACGGCGGTGTCCTCGACCGGGTCGACAGCGTTAGCGCCGCGGCGCCGTTGTTTGCCATTGGTCTCGGTTGGGCAGGAACCGTTTGATGCAGTACGTGGGTGTTCAGGCTCCGTTCAGGAGTGCTGGCCTAGCGTCGACGGGAACTGCGCCTGAACGATGGAGTCTGATGCATAGGGCACCCGGGACTCCAAATAGAAGTGACTATGGGTTTTGTGTTCAAGTGAATGATAAGCTTCGGGAAATGGGCTAGCCAGTGACGTCAGTGCTGAGCAATCTCTTCTATTTTATTGTCGCGATCAGCGTGCTTGTCGCGATCCACGAATACGGCCACTACATTGTCGGCCGTTGGTGTGGAATGAAGGTGCTCCGTTTCTCTATCGGTTTTGGCAAGCCGCTCTGGACCTGGCGGGGCGGTAGCGACAACACTGAATACTGCCTGTCTTCGATTCCGCTCGGTGGCTACGTGAAGTTCCTGGATGAGCGGGAAGGTCCGATTGATCCTGAAGATCGCGGCCGCGCGTTCACCGACAAGCCGGTTCCGGCGCGAATCGCCGTTCTGCTCGCCGGCCCGGCGTTCAACTTTGTTTTTGCGATCCTCGCCTACTTCGTCCTGTTTTCATACGGCATCCCCACGGTCAAACCTCAGGTTGGCGCGGTGACCCCGGACTCGTACGCGGCAGACGCAGGGTTGCGTTACGGCGATCGCATCGTCCAGGTCGGTCAGCGTGACACCGTCGACTGGGAATCGACCCTGGTCGGCATCATGGAAACGATGGTTGCCGACGGGCGCATTGAACTGCGTGTCGAGGGTGACGATGGACGCGAGCGCACGGCCGTCATTAACGTCGGCGATGACGCCGCTCGTCTGACCGAACCCGGCCAGCTCTTCGAAGGGCTCGGATTCCAGCCCTGGCAGCCGCCTGCGATCGTTGGCGAGATCGTGCCTGGCGGTGCTGCGGAAGCGGCTGGCTTGCGCAGCGGCGACACGATCGTAGAGATTGACGGAGCGCCCATCGGCAGCTTTAACGATCTGAGCCGCGTGGTCGGTGATCGCCCGGGACAGACAGTCTCAGTGGTCGTTGAACGTGACGGTCGATCCGAGAGCTTTGACGCTGCTTTGGGGACAGTTGAAAGCGACGGTGTACGTCGTGGTCAGCTGGGTGTCGGTCTGAGCCGGGACGTCAGCGATTACTGGTATTTGCGCCAGTACGCGCCGGTCGACGCGGCCGGCGAAGCGGTCGCGCAGACCTGGGCCTCAACAGCCTTCACCGTGAACATGTTCGTTCGTATGCTGACCGGCGAGGTGTCCATCAAGAACATCAGCGGGCCAATCAACATTGCCCAGTATGCCGGTTCGTCGGCGTCTGCCGGGTTCGAACAGTTCATTCGATTCCTTGCGCTCGTCAGTATCAGTCTCGGGGTGATTAATCTCATGCCGGTACCGGTCCTGGACGGTGGACAGATCGTTTACCAGAGCATCGAGGGTATCAAAGGCAGCCCTTTGTCCATCCGGTCCCAGGTCGTCGGCCAACAGGTGGGCATTCTCGCGCTGTTGCTGCTCATGAGCTTTGCTTTTTACAACGACATTGCACGGATACTCGTGGAGCGATGATGTGCCGAGTACTTACAGGGAGCGGCCGGTGAACGGCAGCTCTCACTGCATTCTCGGCGCACCGCGTGTATGGCGGCCGATCATGGCTGTGCTACTGCTGCTGGCAGGCGGCATGTCGCAGGCGGCCGACTTCGTCGTTCGCGATATGCGCGTGGAAGGTCTGCAGCGAATCTCCGAAGGTACGGTCTTCAACTATCTGCCGATTAACATCGGCGATCGCGTCAACGATCTGCGTATTCAGGAAGCGATTCGCTCGTTGTACGATCAGAAGCTGTTCGACGACGTTGAGATGCGCCAGGACGGCAACACGTTGATTATCGCCGTCAAGGAGCGTCCATCGATCGAGGACTTTACGATCGAGGGCAA
>CAZMEA010000297.1:0-3411 GCA_964565135.1 uncultured Woeseiaceae bacterium
TGCATGGCCCTCGAGCCGGCGTCAGTCTTGTACTGTGCGTGGCGAGCGCGATAGTCGTCCAACGTAACGATTTCGTGGGCGGGCTTGTGAGCTCGCCCGATCCTGTTGCCTGTTTCTCCACCGTAGCCATCGGGACCGTATTCGTAGATGTAATCGCCGAGGTGCAGCACGAACTGCACGTCGGGATCCTCCGCGATAGCTTCGTAAGCATTGAAGAAGCCGAACGGATAGTTCGAGCACGACGCGATCGCCAGTCCCAGGGCTTCCAGGTGTCCTACTGGGAGGGTGCGTGTTCGGCCGGGCGGCGAGACGTCCCCAAGGGCGCGAAACCGGTAGTGATACGTGCCGCCGGGTTCAAGCCCCTCGGCAATAACTTTGACCGTGAAGTCCCGGTCGGCGCTTGCGCGACTCGTACCTGAGCGAATGATTCGCGAGAATTCAGGGTCGTCTGCGAGCTCCCAGGCGCATTTGACTGGTGCCGTAGAGCCACTGACACGCGTCCAGAGGACAATACTCGTCGAGTCCGGATCACCGCTTGATACACCGTGTCGAAACGTAGGATTCGGCACATCGTTCGACGTGGCGGCGGTTGGTATAAGCGTGGCTGAGGTCGCAGCCAACAGCGCTTCACGTCGAGTCCACATCGTCATGCCAATTTCCAATCTGGAAGGAGTGTGCGGGGCGGCGGTCGTGCCGCCCCGCACTGTGCTACCACTAGAAGTCCAGGGTGGCTGATACGCCGAACGTCCGTGGCGCCCCGATCCAGGCGCCCTGTCCGGCGATACCGCCTAGGTAATCTTCATCAAAGAGATTGTTGATCACCACGTTGATATCCAGCGCCTCGAATCCGTCGCCGAGACCCGCCGCGTTGAAGCCAAGGTAGGCATCGGCGACGGTATAAGCCTCAGCGGCCCAGGTATTGTCGAAGCGAATGAAGCGATCCCCTGTGTATTTCGCTGTGATACCGGCGCGCAGTTTGTCTCCGACCCAGTCCAGAGATGTCACGAACTGATTGTCCGCGATACCGACCACAGTGTTGCCCGGCGTGATGCCTACCGCCGCGTCGACCGCCGGATCACCCGTACCGACGTAGGTCGAGTCGTTGTAGGTATACGCGGCATAAACGCTGATCTCGTCTGTGATATTCAATGTTGCCGCGATTTCCACGCCGCTCGATTCGATACCGCCGGCGTTGAAGTACGTACCGTTGGTGCCGATCACATAGTCGGGTCCCGACTCTGTTTCGGGGCTCAGGAAGATGATGCGGTTGTTGAAGTCGATATCGTAATAGGTCGCGGTTATTGATCCCCGTTCGGATACGTAGCGAACGCCGACTTCTATGTTCTCCGCGGTCTCTGGTTCGATCGTGTCCAGGTCAGAGTCCGGGCGTTCAAGGATCAGATCGGATACGGCCTTGAAGTTCTCCGCATAGCCCGCAAAGACTTCCAGTCCTTCGACCGGCGTCGTCCAAAGGAAGCCACCCGAGAAGAGCACATCGGAATCAGAGTCGATTGCGGCATCGGCCGACTCGCCGAACAGGTCGCGTCGCTCGACATCGACAAGGAACTGCTTCGCACCCAGGGTCAAGCTTATGTCGCCCATGTTGATGCTGTCTTCGACATACCATTTGAAGGTGTCCTGAGGGTAGCTTCGATCGTACTGAATCCAGTACGGCTGATTGTCGAAAGGAATGCCGACTCGCGTGTCCGTGATCTTGTGCCAGTCGCGGAACTCATCCCGAGTCTGATCTTCAAGCCAAACGCCGCCGCGCAGCGTGTTTGCACTGGTGCCGATGTCCATGTCCCAGGAAAAATCCAGCATGCCGCCGGTGCGTTCTTTGGCGTAATGCGTATGGCGATAGGATTGCACGGCCAGGGCATTGGCGTCATGACAGGCTGGATCGGACTCCGGGCCCGCGCCGCCGTACGGAAACGTAATCGAGGACACGCAGCCGGGCGTCGGGCTCAGAGCGTTACCGGCTCCGTCAACGAAGTAGATACGACCAAGTGGGGCACCACCGTTGACCGTCGTACCGCCGAGAACTTCAGATTGCGGGCCGGCGCCGTCGTCCGTCAGGTCGAGAAGGTAGGGCGGGATCCAGTCGCCGCGACCTTCATTGTCGTGGTAGTACACCCCGCCGGACAACCTGAACGAGTCACCAAGCAGTGTTTCCGCCTTAACGTAGGTCAGCAGATTCTCGCGCAGGGTCGACCAGCCCTGACGGAAGACCTGGTCAACGTAGGGAATGCCACTCCAGTCATCCGTCAAACGGTCCCATTCGGGGTTGGAGACGAACTCCGCTTCTGTAAACAGACGCTGATAGTTGTCTTCCTGAGTGTCGTCGTAGGACACATAGGCCGTAATGTCGACTTCACCGACGCTGGAGATCAACTTTGCAGCAAAATGATCGCGGGTGTTCTCTGCGATTCCGTTCACCCAATCGCTCGCGTTCTGGTGAGAAACAGATATGTACGCGCGTGTATTGCCCAGCATGCCGGTGTCATAGCGGAGATAGTAGCGCTGAGCGTCAAATTCGCCACCAGCTACCTGCGCACGAACACGCGAATCGATAGTCGGATTGTCGGTCAGGAAGTTGAGTGTGCCGCCAAGAGCCTCCAGCGATCGCGAGGCGATATCGGCCGTGCCCTGCGAGACTTCGACGCCGGCGAGGTTGGCGGCATCGATGTACCGGTTTGCCTTGGCACCTCCGCCGTAGTTCGAGTTGCCGTTGGGAATCCCGTCGATGGTGGTGCCAATCTGTTGTTCGTCCAGACTCACCTGGAAGCCGCGCACGGATACGGTCGTAGACCAGTCATCGAAACCATAGGTATCGCCTTCCTGTACCGAAACGCCCGGCAGGTTGTCGATAACTGCGTTGACACTGGTAATCGGTGACTGCTGCAGCCGCATTTCTTCGGTGACCAGATTGTTACCAAACACTGTGCTGCGTCCGGTGACGATTACCTCGTCAACCGCTTCCTCTGCTTCGTCTTCGGTTTCCTGCGCAATGGCACTCGTCGCGAACATCGCCGACGAGCAAGCAACAGCTGCTACCAGCTGCCGCCACGCCGCGTGTTCGCGGTCGTTTCTGATTGTCATGTCCTTTCCCCGTTGTGTTGACGCAAAGAGATTCGCGTTAATAGCGGTGTTCCATGCGTATTCGCGTTGTATTTTTGGAACTCAGGTGCTGGCGTCACCTGTTGGCAACGAATTCCAACAAGGCAACATGACGGTTCGCGTCACGGGTAATGACCGTTGTTTGAAGTTTTGTTTGCGCCGTTGTGACGGACGCTTTTAGGAAATGTTTCGAACGGGCGCGCGGTTAACCTTCGACCTGCGGGATGCCACCGTCCTTAATGATGACTTCGCGGTGCGGATAAGGGATACCGATGTCGTGTTCCTGGAACGCAT
>CAZMEA010000298.1:0-3402 GCA_964565135.1 uncultured Woeseiaceae bacterium
CCGCGAGCGCTCCGCTTCGGCAATCGACTCCGGCATGTCGGTGAACGCTCGAAAGAACGGGCTTTCCTCGGCTGTCTCCACGAGCTGCTGATCGAGCTGGGGCGGGATCCTCTCCATTAGTATCCGTGGTGGCATGTAGCCGGACCTGCGTCCCGCTTCCTGCAGATCTCGCGTCTGGTCGATGACCTCCGGCACGCTCGCCATCCGGGCAAGCCAATCTTCGAAATCCTGCAGGGTTTCCAGTCGGACCGTCTCGGCTGTGCTCTCGAGCGACTGAACGCCGCCTCGCTGGCTGATGGGCATCAGGTGGTTATTGAACCGATAGCCATCAATGACGTTTTCGAGCTGACGTCTGAACAGGTCATAGTTGAGTCGCTCGGTCTCGGGCAGTGTCCCCATGTCGATCTTGCGCAGTCGGCGCAGAAAATCGCGGCGGGTTTCCTGGCGTGCTTCAAAGGCGTCGAGCGAAAGGTCACGCCAGCGGTCGTTGAAGCGCCGATCGCCGAGACGCGAGGCGAACACTGGATCGTCGCTCAGTCGCCATTCCCAGGCCTCGTCCAGCAGCGCTCTGAAGTCGTCGACGGGAGCGCCGGCAACATCGGTGCAAAGCGCAAGCATTCCTATAGAAACCAGGTTCAGGACAGTTGGCAGACGCATGGAAATCTCCGAAAACGGGGCGCCATTGTTGCCAGTGTCGTTCCGGCTGGCAACCGCCCCGAGGCTTGGCTATTATTGCCCACCTGATCTATAGCGTCCGCTGAGAGAGACCCCGCCCAAGCGGGGCGCCGAAGGCGCAACGAGCTCGGAAACGCTCAGGCAAAAGGACGGCGGACGCTGATCGGCTCTGGAGAGTGGTCTACTGGACCCACCGAAGGGGTATGGACGGCTGGAAGACGGCCGTTCGGATCTCTCAGGTTTACGGACAGAGGAGCGGCGAGACCCGTCTGATGCACAGACAGGTCTCGCCGCTCTTTTTGTTTCCACGGAGCTGATCGTTTTATGGGTCTAAGAACACCCCTTTATCAGCAGCACGTAGCGTTGGGCGCGAAGATCGTCGACTTCGGCGGTTGGGATATGCCGTTGCACTACGGTTCGCAGGTTGATGAACACCATGCGGTGCGGCAACGTGCCGGCGCGTTCGATGTGTCACACATGACCGTTGTCGACGTGACCGGCGGTGACGCGCGCGCCTTCCTGCGGTATTTGCTGGCAAACGACGTCGCCAAGCTGAAGACGCGCGGGAAGGCGCTCTACAGCTGCATGTTGAACGCATCCGGTGGGGTCGTCGACGATCTGATCGTCTACTTCTTTACCGATACGCACTACCGCGTGATCATGAATGCAGCGACCCGCGATAAGGATATGGCGTGGGTCGCGGAACATGCCGCCGACTTTGAGGTCGATGTCAGCGAGCGTCCGGATACCGGAATGATTGCAGTGCAGGGGCCAGCCGCAAGGGAGCTCGCGGCGACCGTGCTCCCGGAGTCAATCAGTGCTGCCGCACTCGAACTCAAGCCATTCAGTGCAGTGGAGGAGGGCGACCTGTTCGTTGCCCGTACCGGTTATACCGGTGAGGACGGCTGGGAAATTGTAATGCCCGCCGACCAGGCCCCCGAGCTTTGGCAACGACTGCTGGCGGCCGGTATTGCGCCGGCTGGCCTCGGTGCGCGGGATACCCTCCGGCTCGAGGCCGGCATGCATCTCTACGGTACGGACATGAACGATGACACGTCGCCGCTCGAGTCCGGGCTCGGCTGGACGATTGCCACCGATGATGCCGATCGCGACTTTGTCGGTCGTGGCGCGCTGGAAGCGTTGGCTGCAGGATCGCTGCGCCGTTTCGCCGGGCTGCTCCTCGAGGACCGAGGGGTGCTGCGAAATCATCAGCGTGTGGTTGTTGCCGATGCGGACGACGGCGAAATCACCAGCGGTGGATTCTCGCCAACGCTGGGCCGGTCGATCGCAATGGCCAGGCTGCCGGCCGGTGACGAGACGCATGCTCAGGTAGAAGTGCGCAACAAGCTGTTGAACGTACGAATCGTTGACCTGCCGTTCGTACGCAACGGCAAGGCAAAAATCAGCCTCGACGAGTAGGTCGAGGCGACGTAGAGGAGGCGCGTTACAAACGCGCCCGAACATCAGGAAGAACGGAGACGAGTCATGAGTGAGCTACCGGGAGATTTGCTGTACACCGAGGAACACGAGTGGATGCGGCCTGAAGAGGACGGCAGCTTCACTGTCGGCATTACCGATCATGCGCAGTCTGCGCTGGGCGATCTGGTGTATGTCGAACTGCCGGAGATGGGCGCGGAAGTCGAAAACGGTGGAGAGATGGCCGTCGTCGAGTCCGTCAAGGCGGCTTCCGACGTTTACTCACCCGTGACCGGAGAGATCATCGCGATCAACGAGGAGCTTGCCAACGAGCCGGAAAGAATCAATGCCGATGCTTACGGCGATGGATGGATCGCCCGAATTCGGCCAACCGGTGAAACCGTCAGCACCATGTCGCCCGACGAATACCAGGAATTCCTGAGCGCGCTTGACGAGTAGTTCAACCCGTGTCGCGCCGACCAACCTAAGGAAACCAGCACGCATGCCCTTCATTCCCCACACAGACGAAGACATCCGCGAGATGCTCGAGGCTATCGGCGCCGACAGCATCGACCAGCTGTTCGATGAGATTCCCGAGGAGTTGCTCATCGACTCGCTCGACGGTGTACCCGACGCGGCAACCGAGATGGCCGTTACGCGCCTGATGCACGAACGCGCTGCGCGAGATGGAGCGCCGCTGTCATTTATAGGTGCCGGCGCGTACGAACATCACATTCCTGCCGCGGTCTGGGAAATCACGACCCGCGGCGAGTTCTACAGCGCGTATACGCCGTACCAGGCAGAGGCCAGCCAGGGCAGCCTGCAGACGATGTACGAGTACCAGAGCATGATCGCGGCGCTGACCGGGCTGCCGGTCAGCAACGCATCGCTGTACGACGCGGGATCCGGACTGGCCGAGGCCGCACTGATGGCTGTGCGCGGCAATCGCAAGTCAAAATCGAAGCGTGTGCTGCTGGCCGGCGGCGTCAACGAGACCTATCGCAAGGTCGCCGTCGCAATCGCTGGCACACAGGGACTGACCTTCGAGCGACTGCCGCTGGATATGGCAACCGGAACGACGGATCTCGATGCACTTGTCGTCGACGATGAGCCGCCGGTTGCAGTGGTTATTCAGCAGCCGACGTTCTTCGGCACTCTCGAAGACGTCGATCGCCTGACAGACTGGGCGCACAGCGTCGGATCGCTGGTCGTCGCCATGCCGAACCCCACATCCCTGGCCATCCTGGAAGCGCCGGGTCGCTGGGGAACGGCCGGCGCGGACATAGCCTGTGGTGAGGGGCAGCCGCTGGG
>CAZMEA010000299.1:0-3399 GCA_964565135.1 uncultured Woeseiaceae bacterium
ACACCTACACCTTGAACCTCGGCTTCGGCAGCGGTGTCGTCGTCACCGGCGCCGGCTTTCTGCTGAACGATGAGATGGACGACTTCAGCATCAAGCCCGGGTTCCCGAATGCGTTCGGCGTCGTCGGCAGTGAGGCAAACGAAATTCAGCCACGCAAGCGGATGCTGTCATCGATGACGCCGACCTTGCTCCTGAAGGACGACGAGGTTTCGATGGTTGTCGGTACGCCCGGCGGCTCCACCATTTTCACCTCGGTGTTTCAGACGATCATTAACGTCATGGACTACGGCATGAGCCCGCTCGAGGCGACGGCCGCACCACGGTTTCATCACCAGCTCCTGCCGCCCGACATGATTCTGATGCAACCGAATACACCGCTACCCGAGGAAACCCTGTCAGGGCTGGCGGACCGTGGCTATCGAACCTACGAGCCGTACGATTTCGGTGACGTGCAGATTATCTATCGCGACGGCGACGACGTTACCGCCGCATCGGATCCGCGTAACCGCGGACGTTCCGTTGTTATCGAAACAGAGGGCGCGAACTAGGCGCTTAGGGGTTCAATCCGAGAGCGTCGCCGAAGTGGACGGTGATAATCAGGAAGACGATCGCCAACACGACGATCTTCAGTAGAAGAGGTCCGATAAAGCGGACCCAGGCCCCATATGGAATCTTGCCAAGCGCCAGCGCGCCCATGACGAGCGCGCTGGTCGGCACGATCATGTTCGTGAAGCCATCACCGAACTGGTACGCAATAACGGCCGTTTGCTGCGGCACGTCCGTCAGGGTCGCGAGCGGGGACATGATCGGCATCGTGACGAAAGCCTGTCCGCTGCCCGACGGTATGAAAAAGTTGCACACGGACTGGACGAACAGCATGCCGACAGACGCTGCCTCGGGTCCGAACTGCTGAATGACCCCGGCGATGCTGTCGATGACCGTGTCGATGACCTGCCCGTCCGACAGAACAACCTCGATGGACCGTGCGAAACCGACCAGCAGCGCCGCAGCGGTCATGTCCGCGGCGCCGCGCACAAACGTCTGGCTGGTACGCACCGGTGACATTCGGGCAATGATCGCCGCAACCACGCCGAGCCCGAGGAAAATCGCATTTAGCTCGGCGATGTACCATCCATAGTTCGCCGCCCCGTACACGAACGCAATAATGGTCAACCCAAACGCAGCCAGCACGGCGACTCGCGTGCCGTTTAGCTCAGCGTCATCCGGCTTCTCGAATCCCGTGCTGTAATCGATGTGAGCGACCAGGCTCGTGGACGGGTCGTTCCTGACCCGCATCGCGTATCGATACAGATGATGGAATCCGAGGGCGAGAAACGCGACGAGCATTACCAGTCGGAACGCCCATCCGGATGTGATCGGCAGCCCCGCAATGTTCTGCGCAATGACGACGCCGAACGGATTGGTTCCGGAACACGCCCAACCGATTCCATAGGGAATCCAGACCATCCCCATGGCAACCACGGCGTCCATTCGCATAGCGAGGCACATGGACACCACGATCGGGATCAAGGGCACGTATTCCTCGCCCATGCCTATCGTGTAGGAGCCAAAACCGAAGATCGCAAGACAGCCCGCAATGAGTATCCATGGACTCCCACCAAGCGCGGCAACGGCGTGGTGCAGCATGGCATCGATAGCGCCGGTCTCACGCAGCACGGCGATAACGCCGCCTGCGATAAAGATCAGAAAAATGATGTCTTGCGCAGCCGCCATGCCCTTGGGCACAGCCTGCAGGAAGTACCACGGAGCGATGCTTACCCTGTCGTCGTCCGTGGTCGCGGTGTAGGTGCCAGGCACGACCATTGTCCGGTCGGGGTTTTGCGGATAGGGCTCACGCTCGAACTGCCCCTGCGGAATCAGATAGACGAGCAGCTGGGCAATGATGATGATCGAAAATATTAGGGCGAGCGAGTCGAGCGACAGGCCCGTTTTGTTTGTTGTCACCTGCAGTTGTCCGCAGTCCGGTCACGGCGACAGTAACAGATTTGCCGGCCCGGCGATGAATTGCGCCGGCAACACGAAAACGCCCGGGCCACCTTGCGGAAACCCGGGCGCAAAGCCGTGAACTCGTTAAAGCCTTCAGCCGCCGCGTCGACGCTTGATTCGCTGGCCGGCGTTGTCGAGCCTGCGGTCAGCCCGATTGCCGCGGTTATCCAGCCGACGATCGGCCCGGTCACCCTTGTTGTCCAGACGCCGATTGGCGCGGTCGCCCCGATTGTCCAGGCGACGATCGATGCGGTCGCCCTTGTTGTCGAGGCGTTGGGCGGCCTGATCGCGACCCGCGTCGGCGGCACGCTCGGACCGGTTATCGAGACGATCGTTAATACGATCGCCCTTGTTATCCAGACGCTCGTCTATCCGGTCGCCCTTGTTGTCGAGTCGCTCGTTGATCCGATCTCCACGATTGTCCAGGCGCTCCTCGATTCGATCGCCCTTGTTGTCGAGGTAGTCCTCGGCCGCTTCGCCGTCCTGGGCCAGCGCCCCGTTGGCCATAGCACCCAGTCCGATGACTGCTACCGCGATGTTCAGAACCTTGTTGCGTACCTGCATGATGTATCTCCCTGTTTGCAAGGCAATGTTGCCGTCGTTACAGGGAAGAACGCTGTGAATCGCATTCGGTTGACGAGGAAAACCAAAAGATTTGTGTATTTTGTTAAATCTTTCGGCCAGCAGCAGGTTCGTCGATGTCGTCCAGATCCACAAGGTTCCAGGCGAGGCCCGCGTTCCGGAAGATACGTTTGCGCTTGTCCGGGTAGTCGGCAACGTCATGTTCGAGGCGCTGCCCGACCACGAGGCAACGCAGAACTGTCTGGCCGGTATTCTCGAGCTTGTGTGGTAACCCGCCCGAGCGGTAGCCAATGAAGTCGCCGGCGCCGACGGCAACCGAGTCGTCGCCGATCGTCGCGGTGGCTTCACCTTCGAGAATGTAAACGCACTCGTCCTCATGGTAGTGCACGTGGCACTCTGTGGATTCATGGCCAGGCTCGATCTCGACCAGGTGCACGCCGATGCCCGTTAGTCCGGTCAGGTCGCCGAGCGATGTATTGCGCCGACGAGCATTGTCGTTTAGGAAGTGCTGTTTCTCGATGCCCGGGTACGCCGCGATGTCGGCGGCGGTTAGTATGTACTTTTCCATATCTGTCACTCTCGTAACTCGGATGTCGCACCCGGACCATCGCTTCGCTTGGCGCGAACGTAGATCTCCTTGCGAACGCGAGCAACGGCAACGCCGGCCTCGTCTGTAAGGTCGGCCTCGAACCAGTAGGTATTCTTGCCGAGATGATCGACGTCTGCACGAATCTCGTTGAGCCGTTCCTTGCTGATTTCGAACACGCCCAGAATCGTGCCCTTTGCCGGCTTGAGAAAATCGATAGACGC
>CAZMEA010000300.1:0-3396 GCA_964565135.1 uncultured Woeseiaceae bacterium
CCCGGTCCCATCGATACCGGCTTCATCATGGACGATCTCGACAACGTGACCGACCTGACGTTATCGCAGCCGCTGAGCACGGCGGATCAGGTGGCCGAGGAGATCATGAAGCTGTGCGTAAACGACAAACGAGAGCAAAGCATGCCGCCGCTCTCCGGGTTATTGACCAGTATCACCTACCTGCTTCCCGGAATCGCGCGGCACCTGCGTCCTTACTTTGAGGCGAAGGGTCGGCGAGTGAAGCGTCGTATCAAGGCCGAGCGCCGCGCGGCGCAGAGCGAACACTGAGGACACTGCAGTGCCGGACAAATTGACGGATGACGAAATCGCATCGCGGCTCAGCTCACTCGACGGCTGGTCGCTCGAAGCCGGCAAACTGCATCGTGAGTTCCGCTTTGCCAACTTCGTCGAGGCCTTCGGTTTCATGACCCGCGCGGCCATCGAGGCCGAGTCCATGAATCACCATCCAGAGTGGTTCAATGTCTACAGCAAAGTGGTGGTGGACCTCACCACTCACGAAGCTGGCGGCGTTTCGGAGCTCGACTTCCGGCTGGCTGAGATAATGAACTCACTGGTTGCCTGAGCTACCGATCGGTCGCCAGGAAAGCCGTGCACGCGTTACGCCGCAGAGAATGCGTCGCGCGTCAGATTCTCGCACCCATTGTCGAGGACCCGGACGTTATCTTCGATTCGAATACCGCCGAATGGACGCAATTTGTCGATCTCAGCGTGGTTCAGCATCGAGTGACCCGGCGTGCCTTCGAGGTTCTCGAGCAGCATGTCGATAATGTACAGCCCAGGTTCGATGGTCAGTACCTGATCGACCTCCAGGGATCGTGTGAGCCGCAGGAAAGGATGCTCGGGCGGCCGATCGATGACGGTTCCCGTTTCATCGGCCATGAAACCACCAACGTCGTGAACCTGAATGCCGAGGAAATGGCCCAGACCGTGCGGATAAAACGCGGCCGTGACGCCGTTGGCCATCAACGACTCAACGGTGCCCGAGGCAAGCCGGAGGTCGATGAGCAACTGACCGATCTGGCGATGCGCCTCGGTATGCAGCGCCGGATAGTCGATCCCGGCCTGCACCTGGTTCACCAGGGATCGCTGCAGCTCATCCATACGGTCGATGAGGTCGGCGAAAGCGCCGCTTTCGTAGGCGTAGGTGCGCGTAATGTCCGATGCATAGCCGTTGCAGCTCGCGCCGGCGTCGATGAGGAATGAACGAATCTCTTTGGGTGCCTGCATCGACTGATGCTGGTAGTGCAGGATCGCGCCGTTCTCATTGAGTGCGACGATGTTGCCGTAGGGCAGGTCGTTCTCTGCATGCTCGACGGCGCGGCAGTACGCCAGATGAATGTCGAATTCCGAGCGGCCCTCGCGAAACGCTGCCTCGGCAGCACGATGTCCGGCTACGCCCCGGCGGGATGCAGCGCGCATGCATTCGAGTTCGTAGGGCGTCTTTGTCGCACGAGCGAAATGCAGATTGTTCAGAACCGTCGTGGGGTTACAGCGTTCGATTCCAAACGCATGCGCGTCGTCGTCGATTTCACCCAGCAGGACGCACTTCTCCTTGTGCTCGGGCAAGTGTGCGGCGACGTCATCGACCTCATGAACGATGCGGATGTCGAAATAGGGGGTCCAGTAGCCCTCCGGCGCGGCGGGCGGTTGATGCCAGTAGTCCTTTTCCTGGTAGTACACGAGCAGAGGTGTCTCGCCGGGGGTGTAGATGAGGTAGCAAAAGGGCATGCCTGTCAGAGGCAGCCAGCTCACAAAGTGTGGATTTGCCTGAAACGGGTAGTAGCTGTCGTCGAGAAACCTGAGCTTCGGCGCACCGGAAAAAATCACCGCGTGAGCGGCCCCTGCACGCTCGAGGGCGCGGTCATGGCGGGCGATCTGGGATTCGATGTGGCCGCGATAGGTGGCCTCAAGCGCCCCCTGATCCGACCAGGCCGACTTCGAATTGGCTACTGTCATGCCCTGAATCATACCTCCCCGCGCACAGGCTTCGGGAGCCGTGGCCAATGCCCATTTCGCCTGACGTTCTGGCATCATGTGGCGTTTTCCGACGACGGCAGCGGAGACATGCATGATACAGAGAGCGATTTTTGCGGCGGTGATCGTGGCTAGCACACTGAGCACTGCCAGTGGTTTCGACCGACTGACGGGGCAGCCTTTTGCCTCACGCTCGGAGGTTATTGCGGCAAACGGCATGGCTGCGACCAGCCAGCCGCTCGCAACCCAGACGGCGCTGGACATTCTCAAGGCCGGTGGCAGTGCCATCGACGCCGCTATTGCGGCGAATGCCGTCCTGGGCCTCGTCGAGCCGACAGGCTGTGGCATTGGTGGCGATCTCTTCGCGATCGTCTGGGATGCTGATAGCCAGGAGCTGACCGGGCTGAACGCATCCGGCCGTTCACCCAAATCGCTGACCCTCGACTATTTCCGTGAGCGCGAGATGGACGAAGTGCCCTACCTGGGACCACTGTCAGTCAGCGTCCCGGGTGCCGTCGACGGCTGGTTCGAGCTGCATGGCCGCTACGGCAAGCTGCCGATGAGCGAGGTTCTTGCGCCGGCTATTCGTTATGCCGAGGAAGGTTATCCGGTGACCGAGCTGATCGCGCATCTCTGGGGTCGGAATGCCGAGTCCCGTAGCGAGTTCGCCGGATTCCCTGAAACCTTCCTGCCGAATGGCAAGGCACCGGTTAAAGGTCAGGTGTTCAAGAACCCGGCACTGGCGCGAACCTATCGCCTGGTGGGTAGCGAGAACGGTCGCGACGCTTTCTATAAAGGCGAGGTGGCGCGTGCCATTGCGAGCTACATGCAAGCAAACGATGGTTTCATCAGCTACGACGATATGGCGGAGCACACGTCCGAATGGGTTGATCCGGTTTCTACAACCTATCGGGGTGTCGAGGTGTTTGAGCTTCCACCGAACACCCAGGGCATCGCTGCACTGCAGCTCCTGAACATCCTCGAGGGATTCGACCTGGCATCGATGGGCTACAACAGTGCCGAATACGTGCACACCTTCGTCGAGGCCAAGAAGATCGTCTATGAAGATCGCGCTCGCTATTACGCCGACATGGCGTTCGCCGATGTGCCGATCGAGAAACTCATCTCGAAAGACTACGCGGACGAGCGTCGCAAACTCATCGATCCGACGCGTGCCGCAGAGGCCTTCGAGCCGGGCGGAGACATGCTCGAGAACGGCGATACGATCTACATGACCGTCGCTGACGGTGACGGCAACATGATCTCGCTGATTCAGAGCAATTACGGCGGGATGGGATCCGGCATGGCGATTCCGGAGTTGGGCTTTGGTTTGCAGAACCGCGGCGCGCTGTTCAGCCTTGAAGAGGGGCATCCCAACGTTTTCGAACCTGGCAAACGTCC
>CAZMEA010000301.1:0-3393 GCA_964565135.1 uncultured Woeseiaceae bacterium
CGTCGGGAAACTGACGGCATGAATCCTCCGGGGTCTGCGACAGGGTCAGAATGGCGACAGGTGGCATCGCCGCATCATTATGCATTTGCTCCGAGCCAGAGAAAACGGCAACGCGTTGGCAAATCCGCGCACGTGTCCGTCGTCAACGATCCATGAGGTCGAGTGTCAGCACACCGTCGGTACTCTCGCGAAAACCCATTGCCGCGAAGTAACCACCGTTCCTGATACTACGCCCGTCGACCACCAGGCGCTCGATGGACCGACGGCGGAAGAAATCCCGGTTCTGGTAAAACAGATACCGACCGACTTTCCGATCGGCGTACTCCGGCGTCACGTAGTCGACGAGGATTTCGAGCGTGCGGCTGTCGCGCCGGGCGGCGACCAGGATCCCGGCGACGGCGAGGTTTCTCAGTACCAGCAGGACGAGCGCCCCGTCGGGAACGCCGGCAAATGCGGTGTACCAGCGGCGAATGTCTTCGTCGTGATAGGCAAGGAACTCCTGCAGATACGCATCGTCCACACCGATTTCGATCGCCTTGAAGTCGTCCTGCCGCGTGTACAGCTGAACGAGATAGTAGATGTTGACGCCGGCGATCGCCGTGTTCATCAGCGTCACCGGCCAGGCGCCGATCAGGTAGCCATACACCGCGAATGCTGTGGCACCCATCAGGTTGAACCAGCGAAGTTTTGCGATCGAACTCATCGACAGTGAGATGAGTACGAGCGCCGACGCACCGTACCCGAGCCATTCGACGAGAGAGATCTGACTCATACGCTGCGTTCGGGTGGCGTTAGCGCCGGTCGTTGGATATGGTCATCACACAGCGACGATAACATCGTTAAGCGGGGAAAAAACGATGAGACGATGCCTTCACCTTATCCTGGTACTGCCGTTCTTCGCGGCTTGCTCTCAGTCGTCTGATACGGCGTCGGGTCCGGTCGAGGCCGGCAAGCCGTATGACATTTTATTTACCGGCGCCAGGGTCGTCGACGGGCTTGGAAACGACGCGTTCGACGGTCACCTGGCCGTCAAGGGCGATCGCATCGTCGCCGTATCAAACGAGCCACTGGACCCGGAAGATGCAGAGCTGGTCGTCGATATACGTGGGCAGGCTATCGCACCAGGGTTCATCGACAACCATGCGCACGTGCAAACGGTGATGCATGAGCATCCGCTGGCCGAGAATTTTACTCGCCAGGGGATCACAACGATTGTCGCCAGCCTGCACAGCGGCGATCAGCCATTCCCGCTGGATGAGTACGCGTCTTCCCTGGTCATCGCGCCCAACATCGCCTTCTTCGCCGGCCATAACTGGACCCGGACGCAGGTGCTTGGGCTGGAGAATCGGGCGCCCGACAACGACGAGCTGCAGGCGATGCGTGACCTCGTTGAGCAATCGATGCAGCAAGGTGCAATGGGTTTCTCGACCGGGCTGCTTTACGTGCCTGGCCACTACGCCGAGACCGACGAGATCATTGAGCTCGCGAAGGTCGCGTCGCGTTACGGCGGCATCTACGTTACCCACATGCGCAACGAAGCGACGGGTTTGCTGGATTCCGTGAACGAGACTATTCAGATCGGCGTCGAAGCGGACATCCCGGTTCACATTAATCATCACAAGGCGGCCGGGACGACGCAGTGGGGCTGGTCCGAGCTGAGCCTCAACCTGATCGATGAGGCGCGGGAAAAAGGGATCGACATTACTCACGACCTGTATCCGTACACGGCATCGGCGACACGTTCGGCGGTGCTGTTCCCTCAATGGGTGCTGGCCGGTGGGCCGGAGGCATTCGCGGCGCGAGTAAAGGATCCGGAGCAGCTGCCGCAGATACGCGAAGAGATGCGCGAGATATTCCGAAAGGACCGGACCGGCGGTGATCTGTCGCGTATCCAGTTTCGGGTGTTGCCGTCGGATCCGAGCTACAACGGCAAACGACTATCTGACATGGCCGCCGATCGCGGCTTGCCGAACACGCTGGAAACGGGCATCGATCTCGCGATTGAGTTGCAGCTAGCCGGCGGTTTCTCCGTGATTTTTCACGCGATGGACGAAGCAGATGTTATCCGCATCATGCAGCATCCGCTCTCGCGCATCGAAACCGACGGGGACCCGGTCGCGTACGGTGACGGTTTCCCGCACCCGCGCAGCTACGGTGCATTTCCACGTGTGCTGGCCCGCTATGTACGCGAGCTTGGCGTGCTCACGCTCGAGGAGGCCGTGCGCAAGATGACGTCGATGTCTGCAGACCTGTACAGCATGTCGGACCGCGGACGTCTCGAGGCCGGGGCCTATGCAGATCTGGTTATCTTCGATCCGGCAACGATTCAGGACCAGGCGACGTTCATCGAGCCGCACCAGTACCCGGTTGGCATCAGTCACGTGCTGGTCAACGGCCAGTTCGTGATGCGCGATGGCGCGCTGACCGGCGAGCGCCCCGGTCGCTGGATTCGTGGCCCGGCACGCCCGGATCGCAAAGCAGTAAACTGAGTATCGCCGCCCGACCCGACCACCCTTTCAATCAGAGGACGCAACATGAATCGCAAGACCCTGGCCGTCATCGGCATCATCAGCCTTTGTATCGCAGCCTGTTCCTCCGATCAGACAGCGAACGCGCCCGAAGACGACGGCGTCGACCTGTTGATTCGCAATGCGCGGGTGGTGGATGGTACGGGAAGCCCCTGGTTCGTCAGCGATGTCGCCGTCGACGACGGGCAGATTCTGGCGGTGGGTCCGAACCTCGACATGGAGGCTGCCGAAGTCATCGATGCGGCGGGCCGCATGGTCACCCCAGGATTCATTGACGTTCACGTCCACGTTGAATCATCCGACCGTCGCGCAGGCCTGGAGCGGATACCCCGCGCCGACAACTTCATTCTCGACGGCGTAACCACGATCATCACCGGCAACTGCGGTGGATCGGAAACGGATCTCGTTGCCTATCGCAACCGCCTGCAGGGACTGGGCCTAAATGTGGCGACCTTCATCGGCCACAACTCGGTCCGCAGTCAGGTGATGGGTACGGATGACCGCTCACCGTCGGAAGAAGAGATGCAGGCGATGGAGGCAGTCGTCGCACAGGCAATGCAGGACGGCGCCGTCGGATTGTCCACCGGACTCCTGTACGTGCCGGGCACCTACGCCGAGACGGAGGAAGTTGTGCGCCTGGCGAAAGTAGCGGCACGGTATGGGGGCGTGTACGCAAGCCACATACGAGAGCAGGGCGCGAAACTTCACGAGTCAATCAGCGAAGCCGTGCAGATTGGCCAGGAAGCCGGCACGCCGGTGCAGATCTCGCACCTGAAAATCAAAGGCCGCACACGGTGGGGCCAGATTGGCGACGCGATCAGCCTGATCGACGGGTTTCGGGAGCAGGGCGTCGACGTGGTGGTCG
>CAZMEA010000302.1:0-3367 GCA_964565135.1 uncultured Woeseiaceae bacterium
GTCACCGGAGAAACCTTGCGCCAGATGACCGCACCGGCGGATTCCAGGAATCTGAGCAGGCGGAGGTTGAACAATAGGTTCAGCCCCAGCGCAATGACGAGAAGGGCAGCCGCCCAACGAAGTACTCTCAGTCCAGTGTCGATACCGGCAATTTTCGTGAGCATGAGACCAAACGCGCCGGCAACGGCGCCAAGCACCGCGTAGAACAGCACTCGACCGGCGTTGTACGCGAACCGGCGTGTCCAGCCGGAACCCTCGGCACTGCCGGACTCCAGGAGCACGACGACCGGGCCGCACATGCCCAGACAGTGGCCGCCGCCGAAGAAGCCGGCGAGAAATGCGACCGGTAGCAGTGCTTCAGGCGTCATGACCCGGCTGCCCCCGACTGTCCGGGGCCTTGTCGTCATCCATAACGACGCTCCAGGCGGGACTTTCGAGATCGTCAAACTGCCCCGATCGGGTTGCCCAGAAGAACGCCCCAACGCCGACGGCCACCAGCAGCAGTCCAAGCGGGATGAGGAGGTACAGTATGGTCACGTCGTCGCTTCCTGCTGTTCGCGCTGGTGCACGGAGTTGCCGGTTGACGCAGCCATTCTATCCACGCGTCGGAGCCGCGTCGCATTTCCGACAACGAGAAGTGAGCTCAGGGACATACCAATTGCCGCCATCCAGGGCGCCAGCACACCCGTTGCCGCCAGTGGCACCGCCGTAAGGTTGTAGCCAATTGCCCAGAGGATGTTCTGGCGAATGATGCGACGTGTCTCAATCGCCCGGCGCGCCGCGTCAACGATCGTCGTGAGGCGTTTGCCGGGGACAACCGCATCGGCGCTTGCACGTGCCAGCGCTGTGCCGGCGTCCACCGCGATCGACGCATCGGCGGCAGCAAGGACCGGCGCGTCGTTGATCCCGTCGCCAACCATGATGACGGGATCGCCTTCCTTGCGAAGCTTGGCGACCAGGTCCAGCTTCCCCTCTGGCGTAAGTTCGCCGTGCCACTGCCCGATACCGAGCTTTGCGGCAACGTCGGCAACGTTTGCTTTACGGTCACCGCTGGCAACGATGAGCTGGTAGCCGAGCTGCCGCAGCTGACCGACCGCGGCGGACGCGTCCGGCCGGAGTTCATCACCAATGTCGAACCGGGCGAGCAGGCCCGATGCGGTGCCGAGCCACGCGCAGCTGAGCGTTCGCCCAGGCTGGCTGGCAGAGGCGTCGTTTGCAGAATCAGCCGCCAGCGCGGTGACAAACTCGTGCCGTCCCAGTCGAAACAACTCGCCGTTCACGCGCGCTTCTATGCCCTGGCCTGGGGTCACGTTTGTTCCCGACACATCCACATCTGCGTCTGTCTCGACGCCGACGAATGCACGTGCGAGCACGTGCTCCGAGCCGGTTTCAATAGCCGCCGCAATGCGCAGTGCTTCGTCGGCGCTGACCCGATCATCCAGCTCTTCGACGTGTTCGATTCGCGGTCGTCCGGCGGTGAGTGTCCCTGTCTTGTCGAAGACGATCGTGCCGCGCCTGGCGAGCACATCAAGCACCCGCGATCGGACCAGCAGGAATCCGCCCTTGGCCAGTCTCGACGTGGTTGCCGCAAGCGCGGCGGGTGTTGCGAGTGCAAGCGCACACGGGCAGGTCACAACCAGGGTCGCCAGAACGATTTCTAATGCGCGTGATGGGTCCAGCTGTATCCAGACAGTGCCGGTCAGCGCCGTGATGGCTAGCATACCGACGACAAAGCGCCCCGCGATTCGATCGGCAAGGAGTGCCGCAGGCGGCCGGTCCGCCCGGGCCCGCTCCAGCAGACGCGCTGTTTCGGCCAGACTGGTGTCGGCACCGGTCAGCACAATGCGGATGGTTGCATTGCCGCTGCGATTAATACTGCCCGCGCAAACGGCACTGCCAGACTCGCGATGCACCGGCACGGATTCACCGGTCAGAAGCGACTCATCGACATCGATGCTGCCGGACTCGATGACCCCGTCCGCCGGTACCACGTCGCCGGGTCGGAGGAGAACGACGTCGCCGACGGTAAGACGATCCAGTGCGATGACCTCCGCTGTGCCGTCCTTCAGGCGCGTAACGGTTTCGGGCAGCATATTTGCCAGGGCCTGGGTGACATCGTCAGCCTGATGCCGGGTCCGCATCTCGATGTAGCGCGTGCCGCTCAGAAACAAGACGAACATGGCAACCGAGTCGAAATAGATCTCCCCGCTGCCCGTGAAGGCAGCCTGAGCCGATGCGACGAACGCGAGCCCTATCGCAAGCGAGACAGGCACATCCATTCCCGGGGCGCCGGCACGAAGTCCCCGGAGTGCGCCGGCAAAGAACGGTCGCGCCGAATAGAAAACGATGGGTACGCAAACAAGCAGGCTCAACAGTCGCAAAAACTCGCGAATCTGGCCCTCGATGCCGTAGTGCTCGCCGGCGTACAGCGCTGCAGCAAACATCATGACCTGCATGCCCGCAGCAGCCGCAACGATCAGTCGACGCAGCGATGTCCGTTGCTCATCCGTGTTGCGGTCCGTGTCGATGCCTGCAGCTCGAGGTCGTGGCTTGAAGCCGACGCGCGCAATTGCTGCCAACAGGTCCCCGAAGGGCAGTTTTTCAATGTCCCAGCGGATGACGGCACGCTTTGTCGACGGGTTGACTGACACATCGGCGACCGCCGGCTCCGATGCGAGTGCGCGTTCCAACAGCCAGACACAGGCGGAGCAATACATGCCGCCAATGTCCAGAATCGCTTCCGCGACACGATCGTCGGTATGCACGTAGCGGTTGATAAGGTCGGCCTGGTCGTACTGCGACCAGTCTCGCGACTCGGCTTTCAGATCGTAGTCGGTCTGCGGCGCGCTACGGTGTTCGTAAAAGGCGTCCAGGCCGTTTGTGTGAATAAACTCTGCGACCGCCTTGCAGCCAATGCAGCACATCGGCTGGCGCGCATCGCCGAGAGTGGCAAATATCGGCGCGCCGGGCGGCAGTGGCTCGCCGCAGTGAAAACACGGGTGCTGCGACATAGCGGAATTACTGGCCGCCGTGCAGGTCCGTCCGCATCGAGTAGTCACTGACGAGTTCGTCGGGGCTGCTGATCGCGAGGAAAATCGTCAGCAAACAGCCGAGGACCGTCATCGTTGGTATGCCAATGACCAACCAGAGCATACGGGTGCTTTTCTGTTCAGGTTCGAGTATGGCTGCTTCGTTACTCATAGTGTGTCTCTCTATTGCGGACCGCGGAATCGGCTTTCCGTGACCATGCGGATGGACGGGTCGTCCACTGCCTGCAGGACGAACTCGATCGTCTGACCGCCCACCGCGGATTCATGCGGTGCGGTGACTGCTGTAGGGACCGTCTGCACGGACTCAGCGGCGACAG
>CAZMEA010000303.1:0-3330 GCA_964565135.1 uncultured Woeseiaceae bacterium
GCGTACAGGCCGTACGATGCTCCCGATCGGTAGACGTAGTAGACGTTGCGATCAACCGCGACATCGCCGACGTAAAAGTCGACGTTGGGCAGGCTCTCGACATCCAGCGGCACTGCCTCGTAGTCGGAGTTGATTCTGACCGGCGAGCGAGATTGATAGCCCCAGCCGTACAGGTAGTTATCGTGAAAATTGAAGCCGAGCGCGTTTATCTTGTTTGGCGTTCGCAGGTCGGCGGAGAGTTCGCGGTAGTAACCGGTCGCGAGGTTGACGCCGTACAGCGTAGCTACGGTCCGCTGAATCAGGAATGCCTCCGACGGGCAGGCCGTGAAGGGCGTTGCGGCAGCTGGTTGCGCCGCGCCGATTGCGAGTAGCACCGCCAGGATGGACGTGGTCTTTGCCGCGGTGATTCGGGTGGATGGCGGCGCGGGCGGGGTATTGGCTGGCTGGATCATAAGAGTATCATTTTGTTCAAAATAAGTGATACCTTACGGTCAGTTTTGCCTGATTTCCGTGATGAATTTCAATAAAATCAGTTTAAAATGATTAAAATAAAAATTCTCATGCAGCTCGGGACTGTGGGTGGGACGCGCTCTCTGAGTTCGGTCGAGCAGCCAGTATGGTGGTCAGCCACCGAGCGGAGAGGGCTTCGGGACTGAAGCAGGTTGATGCGCGCAACCTGGCGGCACGACAGAGACGTGATTGCAGTACAGGATCGTTAAGTAGTTGGAGAAGCTTGCTGACGGCTCGATCTACGCGGGATGTGTCCCAGTAAAGCCCTTCGACGCCGTCAGAGAAGACTTCCGGAATGCCGCCGACGGGAGCGGCGATAACCGGCACACCGTGCGCCATTGCTTCGGTGAGCACGATACCGAAGCTCTCCATGTGCGCGGCATGCAGCAATACCCGGTAGCCCGGGATCCACGCAGAGGCGTTCGGCACCTTACCGAGAAAGCGCACAAGGTGATCGATGCCCAGGTCGCGTGCCATCGACGCAAGCGTTTCTCTGTCTTCACCATCCCCGATAACGTCCAGCGTGACGGGCCGACCTCGTTCGTTGCACGCTGCTACGACGCGCAGAATGAAGCGCTGGTTCTTCCTCGGCTCCAGTGAGCCAATGCACACTGCGTCGCGGAGGGTGCGGGGTTCGGTTTGTTCGGGCGTTGGGCAGATGTTAGGTAGCACGGCGCATTCGGTCCGGCTCACCGCCGGGATGCGCGATTGCACTGCGTCCCGCATGTAGCGTGAAACGAAGATCAGCGTGTCGACCTTAGGCAGCACGCTTTCATCCGTTTCCATGAGCTCGCGCCAGAGACTCGCGCCCGGTCGCGTAACGCCCTTGCTTACGAACTCTTCGGCTTCTGATTTGTTGAAGTGCGCGACCGCGGCAACGCGGCAATTGAAGTTATCCGCGATATCGAGGGCAACCGCTGCGGACAATGGGTCCTGGGCATAGATCGTCACCTCAGTCTCTCGGGCATTCACAACGGCTTGTCGAAGAAAGCGGCGCAAACGCTGTCTGTGAATGTGCCGGAGCAGCAGATGTGCTCGTTCGTCGTCAAGGCGTCGCAAGAGATTGACGATCCTGTTGCATGCCTTTTGTATCAGCCAGGATGACGAGTAAGGCGTAACCAGTCGGGCTTCGATGCCGAATTCCACCGCCGCACGCACAATACTCCTGATATGCGCTTCGACGCCGGTTGCCCCGTCTCCAGGCAACAGGCTCGCTATGATCAGCGTCCGCATGATTGCGGCTCGACGCCGACGTGCTCGGTTTTTGCCGCAGCAACTTTCCGCAAGAAGCGGCGATACTCACCGGCCCGAAGAGTTGCCAGGTAACCGGGTGCCTTGGCCAGCGCAGCGCTGCCCAAGCTTTCGCGCAGCTCGGCGTCGACTGCCAGCAGTCGCATCCTGTCGGCCAGGTCACGCCAATTACACCGCTGGAAAATGAATCCGTCGGTGCCGTGGCTAATAGTTTCCGGAATGCCGCCGGCGTCGGATCCGATAACCGGGATACCTCTTGCGAACGCCTCGAAAACGCCGTTACCGAGCGCTTCCAGCCAGTCTGTCGGAAAGACAAGGCAGTCAATGCTATCCAGGAAGCGGACCGGGTCGTTCACAAACCCGAGGTAGTGGACATTGCGGAGCGGCCAACGCGACTTCAGGCTGTCGAGGTACGTCGGGGTTGACGGTGTTCCGGCGACCAACACCTCGAACAGCAAATCGTCCCGCGCAAGATAGTCCGCGGCACGGAGCAGCGTTTCGATTCCCTTCATGGACTCGAGTCGCCCCAGGTAACCAAACCTGACAGGTCCATTGGTTCGCGGTCGCGGCGAACGACGAATATCAATGCCATCCTTGAGAGGGTTGTGAATAACGGTACGTTGAACTTCGCGAAACAGGCCATGCATATGGTGGAACTCGAGGATGGACTGGCTGACCCCGATGACAGCATCAACGTCGCGCATATGTGTGTGCCTCGGTCGGGTGAGCAGCCGGCAACGACCGCAACGCTCATCGCCCGTTCCACATCCGGATCCGCCGCGATACATGGTGGTCTGCGGGCAGAGCAGCGAGTAGTCATGCAAGACGTGAACAACGGGTACGCCCAGGCGCTTCGCGGTTGGCACCACCGCGGTTGACCAGCCCTGCAGATTGTTGGTGATAACAGCGTCCGGCTGTATTCGTGCGACAAGTGCAGCAAGGCGTCGGGCCATTACCGTGTTCGCGGAGTCGACAGCGTGCCAGACAGACTTCTTCAGAAGCGTTTGCTTTCCCCTGTCGCCCCATGGCCAGTACAGATTCGCGAGTGCGAATCGATGTACGGTCACGCCGCGGTCCCGTTCGATCGACACTAAGGCAGCATCAGGGGGCGCGAGGGTTGCAACGTGTACATCATCGCCCTCCGCCGCCAGGGCCTGGGCCAGCGCGCGTAAACTCAACTCAGCGCCACCGACCAGGTTCGGCGGGTACAGCGAAGACACGAATAGCAGTTTCATCGTCTTCATCCGAAGTATCAGAATTACGTATTTTCCGGATTATTTCGTCGGAAAAGGTGACGAAATACGCAAAAATGATAAATCTTCATCCGAATTTGAGCGTATTGCCGCCTTGGGCCTTCAGGCTCGGTCCTGGTTCGTTGCCGAGCGGATTTACTTTGCAGGCCGTCGATGTCAGCGTACCGACCATCCCGATTCCGCCAGCAATGGAACCCCGATGAGTACAAGCAAGCTCGATCAGCTGCGAACCATGACCGACGTCGTTGCCGATACCGGCGACATCGAGGCCATCGCGAAGTACCAGCCGGTAGACGCGACGACGAATCCCTCGCTG
>CAZMEA010000304.1:0-3324 GCA_964565135.1 uncultured Woeseiaceae bacterium
ACAGGTCCGGGCGCACCGACTTCAGCTCTGCGTACAGCCGGTCTTCCTTGGGATGATGCACGGCGTCCGGGTAGACGGTCATGTAACCCATCGCGTCCAGGATGAGCTCGAAGTCTGGTAACTCGTTGTCGTACATACGATTTGCCTCGCGTTCCAGCACGTCGAGACACAGATTCATATTCTTGTGATCGCGACGGAGTTCAGCGAGGACGAGGGTGACGTCGTTGCTCATGGGCGGCGGGTTCTACTATTCCGGGGACCCTATCCTCCGTCGCAACGCCGCCCGTTGCCATTTCGGATAACCCCTACTGACGCGCTAGGAGGTTCGTGAGAACGGCCGGAATTCCTCGGCGCTGGCACGGTCGAGCAGCAGGTCGGCGATCGCCGAGAGCAGGCCCTGGTTGGCCGTATATACCTGTCGATTTGCGTTCAGAACGGTCGAGACATCCACGGCGCCAAGCTCATCTGCGGTCACGTTTCGATAGATGTCGTCGTACATCTGCCGATACTGTTGTTCATTCGCAAGATGCGCATCGGTGAGTCGCGCTTTCACCTGCGAAGCGTCTTCGGCGCCATGCAGCTTGCCCACAACGACAAAGAAATCCCCCGCGGCGTCGCGAAAACGGGCGAGATAGCCGTGGTAAACATCGTTGACCGAGTCACGGAACGACTCGAGATCCTGTTGGGTGTCGCGAATGCACTTCGCCGCGTGCACGGCCGCCCGCACCGCGGAAAAAATCTGCCGCAGCTCCGTCGATGTCGGCTCACCGAGCGACCTGCTCTCGAGATCCAGCGCGTACTCGGTGATCTCCCCCTCGAGCTGCTTGATGGCGCGGTAGCTCTCCTCGTGCTGGGCATCAGGCAGGAACAACGGATCCCCTTTCTGATCGGCCGCGCTGTCGTAGAACGAGCGGGTTGCGGTCAGACCGAAGCACAGCTGGTTGAGAGCGGCGACCTGGTTTACCAGTCGGCGGGATTCGAGACGCAGCTTGTGGATCGCCGTTTCCGGATCTTCGAGATCACCCCGGGAAAGATACCTGGGGCCGAACCTGTCGGAGTGCGAGAACCAGTGCTGCAGGTGACGGCTCAGCGTGCCGGTCAGCGGCAGGAAGATGCAGATTCCCATCAGGTTGAACAGGCTGTGAAAAGCGACCATCGCATAGAGCGGGTCGCTGATGCCGATTCCGTTCGTGATGAAGCCGAGCAACGGCACGAGCAGCGCGAAGGCGATGGCATCGGTAACGACGTTAAAGAGCACGAGCGCGGCGGCGACGCGCTTCTTGTCCGGCGAGCCGGCAATGGCGCCCAGGATAATCGTGATCGTGGTACCGAGATCGGCGCCAATGGCGGCGGCGGCGGCGTGCTCGAGAGGGATCGCGCCGGCGTGCAGTGCGCTCAGCGTAATCGTGATCGTCGCAGAGCTGGATTGAATAGCGGCCGTCACCAGGAAGCCGACGGCAAGGAAAACAATCGACGGATAGGCGGCGAGGGCTTCCGGATCGAACAGCTGGGTCAATTCCGCAGTGCCGGACTTCATGAAGTCCAGGCCGATCAACAGCAGACCGAAACCTATTGTCAGCTGGCTGTAGTGGTATCTGCGGCTGCCGGACTGGGACCAGACGACGCCCATCGCGCCGATTGCGACGATCGGCATGGCGATGGCGTCGATGTCGAGCTTGAAGCCGATCGTTGCTACCAGCCAGCCGGTGGCCGTCGTGCCGAGGTTCGAGCCGAAGACAATGCCGATCGCGCTGCCGAGCGAAATGATGCCAGCGCCGATGAACGCAAGAACGATGAGTCCGACGACCGAGCTGCTCTGCAGCGCGGCGGTTGCGACGGCTCCGGTCAGCACGCCGCGGAACGGGTTGGCGGTGTGTCGCCGGAGGAACTGCTTGAAGCGTCGGCCTGCGAGCCGTTGCAATGCCCGCTCCAGCTGCAGCATGCCGTAAAGGAACAGGCCGAGGCCGGCTGCAAGGCGCCAGAAATCTACGTCGTCGGTCATCGTCTCGCTTCGTCTACGGCGTAATTCTAACCGGTCGCTGCGCTGTCTTGACGAGGTCGGGGTGTGTCATAAATCCGAAATAACGGCGTAACCGCTCTGTAAAGGGCCTGTGGAAATTTAGTGAACCCGACAGGCTGCACAAAAGAGCACAACAAATTGGCCTCCATCCTCATCGTAGATGCCGACACGTCGGCGCGAGACGCTGTCGCGAGCGAGTTGCGTGAGCTCGGCCATGACGTGGCCGAGTCCGAGTCCGCGAGTACGGCCCTGGAGGCTTTGCAGACGAATCGACCGGACCTGATGGTGCTCGAGTGGTCACTGCCGGACCTGGCGGGCATCGAGGTGCTTACCGACATCAAGCGCAGTGATCTCACGAGTCCTACTCGGGTCGTCATGACGTCGGGTCGCGGGAAAACCGACGACGTGGTAGCCGCGTTCGATTCGGGCGCCGATGATTTTGTCGACAAGCCCTACAAGATGCCGGAGCTGATCGCCCGCGTCGGCGCATGCCTGCGGCGGCCCCCCAGCACCCACAGCAATGAAGAAGTTCGTGCGGGTGGCATCGTGATCGACAACGTCAGTCGTCGCGTATTCGTCGATGGCGACAGCATCACGCTGGCACCTCGCGAATACCGGCTGCTGTTGTTCCTGATGTCCAATCGCGACCGCGTCTTCAGTCGCCGGCAGTTGCTTCTCCACGTCTGGGATCGCAACGCCAATGTGGGCGTGCGCACGGTCGACGTTCACGTTCGCCGCTTGCGCAGCATTCTCGAGCCTTACGGCTACCAGGGCTTCCTGCAAACCGTACGCGGGAGTGGCTACCGCTTCTCGCCGGACGCCTGACCCGATCCTGTCCGCGTAGTACGATTCGCCCTTCGGACGAGTCGATACCGCCAGGGCTGCGGGAAAAGGACAGGCGAATGCGAAGACTCTCAACGGTCGTTCTCATCATGCTGGTTGTGGGCCTGCAGGCCTGCGCCGTGAACCCGGTAACCGGCAAACGTGAACTGACCCTCGTCACCGAAGCGAACGAACTGCAGCTGGGGCAGCAGAACTATCAGCCGATGCAGCAATCCCAGGGCGGGGTCTATGACGTCGATCCGGTACTAACGTCGTACGTCAGCGAAGTCGGCCAGCGCCTTGCTGCGGTCAGCGACCGTCCGCTGCCCTACGAGTTTGTCGTCCTCAACAACTCCGTGCCGAACGCCTGGGCGCTGCCCGGCGGCAAGATTGCTATTAATCGTGGTCTGCTCACCGAGCTGCAGACCGAGGCCGAGCTTGCCGCCGTGCTCGGGCATGAAGTCGTGCATGCAGCCGCCCGC
>CAZMEA010000305.1:0-3323 GCA_964565135.1 uncultured Woeseiaceae bacterium
TCAGGCTGCCATCGTGCCCCGGCACCCGGGTGTGCAATCGCGGCGGCTGGAGGAGATCAGCAGCCTCGTCCATAATAGGCGCGCATCATACCTAAGTTACGCGGGCGGATGGTAGCCGCTCCAGAGCCCATTGATTCAGAGAAACTTCATGCTTCAGCGCCAGGAATTACGCAAGGCAGGCCTCAAGGTCACCTTACCCCGTCTCAAAATCTTGGAAATTCTCGAGGGGGACAAGACTCGGCACCTGACTGCGGAGGACATCTATCGGGAGCTGCTGGAGGCGGGCGAGGATATCGGCCTCGCCACTGTTTACCGGGTCCTGACGCAATTCGAATCCGCCGGGTTGGTAACTCGCCACAATTTTGAAGGCGGCAGTTCCGTTTTCGAGCTCGACGAGGGTGAGCATCATGATCACATGGTCTGTGTCGAGACCGGTGAGGTCATCGAGTTTGTAAACGAGGAGATCGAGCGGCTGCAGCACGAGATCGCCAAAGAACATGGCTACGAGTTGATGGACCACAGCCTCGTATTGTACGTCCGGAAGCCAGGAGCCGGTTCCGAGGAATAGGACGCTTTCCCGCTAGCGTGTCCCGGCCTTCCTGCCGCCGGCTGACAGCATTTCCTCGGCGTGTTCACGCGTGCGCCGCGTGATCTCGACCCCGCCCAGCATCCTTGCCAGTTCCTCGACCCGCTCGTCGTGACCGAGTTCGGTGACACCGGTGCGGGTGCTCTTGCCGTCGGTAATTTTGTTGATCCGCAGATGATGGTCCGCCTGACTGGCGACCTGCGGCAGATGGGTGACGCACAGCACCTGCCGTGCGGCCCCGAGTTCACAAAGCCTGCGTCCCACCATCTCCGCGACGCCACCACCGACGCCGCTGTCGACCTCGTCGAAAACCATCGTGCCGATTCGGCTGCCGGCGCTGCCAATCACCTGTATCGCCAAGCCCATACGGGACAGTTCGCCGCCGGACGCGACTTTCGATAAGGGTTGCGGTGGCTGTCCGGGGTTCGCGCTGATCAGGTATTCGATCCGGTCAATGCCGTGGCGTCCGGCTTTGTCGGTGTCCACGGATTCGACCGACACGGTGAACGACCCGCCTGGCATACCGAGGCCGGCCATCGCTGCCTGCACTTCTTCCGAAAACCGCGCTGCGACTTCCCGCCGCTGAGTGGACAGGCTTTCCGCCGCCGCCATGAAACTGTCTTTTGCTGCAGCTTCCTCCTGTTCCAGCGCGGCGCCACGCTCTTCGGCGTTGCGCAGCATGTCGAGTTCATCGCGGAGTCGAGCCTGAATATCACCCAACTCGGAAACGTCTGCGCGGTGTTTTCTGGCGACCGTCTGTATCGCGTGCAACCGGTCTTCGACCCAGTCGCGTCGGGCAGGGTCAGCATCGAGGCTGTCGGCATAGCGGTGCAGTTGATCAGCGGCCTCGGAGAGCTGAATACCGGATTCCTCGAGCAGCGCGAGCGCCGGCGATAGCGACTCGTCGTAGCTGACCAGCTCCTGCAGCTCCTGGCAGGCACTCGCGATCAGCGACTGAGCCGTACCACCTTCACCGTCGTAGGTCTGGTTAAGAACCCGATCAAGCCCTTCTGCGAGCCGGGAGACGTTTTGCAGTTTTTGCCGTTCCGCCTGCAGCACGGGCAACTCGTCGCCGTCCAGTTCGAGCGCGTCCAGTTCGCGCACCTGAAACTCGAGCAGGTCGAGCCGGGACTCACGCTCCGATTCCGCAGCCCTGAGCTCCTCGAGCTGTACCGAAAGGTTGCGCCACGCGTCGAAGGCTTCCGCTACCTGTGCGCGCAGGCCGAGCAGGCTGCCATAGTGATCGAGCAGATCCCGCTGCACGTCGTGACGGCCGAGCGACTGATGGAAGTGCTGGCCATGAATGTCGGCCAGCCGCTCGCCCAGCGACTTCACCGTTTGCAACGTAACCGCGGTGCCATTCAGAAACGCACGCGACCGACCGTCCGCGCCGATAACCCGGCGCACCAGGCACTCGCCGTCCATGTCCAGCGACTGTTCTTCCAGCCATGCGCCAATGTCTTCGTGATTCTCGATGTCGAATTCAGCGCTGAATTCAGCCCTTTTGGCCCCGTCGCGTACCAGCCCGCTGCCGCCTCGTTCGCCGAGGATCAGGCCGAGCGCATCCACGATGATGGATTTGCCGGCGCCGGTTTCACCGGTGAGTACTGTCATGCCCGCGCCAAAGTCGATGTCGATCTGGTCAACGATCGCGAAGTTGCGGATCTGCATATTCAGCAACATGCCGGCGCTACTCGTCGTTTATCTTTAGGTCACGCAGCCGACTGTCCCGGCCCCAATGCAGCTTTGACCGGAGGATTTCGTAGTAGTCGTAGCCCGGGGGATGGATAAGCGTTACCCGCGTCTCCGATTTGGTCACTTGCAGTCGATCCTGCGGTGTGAGTTCACCCAGCGAATGCCCGTCGACCATAACTTCAGCGCTCGTATCGACGCGTTCGAGCAGTCGTACCCGGACATCGGCATCACCGGGAACCACGATCGGGCGATCGCTCAGCGTGTGCGGGCAGATCGGTACGATGACCACGGCGTTCATGCCCGGCTCGATTATCGGACCGCCACAGCTCAAGGAATAGGCGGTTGAGCCTGTCGGGGTGGAAACGATGAGGCCGTCGCCGGAGTGTGTGTTGACGAACTGGCCGTGAATGCTGGTATGGATATCCAGCATGCGCCCCGTGCCCTTGCGCTGAATCACGACGTCGTTCAACCCTCGTGCCTTGATCTCTGTGCCGTCCGGTCGGACCAGGGACATGCTGATCAGCATTCGCGACTCGACGCTGTAGTTGCCATCGAGTACCTGGCCGACGCGCTCGAGCATTTCGTCCGGAGTCACGTCCGTCAGAAAGCCCAACCGGCCCCGGTTGATACCCAGCAGCGGCACGCCGTGATCCATCGCCAGCGAACTGGCGTACAACAAGGTCCCGTCGCCGCCGACGGCGATGATCAGATCCGCCTGTGCGCCAATCTCTGCTTCGGCCAGCTGCCTGGCAGGCAGTTCCGCGGGCGTATCCGGCGTCGTCAGCACTTCTGTTCCGGCATCGCTGAGATAGCCGGCCAGCAGCGCCATGGGCTCTGCGACTCGCTGATCGAGGGTGCGGCCAACGACCGCAACGCGTTTGAACTGGCTGCCCATGGGCTTTTGCGGGAACCTCCGACGGGGTCTCGATATCCAAGAGACGTGAGCGAGCGGCGATTGTTGCAGACCCTTGACCGGTCGCCAAGCCGTTGCTAGCGTCGCGATTGACCCTATCACAGCAACGTTAGTGCCTGATTTTTCTTA
>CAZMEA010000306.1:0-3317 GCA_964565135.1 uncultured Woeseiaceae bacterium
TTGTCGTTTGCGTCACAGAAGCGGTTCTTGTCGACATCCAGGACGACGATCGCTTCCGGCGCATGCTCGACCAGCGCGCGATAGCGCTCCTCGTTTTCGACCAGCGCTCGCTCGGCCTCCTTGCGTTCAGTGATGTCCCGGAGACTTAAGACAAAGATGTCCGACGCGGCGGTCTGCATACGGCTCGCGTTGATCTCGGCGACAAAATCCACGCCTGACACGCGACGAGCGACGACTTCACCGTGACTGAGATCGACGTTGGTGTCTTCGAGATTGGCCACGAACGGGGCCAGGAAGTCTTCAAGCGCCCGGTCTTCGAGCTCCGGCAGCCAGCGCGACAGGTGCGAGCCGATCAGTGCATCGCGGGCCTCCCCGAAATACCGGGTGCACATCTTGTTGCAGTTGCGAATGATGCCCGCCGCATCGACGGAAAAAAGGGCGTCCGTGACGCTATCGAAGATGACCTCTATCGGCGTCGGAGCATTGAACTCGCCGGACAGCGACTGCGTGACGGTCGCTTCCATCTTGTCATAATGCTGGTCCATCAGCTTCAGCAGGCCGACGAGATCCGGCGCGGTCTCGGCCGCCGCTCCCGATGGCCTCGACAGAACCACGGTGTCGGCGTACTCGGCTTCTGAAGTGTCGTCCTTGCTCATGAACGTCCCGTTCGTCCTGCAGGTCGAGCTGTGCGCCATCCCGGCGCCAGGTACGCGTACACTTCAGGCGCACGGCACCACGCTCGCCGCTACCGTAGGGAGATAGACAAGGTGGGTCTGTGATCGGGGTCGGACTTCCGACTTTGGATTGGGAAAAAATTCCCGGACCGCCTGAAACGCTAGAGTCTGTGCGGCCCAGGAAGGCATAGCCACAGTACGGGAATGTGCATTTTTTTGACTTAAGTCACGTGCACGCGCCGAGCGTAACCCGCGACGGCGCCGCTGTGCTACTGATCTGCGCCCGATTCGACCTCTTCGAGCGGGGCACGCGCCACCTGCAGCGGAACCGACATCGACTTGCGCACGGCACCCTTGTCGGTCTCGAGCCGCGCCGTCACCGTCAGGAACACGCGTCCGTCGCGCTGCGGAATGACGTTGACCGTTTGCGGACGCAGTTCCGCACCGGCGAGTGAAACAACCTGAACCGACTGCGGCTGAGCTTCCGGAAACGTAATGCTGTTTGCTTCCGGGACGCGAAACTCCAGGTCCACCGGTCGATCCGTTACGGGCGTGTTTACCTGAATCTCGATGCCGACCGCCTTGCCCACGACCGGATTTCCGACAACCCGGTAGTCGAGCGTGACCGGAACCGAGGCCGCTTCAGCCACCAAAGGCGCCCCGCTCGTCGGCGGACTACTTTCGCCAGTACCGGTCGCCGTCGGCGTGACGTCACTGCAGGCCGCCAGGAGCAGCATCGTCGACAGGCCGAGCGCTGTGCGCGGGAGTACGGTTTTCGTAGTCATGAAGTCTTCGTCCGCTCAAACGGCAACGGGTTCCGTCGCAATGGTAGCGACCGGGACAGCAAAGTCACGACCTGTTTGGCTGTCCGGAGCCGTGCGTGGCGCACATTTCGAGGTCCAGGTCGCAACCGCGTTGGGCGTCCGTTGCTACACTTCACCGAGTCTATTGGCCTGATCCGCGGAAACTCGGCATGACGCAAAGTTCAATACTGGTAACCGGTGGTGCCGGCTACATCGGCAGTCACGTGGTCCGTCAGCTCGGCGAGGCCGGCGAGTCGGTCATCGTGCTGGATAACCTCTCCACCGGGTTTGAAAAGGCGGTAACGACCGGAGAATTCATTGAGGGCGACACGGCGGACGCGGCCCTGCTCGATCGCATTCTGAGCGAGCATGATGTCGATACAGTGATGCACTTCGCCGCGAAGACCATCGTGCCCGAGTCCGTTGCCGACCCGTTGCGCTACTACCGCAACAACACGGCGAATACGCTAAACGTGCTCGAAGCCTGCAAGCGTCATGGGGTCCGGAACTTTGTCTTCTCTTCGACCGCCGCGGTCTACGGAATCCTGGAGACCGGCAAGGCCGAAGAGACGACGCAAACCGCACCGATCAACCCGTACGGCACATCCAAGCTGATGTCGGAGTGGATGCTCCGCGACTTCGCAGCGGCCGGCGGACCGAACTACGTCGCGCTGCGTTACTTCAACGTTGCGGGCAGTGAACCTGGCGGCAGGATCGGCCAGTCGACTCCCCGTGCGACACTGCTGGTCAAGGTGGCCTGTGAGGCCGTGGTCGGCAAGCGGGACAAGGTGTCCATTTTCGGCACCGACTACCCGACACCTGACGGGACCTGCCTCCGTGACTACATTCACGTGGAGGACCTTGCGGCAGCGCATGTCGACGCTCTGAGCTATCTGCGCGACGGCGGCGAGTCGACGACGCTGAACTGCGGCTACGGCCACGGTTACAGCGTCCGTGAGGTGCTGGACGCCGTGGAACGCGCAGCCGGCGAGCCTCTGAACATCGCGGAAGGACCGCGGCGCGCCGGCGACCCGCCGGAACTCGTTGCCGTGGCTGATCGCATCCGCAGCGTCCTCGGCTGGACGCCGAAGCTCGACGACCTGGACCGGATCGTCGAGACGAGCCTCGCCTGGGAACGAAAGATCGCTGCCCACGATCCGGCTGCTTACTGGCCCGACTAACTGCGGCGCCAACCGCACAGGCGACAATCCGTGATCCGTGCCGCGATCGCGGTTCACATAATTCGCTAGACTGAAGGCATGAAGCTGCGTCGCCCCCGTTCTCTCAACGGTCTGATTCTGGTCGGCCTGGGACTCATCGCCCTGCCGCTCCTCTTCGCCGTGCTGTGGGCGCTGTACAACCTGGACCGGCTGGCCGAACGCAGCGAGCGCCTGGTGACGACCGGCGTCTCGGTGGCGGAGCAAAACCTCCTGCTAGCCGAGCAGGTCGGCTCGATGGAGCGCGTCGCGCGCCAATACGCGATTCTGCGCAACACCGATAGCCTGAATCTCCTGCAGCAGGACGCAGCGACAATTAACCTGACGCTCGACGAGATGATGCCGCTGGCCGAGGAAGCCGGCGCCGTGCCATTAGCACGGTCGATTCGCGTGGGTGTGCAGCACGTGCTGACCGTGCTCAGGCAGGACTCGCTGTCGCCCGACCAGGCCACGTCCGCGATCGATGAGTTTGCGGCACTGCGGCGCCGGACGACCGACCTGGGCGGCATCCTCAGCAACCAGATTGACCTCGAGCTACGGGCGCTGCAGGAAAGCACGGAACGCGCACAGTCGATTGCCGCCTGGCAGGCGGTCGCCCTGGTGCCGGGCACGATTTTTCTGAT
>CAZMEA010000307.1:0-3314 GCA_964565135.1 uncultured Woeseiaceae bacterium
ACAGCGTCAACGAGCTGCTGAGCGGCGTACTCAGATTGACGGCCGAAGTCTCGGCGATGCGGGAGCGAGTATCGATCTGGGAGCGGGTGCTCGAGGCCAGGGGATTGCCCGTTGGCCAGCATGATGACGATCCCGATCAGGGCCCGATCGAACACCGGATTCCCGAGGCAGACTGCGGCCGGGTACTTTCGAACGTCGTTGTGTCCCTGGAGGCGCCATCGCCAGACGTGCCGGATTCCGGCGCGGGGCTGCTGACTCGGTTGACGAGGCTCCTTCGACGTAGTCACTGATCGTGTATTTGCACGATTGTTTCGGATTTCGTGCACTTGCGAAAACACCCCAGCAGTAATAGTCTGGACCTATGTCGACCCCCGGAAAGCAAACGGCGCCCGATGCCGGACGAGTGCTAGGGACAGCAGCGCTGCGCGCCGCCGAGCGCATGGGTTTGTCGCGGACCGAGCTCGGTGAAGTGCTGGGTCGTGATCGATCCAGTATCTCGCGATCGGGTATCGACCCGGACAGCAAGTCCGGTGAGTTGGCGAAACTGCTGGTCCGCTGCTACCGATCGCTTGCCGCGCTTGTCGACGATGATCAGTCGCAGATACGCGAGTGGTTGGCAGTGCGAAATCGCCACACCGGCGGCGTCCCCCGTGACCAGCTCCGTAGCGTCTCGGGCCTGGTTACCGTCTGCGAGTATCTGGACGCAATTCGTGCCAAGGTATGACGCGGCGTTCTGGCGTCGCGTCCTCGGTCGCGCCAGGCCAACCGTGCTCATGGGCACGCTCAACAGGTTGGTCGAAAACCAAGAACAAAAGGTCACACTCGCACTGACCGATAATCTGGCGGAGCACGAAGTTCTCGAGGCGATGCTGGAAGATTCGAAGCCGCCGTTTGGCCAGCACCCGGTGCTGTCGCGGCTGGATTACCTGCTTCGGTCGCCCTGGCGTTATCCGCCGCTGCGCTGGGGCTCGCGTTTCGGCCAGCGGTTTGAGCCCAGCCTTTTCTACGGCGCGCTCAGTCGCGAGGCTTTGTTCGCCGAGGCAGCGTACTACAGGCTGGTGTTCCTCGACGGTATGGAGGCGCCCTTCAAGGATCGGGTCATCAGCCAGTTCACGGTGTTCCAGGCCTTGTACCGGACGGATATTGGCCTGGACCTTTCACAGCCACCCTTTACGCGACACGAGTCCGTGTTGCGGCACAAAGCGGATTACTCCGCCTGCCAGGCGTTGGGTGTCGAACTGCGTGCCCGTAGCATCGAGGCAGTCACCTATCTGTCGGCACGAGCAAACGGTCGCGAACTCAACGTTGCCCTCTTCTCGCCCGGTGCGCTGCGGTCACGCAAACACAGAAACCCGAGGCGGGGACTGTGCGAAACGCGCGAAGAGGGCGTGAGCTTCAGCCTGCGCAACGAAACCGTGCATTTCCCTCGAAGCCAATTCCTCGTCGACGGGCGGTTACCTGTGCCTGCGTAACAACGCGTCAACCAGATTGTTTATGCTGTTGGTGAGAGACAGCGAGCGCCGCAACGGAAGCAGGTGTCGACGCCCGGTTAACCCCCTGGTCTAGGCGCATCCGGCCGCTCTGCGATACACTCCGTTGCCCCGCGCCCGTAGCTCAGCTGGATAGAGTACTGCCCTCCGAAGGCAGGGGTCAGAGGTTCGAATCCTCTCGGGCGCGCCATACAAACACGGCCCCCCTGGGGCCGAATTTGTATGGTGAGGTTGAGGGCTCGATGAGAACCCCGTTCGACAAACTTGCGCGAGCAAGTTTGGACGCCGAAGGCGCCCCGTAGGGGCGAGAATCGGCCTGAGCCGATTTGAGTCAATCTTGCCGGGCGCACCAGCCTCAATCTCCGGTCCCCAGTAAGGGGGCGTTTCGTTTCCGAGGCCCGGAAGACTTAAACCTGCAACCTGGCGGGGAAAGGATTTGCGTTGAGCGCGACGAAATCCCGCGATGGCGAAAGAGCAAAGCAACGACGAGACAGCTCTGGCGACCAGCTTCTACCCTTTGTTCGGGGCACACCTGCTGGCGAGGCGCTTTCCTGGAAACGGTACCTGCCTGTGTCGCATCATCACCCTATCGGTTATGGAAAGTCATACAGAACGCAAGTGATTCGCACCCGTCTGAGTGTGTATGATGCGCCGCTGCAGCCACGCCTCAACTTACCAAAGCCTGCACACGGAGAGTGATTGATGAAAACGAATACCCGGCTCTTGGCACCTCTGGTCTCCGCACTGGTCATTGTGACCTGCGCGCTGCCGCAAGAATCCGAGGCAACGGTGGTTGAGGTCCAAACGGTGCTCGGCAACTTCGAGGTCAATCTCTACGACAATGCGACACCCATCACTGTTGCCAATTTCCTGAATTACGTAAATAACGGCGCCTACACGAATTCAATCGTGCACCGGACGGTGCCGGGGTTTGTCGCCCAGGGCGGCGGCTTTCGTTTCGATATGAGCTGGCCTGCCCAGGGCATTCCTGCTAATGCCGCCATCACCAACGAGCCGGTCTATTCAAATCTGCGCGGGACGATCGCCATGGCCAAGACCAGCCAGCCGGACAGCGCGACCAACCAGTGGTTTATCAACCTGGCAGACAATAGCGCCAACCTCGATGTGCAAAATGAGGGCTTCACGGTGTTCGGCGAAGTCGTCGGTAACGGCATGGACGTTGTAGACGCTATTGCCGCGCTGCCGCGCTTCAACTTCGGCGCTCCGTTCGGGGAGTTGCCACTACTGAATGACAACGGTGGCGATCCGGATGCGACAAACCTCGTCATTGTCACGGCCGTGATCGTTACCGATACAACCGTCGATTCCGCCGGCGTCGCCGGGTTAAACCCGACGCCCAATACCCTGATCAATCAGCCGCCTGTTAATCCGCCGGCAAACGGTGGTGGCGGTGGCGGTGGTGGTGGCGGCGCGACGGGCGGCGGAACGTTGTTCTTGTTGCTTCTCGCAACGCTTTTGGGTAACGCGACGCGTCGCAAAGTCGTTTAGCGACGAAAGGACTTCACAATCCGATAGGCGTGCGCCCTGCGGGCTGCCTGCCCGAACAGCGCCCGCCGGCGCCCACGGTTTCCAGTTGCGCGAGCCCAGTGTCATTGTGACGAGGCAGAGCTTGCTGACTTTCAGGTCTGCCTTTCCGAAGCGAACCGAGTAAAACGAAGCCCCCTTACTTGGGCACGACGCTGGCGAAAACATTCAGCGTTAGTCGACCATTGCTCGGGTCTGCAGATAGCTTCTCCGGCGCCGTAATAGCGGCGCTGTGTGGTACGGCACCGGAATAGAATATGAATCGATTGAATCGTGCCG
>CAZMEA010000308.1:0-3297 GCA_964565135.1 uncultured Woeseiaceae bacterium
CCCTTGGTTCGGGCGTTCAGGGTTTTAGTCATGTTTTCTCGGGTGATTTTCGCCGTCGTATTGCTGTTGGGCACGTTGTCCACCGCGTTTGCACAGTCCGCATGGGTAACTGACGAATTCGAGATTACCCTGCGCACCGGCCCGAGCACGTCGAACGCTATTCGCCTGTCGCTGTCGAGCGGCTCGCGACTCGAGATTCTCGAGGAGGACGGCGAGGCTGGTTATACCCGGGTTCGTACCGCGGGTGGCACTGAAGGGTGGGTTCTGACGCGCTACCTGATGAATGAACCCAGCGCACGGGAGCAGCTGACGGACCTCACGAACCAGTTGTCTAGCGCGTCCGACGAAGGCGCTTCGCTGGCGACGCAACTCAACGCGATCCGGGGTGAGTACCGCGAGGCCGAGCAGCAGATTGGCCGCCTCGAGCGCGAAAAAGAGGTCCTGCAGGGCGAGCTCGACGAAATACGTCGCACCGCCGCGAACGTTCTGGCGATCGACAGCCAGAACGATGAATTGCAGGAGAAGCTCACGAACGCCGAGATCGAAATCGATCGGCTGAATGAGGAAGTTCGCGCGCTAACGGGCCAATCAACCCGCAGCTGGTTCATTACCGGCGCGGCCGTCCTCGTGGGCGGCATCATTCTGGGATTGATACTTCCGCGGCTGCGCTGGCAACGCCGCTCGCGTTACGACACCTTCTGACGTCGAGGTCGCGAGGCGCGCCGCGCGCCGTCTAGTCGTTCACCGATTGGCCGGCCAGGAACAACCAGGTTTCGACCACCGTGTCCGGGTTGAGGGACATGCTCTCGATGCCTTGCTCCACCAGCCACATCGCCAGGTCCGGATGATCCGACGGACCCTGACCGCAAATCCCGACATACTTGCCCTGATCCGTGCACGCCTTGATGGTCATGGACAGCATGCGTTTCACGGCTTCATCGCGTTCGTCGAACATGTCTGCGATCAGCGAGGAATCTCTGTCGAGCCCAAGCGTCAACTGCGTCATGTCGTTCGACCCGATCGACATGCCGTCAAAGTGTTCGAGGAATCGGTCGGCAAGCAGGGCATTGGACGGCAGCTCCGACATCATAACGATGCGTAGCCCGTCCTTGCCTCGCTCGAGACCCTGTTCTGCGAGGGCTCCGACCACGGCTTCTGCCTGGGCCACGGTCCGCACGAAGGGAATCATGATCTGCACATTCGACAGGCCCATGTCCTCCCGAACCTTGTGGATGGCGCGACACTCGAGCTCGAAACAGGCCTTGAAGCTCTCGGCAATGTAGCGGCCGGCGCCGCGGAAACCGAGCATCGGATTTTCTTCGGTCGGCTCGTAGGCGTCGCCGCCAATGAGATTGGCGTATTCGTTGGACTTGAAGTCCGACATACGGACGATAACGGGTTCCGGCGCGAACGCCGCCGCGATCGTTGCCACGCCTTCGGCGAGCTTGTCGACGTAGAACGACACCGGATCGTCGTAGCCCGCCATCTGTTCGTCAACGGCGTCGCGCGTACTCTGCGGCAATCTGTCGTATTCGAGCAGCGCATTCGGGTGCACGCCGATCATTCGGTTAATGATGAACTCGAGGCGGGCGAGGCCGACGCCATGGTTCGGGATACTGGAGAAGTCGAATGCCCGGTCGGGATTACCGACGTTCATCATGATCTTTACGGGAATATCCGGCAGCGAATCCAGCTCGATTTCCTGCTCCTCGAACTCGAGCAGTCCATCGTAAACATAGCCTTCGTCGCCCTCGGCGCAGCTGACCGTCACCGACGTACCGTCCTTGACTACCTTCGTTGCGTCGCCGCATCCGACGACTGCAGGAATGCCAAGCTCGCGCGCAATGATGGCGGCATGGCAGGTACGGCCGCCGCGGTTGGTGACGATTGCAGACGCTTTCTTCATGACCGGCTCCCAATCCGGGTCGGTCATGTCGGAGATCAGTACGTCGCCAGTCTGGATGCGATGCATCTCATCGATCGAAGCAATGACCTTCGCGGTGCCCGTGCCGATCTTCTGGCCAATGCTGCGACCCTTCGAAAGGACGTCGGAGTGGGACTTCAGCGTAAAGCGATGAATCGTCTGCCCGCTGCGACTCTGTACCGTTTCGGGTCGCGCCTGCAGAATGTAGAGCTTGCCGTCGGTACCGTCCTTGCCCCATTCGATGTCCATCGGACGTCCGTAGTGCTTTTCGATCGTCACGGCCTGACGGGCCAGCTCGATGATGTCGTCGTTGCTGATAGCGAATCGCATGCTGTCTGCGTATTCGACGTCCACCGTGTCGACGGTCTTGCCCGGCTGCGGATTGTCGCTGAAGACCATCTTGATAGCCTTGCTGCCCAGATTCTTACGCAGGATCGGAAAGTGGTCGTTGGCCAGGGCCGGTTTGTAGACGTAGTACTCGTCGGGGTTTACAGCACCCTGGACGACGGTCTCGCCGAGACCGTAGGAGGCGGTAATGAAGACGGCATCCCGGAATCCGGACTCGGTATCCAGGGTGAACATGACGCCGGCTGACCCGATATCGCTGCGGACCATGTACTGCACGCCAACAGACAGCGCGACCAGTGAATGGTCGTAGCCCTGGTGTTCGCGGTAGGCGATAGCACGATCGGTGAAGAGAGATGCGTATACCTTGTGCATGGCTTCGATCAGGTTGTCGAAGCCTCGAACGTTGAGAAAGGTCTCCTGCTGGCCGGCAAACGAGGCATCTGGCAGGTCCTCGGCGGTCGCGGAGGAGCGTACGGCGACGGCGACATCTTTGCCGCCTGACATCGCATCCCAGGCAGTGCGGATTTCGGCGAGCAGGTCGTCGGGAATGCGGGTGTCCAGGATCCACTGGCGGATGGTCTTGCCGGCCTTGGTAAGGGCCGCGATGTCATCGACGTCCAGTCCGTCGAGTTCGTTGCGAATGCGGTCATCGAGTCCGTCATGCTTGAGGAACTCACGGTAGGCCTCGGCGGTGGTCGCAAAGCCGCCGGGGACGGTGACTCCGAGGCCGGCGAGGTTGCTGATCATTTCGCCGAGTGAGGCATTCTTGCCGCCGACTATCTCGACGTCGTTCATGCCAAGTTCTTCAAACTGGATTACGCGAGGCTGCAATGACCGCTCCCTTGTGTTGCGTGACGGTACGTGGAGAATCCGTAAACGTATATTGACCGGCGGCGACAGAGTGCCGCTGCCGACGAGCTAGGGATTCCAATGAGTGAACGTGCCGTCTTCTTTTTGTCTGACCAGACCGGTGTGACCGCCGAAACGCTCGGACACAGTCTCCTCACCCAATTCGACGGCCTCGT
>CAZMEA010000309.1:0-3272 GCA_964565135.1 uncultured Woeseiaceae bacterium
CCGATCGCGGGCATGATCAACCGTCAGGTCCAGGCGAAGACGCCGGCGCGTGAGCTGTGCGAGGAGCTGAACGGCAAGGTCATTGCGGTGCGCGTCAGAGATACGGGGCTCGCCATGTACTTTGCCGTCGATGAGGACGGACTAACGCTGAGTCTTGACGGACCCGAGCCGGATCTCGCCATAACCGGGACGCTGTTGTCTCTGGCGGGCCTTGCCGCCAGCGGCGGCGAAGGCGCTCTTCGCGACGGCTCCTTCGAAATCGCCGGTGACGTGTACACGGCCCAGGCGTTTCAGAAGCTGATGAGCTACGGGCGACCCGACCTGGAGGAAGAGCTGTCAGGACTGGTGGGCGACGTTGCGGCGCACGGCATCGGCGACGCGGCCCGGAGCTTCGGTCGCTGGGTTTCCGAGGCACGCGGCACGATGCGCCAGAACATGAGCGAGTACCTGCAGGAAGAGAGCCAGGCCGTTCCGAGTCGCTACGAGGTAGACCGGTTCCGTAAACGGGTCAACACGCTGCGGGACGACGTCGACCGGCTGGAAGCGCGTCTCCGTCGCGTTGAATTCGGTGCGACAGAATGATCTGGCGCTGGCGAACGCTGCTGCGTTTAATCAACATTCAGCGCGTACTCGTTCGGCACGGGCTGGACGAACTGATCCAGAAAACGCATTTCCTCAGACCGCTGCGATTCGTTTTCGCCCTGTTTCCGAAATCCCGCGTCGCCGACGCACCGCTCGGCGAGCGCATTCGCGTCGCGCTGGAAGAGCTCGGACCCATTTTTGTGAAGTTCGGGCAGGCGCTGTCGACCCGTCGCGACCTGTTGCCGCAGGACATCGCCGACGAGCTCGCGAAACTACAGGATCGCGTGCCGCCTTTCCCGGGTCCCGAGGCAGTCGAGATCATGGAACGCGCGTACGAGAAGCCGGTAAACGAGGTGTTCGCCAGCTTTGAGGTGGAACCACTGGCGGCTGCGTCCATCGCGCAGGTTCATGCTGCGAAACTCGCGGACGGCCAGGACGTCATCGTCAAAGTGCTTCGACCCGGCGTGCGCGAGCGTATCGAACAGGACATCGAGGTTCTGTATGCGATCGCCGATCTCGCAGACCGCTACTGGGAGGAAGGGCGACGCCTGCGTCCACTGGAAGTCGTTGCCGAGTACGAGAAAACCGTGCTCGACGAACTCGACCTGATGCGGGAAGCCGCCAATACGGCGCAGCTTAAGCGCAATTTCGAAGACTCTGATCTCTTATACGTGCCGGACGTGTACTTCGACCTGTGCTCGAAAGAAGTCATGGTGCAGGAGCGCATTTACGGTGTGCAGATCAGCGACATGGAAACGCTGCGCGCCGCGAACACGAACATCCAGGCGCTGGCCGAAAACGGTGTCGAGATCTTCTTTACCCAGGTGTTCCGGCACAACTTCTTTCACGCCGACATGCATCCCGGCAACATCTTCGTGCTCATCGAAGATCCGGAGCACCCGAAGTACGCCGCCGTCGACTTCGGCATCGTGGGCACGCTGACCGATATCGACCAGCACTACCTGGCAGAGAACTTCCTGGCCTTCTTCGATCGCGACTACCACAAGATTGCCAAACTGCACGTCGATTCCGGATGGGTCCCGCCGGATACGCGGGTCGATGAGCTGGAGACCGCGGTGCGTACGGTGTGCGAACCGATTTTCCAGAAACCGCTTAACGAGATTTCATTCGCGCAGGTGCTGATTCGCTTGTTCGACACGGCACGGCGCTTCGATATGGAAGTGCAGCCACAGCTGATCCTGCTGCAAAAGACCCTTCTGAACATCGAAGGGCTGGGCCGCGAGCTCTACCCGCAGCTGGATCTCTGGAAAACCGCGCAGCCAGTGCTGCGACGCTGGATGGACGAGCAGGTCGGCGGCCGGGCGGTCATCGACAGCATTCGCGACAACATGCCGCAGATTCGCGAAACCTTGCGCGAACTCCCCGGGGCGCTGCGGAGCCTGTCGGACCAGGCAGCGAGCGGCAAGCTGAGCATGCAGATTCGCTCTGCCGAACTCGAAGCGCTGCAGAAACAGATGGACGCGCAGCACCGTCAGCGTTTCCTGCTCGGCAGTGGCGGCACCTCTGTTCTCGCCGGCACGCTGACCCTGGCCGTGGGCTCGGCGGCCTGGCTGGGCTGGGTCCTGCTGGTCGCAGGCGTTGCCGCATTCGCCTTGGCTCGGCCCGGTGGCAGACACCGCTGACGCGCAGCCTGTTCTGTTTCCGGCTACGCTGCAATTAGGAGGCCGGACCTTGCTCGGTTTCCGCCAGCGCCTCAAGAACCAGATCGATTCGAACACCGAATTTTCCTTATGAATGACTTCCCTAAACGCCGCGTCCGGAGCTTTGTGCGTCGACCGGGGAGGATGACCCCATCGCAGGGTCGCGCACTGGATGAGCTCTGGCCGGTGTATGGCGTGGATTTCGACGGTCAGCCACTGGATTTCACCACGCTTTTCAAACGGGTCGCCGACGTGGTCCTGGAAATCGGCTATGGCAACGGCGACACCCTGGTGGCGATGGCGGCCGCGAACCCTGAGCGCAACTATCTCGGTGTCGAAGTGCACGAGCCCGGTGTGGGCCACTGCATGATCGCGGCCGAACAGCACGAACTGACGAATCTGCGGCTGATCATGCACGACGCCATGGAGGTTCTGTCGGAGCAGATCCCCGACGGCTCACTGGCACGGGTCAATCTGTACTTCCCGGATCCCTGGCCCAAGAAGCGACATCACAAGCGACGACTTATCCAACCCTCTTTTCTCGATCTTGTCGCCAGCAAGATGCAGCCCGGCGGTGAACTCTGCATCGCGACGGACTGGGCAAACTACGCGGAACACATCGACGAAACGCTTGCCGACTCACCCCGCTTTCGGCTTGACCTGACCCGGGATCATGCGGGCGATGCACCCATCGACCGGCCGGTAACGAAATTCGAGCGACGCGGGCTCTCCAAAGGCCATCGCATACGTGACTGGCGCCTGATTCGCACCTGACCTCACCCCTGATCCGAACCGGATTTTTCTTGCCAAGCGTCCGATTTGACCTATACCTGTAGTGAGGGGAGGAAATCTTCCCGGGCATCACTTCAACGACCTGAGGGAGCGCCATGCGGGAAACGGAACTGGTCATCGGTGGCTGGTATCGACGCACCAACGGCCACCTGTTCGAAGTTGTCGCCATCGACGAGGTGGACGAAACGATTGAGCTTCAGTACTTCGACGGTACGATCGATGAGGTCGACGCGGAAA
>CAZMEA010000310.1:0-1190 GCA_964565135.1 uncultured Woeseiaceae bacterium
TACTTTGCCTACACGGGCCCGTCGCCGTTCGAGCATCTGATCTACCCGGTACCGATTGACGGCGGCCTCGGGATACACAGTACGAACGATATGGCTGGCCAGGCGCGCTTCGGCCCGGACGTCGAATGGATCGACGAGGTCGACTATTCGTTTCCGCGAGGACTGCGTGACGGATTTGTCGAGGCGGTGCGACGGTATTTTCCGGACGTCGACCCGGACCGGATGAACGAGTCCTACACGGGCATTCGTCCGAAGTTATCCGGTTCCGGAGTGCCGCCCGCCGACTTTGGAATCCTGGGTCCGGAGACACACCACGTTCCCGGGCTGGTCAATCTCTTCGGCATGGAATCGCCTGCGCTTACATCTTCGCTGGCAATCGCGGACTACGTGCACGGACTGTTGTCCGGGAACTGACGCCTACGGCCGCATGTGCGCCCGGTTAATGTACTCCTGCATCCGGCCTTCGTCGTGAAGCTGGCGAAAGAAGGAGTCCGGGTCGCATTCAAACGGGAAGATCAATGATTCGTCGTTTCTGTCCCACGCCCGACGTCGGATGGGTGGCCGACGGTAGTTCTCCGGGTCGTGCATCTGCATGTCGAGATTCAGCCGCTCGCCGTCATTCGTCAGGTAGTAGCGTTCAACGATGCGCGTGTTCTCTGATACCGGTTCTCCGTTGAAGTCCCGGGTGCTTGCCGACAGCAGGGTGGTCTCGATAATCAATTCACCGTCCTCAAAGCGCCCCTGCGAGTAGCCCATCGAAGACTCCGGATAGAACTCAGGCATTTCAGTTTGGTGCATAAACACGCGCCGATGCAGGCCGAACGCTTCGTACAGCATCGTCAGTCTGGATCCATCCTCGCTCACGAGTAATTCGAAGGGAAAAATCCACGTGACGGCAGCAACAAGCCCGGGCGATACGCAGCGCTTCTGCGGCTCGTCCATACGCGCATCGTACGCGTTGACCCATGCTTCGCCCTGCTCGGTAAGGTCCATCGAGTACTTGCGCAGGTCTCGCCCCCGTACACCGACCCACGTGCCGTGATAGTCGCTCAATGCGTGCCGGCTCGAATCGCGTTCCGGAATAATGCTGGTACGAACTGCCGACCATGAGGATTTGTCTTCCCCAAACTCCGCGGCCGTTTCGAGGACACCCTCCGTGTAGACGGTCCCCTCTATCGTGTCTTCCGCGA
>CAZMEA010000310.1:1290-3259 GCA_964565135.1 uncultured Woeseiaceae bacterium
ATGTCCAGGATCGACATGATCGTCTTGTTGGTGTGACCGACGTGCCCGTGTAGCGTGATGCGATCACCGACCTGGATGGTTTTTTTCAGCCAGCCCTGACGGACCAGTTTGACCGGGCTCAGTCCTCGCGCGTCCCACACTGTTTCCGTGCCATCCTCGGCTGTGACAGATACGTAGTAGCGTACGTGGGGGTTCTTGAACCAGACTTCGCGTACGACGCCCTGAATCGTCTGCGGGTTGTTGCTGTCGAATTCCGCTGCATAGGAATGATGTGCTGCCGCGTGCGGCTCGAGGAGCAGGGCGGCGGCGAGACCGATGAATGCGCTGGCAAATCGCATGCCTGGATTCTACGCGACCGGCGTTACGATCCGGGCTTTTGCTTCGCGTCGTGCAACTGCCAGAGCTCGGGGCAGTGCGTGCAGAGAGCTATCGAACCTTGAAGGCGTCCGGATTCAGGTCGTGCCGCGCCAGCAGCTTGTAGAAATCGGTGCGGTTGCGCTTCGCCAGGCGGGCAGCCTGGCTCACGTTTCCGGACGTGATCTGCAGAATCTGTGAGAGGTAGTTCCGCGTGAATTCGTCGCGCGCCTCGCTGAACGACGGCAGCTTGCCGCCGTGCTCGCCCAACGAACTCTGCACCAGTTCGCCGCTGATCACCGGTGAGCGCGACAGCGCCACGTTTTGGCGAACAATGTTGTAAAGCTGGCGGACATTGCCGGGCCATTCGGCCTCGACCAGCAGCTCGACCGCTTCCGGCGCGTAGACCTTACGCTCCTGGTCCGCTTCGCGGGCAATCTGCTGCAGGAAATGCGATACCAGCAACGGGATGTCTTCGCGGCGCTCGTCCAGCGTCGGTAGAACAACGTTGACGACGTTGAGACGGTAAAACAGGTCTTCGCGGAAGTTACCTTCCCGCATCATGTCCTGCAGGTCACGGTGGGTTGCCGAGATGACGCGAACGTCCACCTTGATCGCCTCTGTGCTGCCGACGGGACGTACCTGGTTCTCCTGCAAGACACGCAGCAGCTTGACCTGCAGGCGCATTGGCATGTCGCCGATCTCATCGAGGAGCAGGGTGCCTCCCTCGGCAGCCTGGAAAAGGCCCTTGTGAGCGCGCGTGGCGCCCGTGAACGCGCCTTTTTCGTGCCCGAAGAGTTCTGACTCCAGCAGATTTTCGGCCATTGCAGAGCAGTTGATGGCCACGAAAGGCTTGTCGGCGCGCGCACTCGCACGATGTATGGCTTTGGCGAGCAGTTCCTTGCCGGTGCCGCTTTCGCCATTGATCAGAACCCGTGCATCCGTTGCCGCAACCATCTTCGCCTGCGCCAGGATCTCCTTGAGCTTCTGGTTACGCGTAATGATGTCGGCAGCCCAGTCTTCCTCGACATCGGATGCACCGGACATCTCCATGGCTCGCTCGACCGTTTCGATCAGTTCATCCTTGTCGATCGGCTTCGTGAGAAAACCGAACGCGCCGCCCTGAGTCGCCGTCACCGCGTCGGGAATCGTGCCGTGGGCCGTAATGATCAGCACGCGCAGTCCCGGCATACGGGTCTGGACCTCTTTCAAAAGGCCGATACCGTCCATCTTGTCCATGCGCAGATCGGTAATCACAAGATCCGGGCGAAAGCGACCAAGCACCGCCAATGCGTTCTCGGCACTGTCCACAGCCTCGACGTCATAGTCCTCGGCGCGGAGCCGAATCGACAGCAGTCGGAGCAGGCCGGGGTCGTCGTCGACCAGCAGGATCTTGCCTTTGGATACGTCTTTCGTGGCTGCCATCGTCATTGTTCGGTGTCCCGATTAGCCCGTTATTATGGCGATTGCCGGCGGCTTTGTCTTAATCCGCGGCGATGGCCCGGGGTCAGTTTTCGGTGTTGTCCTGCGCGCGGATCGAACGCTCGATCGACGTCAGGGCTTCGAGCTTCTGTTCGGTGTCGGCGAGCTGTTCGCGCAGGCGTGTGTTCTCAGC
>CAZMEA010000311.1:0-3258 GCA_964565135.1 uncultured Woeseiaceae bacterium
TTCGTAGGAGAACTCCCAAAGGTATTCAGCGCTGCCGCGAATCCCGACCTGTACGGTTCGCTCGGGATCGAGTACACCGTCGAGAACAGCGTGTCGAAACGGCGCTCCGTGCTGGAACTTGGCGCCCTCGAATTCCCCGGAGGTATCGCAGTGCGCATCAATGTGCAGGCACCCGACCGGAACGTCCCGCCCCACCGCTTTCAGGATCGGATGGGTGACTGAGTGATCCCCTCCCGCACTGAGCGGGCGCACACCCATCTCGACGATGGGCAGGTAGAACGCCTCTATGGCAGCAATAGATGCTGCCAGGTCATATCGGCTTTCAAACGGCACGTCCCCGATATCGGCACACCGAAGCTCACGGAAGGGAATCACATCCAGCGCGTGGTTGTACGGTCCGATCCGTTCTATCGCTCGCAACGCCCGCGGTCCGAAACGGGCTCCGGGCCTGTTCGTTACGCCGAGGTCCATCGGGACGCCGACCAGCGCGACATCGAGGTCATCCAGCGTGTCCTGGTACGGCGCGTCCAAGAGCGTCGGCATCCCACCGTAAGGCAGACGCCGCTTGCCCGTGCCGGTGAACTGATACTCGGCGACCTTGCGGAATTTCGGGTCCCGAACCTCGCTTTCGTCGCCAACATACCGGGAGCGCAATGCCTCGAGTTTTGCCTTGTCCATACTCACTGTGCCGTCTGCAATGCCCTGACCGGGCTGGAAAAATTGATCTGGCACACATTGTAAACCCAGCCAGGCGGTACAGTGTCTCACTACCACATTACTCGGATGCAGGGGTTGCGCCTGACGTGCGAGAATCCCGCCCGCTCTAGCGTTCCGGCAATGAGGAGACTCCGCCGTATGGTCACCAAGTCCCGCTTGCATATCCCGCATCCGCCGGCACGGCCAGGCGACGAAGCAGATTTCAGCTTTCTCGAGCTATCTCCTGCCGGGGCCGTCGACAAGCCCTCCATCGATGCCAGAACCCGGGACATCGAGTATCTGAGTGTTGAGCTGGTGCGGATACTGGACGACGATCATGCCGCCAAGGGGCCCTGGAATCCGGACCTCGACCCTGAGAAGCTGCAGATAGCGCTCCGCTGGATGCTCCTGAATCGAGTGTTCGACGAACGCATGTGGCAAATCCAGCGTCAGGGCCGTATCTCGTTTTACATGCAGGCCCTGGGTGAGGAAGCAATTTCCATCGCTCAAGGCATGGCACTGCGTCCGGGCGACATGTGCTTCCCGTCCTATCGGAACCAGGGCTTGTACCTGTATCGCGGCACGCGCCTCGTCGACATGATGTGCGAGTGTCTGTCGAACACGCGCGACATGTGTAAGGGCCGACAGCTTCCGGTGCTCTATCACAATGCCGAAGCGAATATATTCTCGATTTCCGGAAATCTCGGCACGCAGTATCCGAACGCCTGCGGATGGGCGATGGCCTCTGCCATTAAGGGTGAGGACCACGTTGCTGCGGCCTGGGTAGGAGACGGCAGCACAGCCGAAGCCGACTTCCACTATGCGTTGACGTTCGCAGCGGTGTACACCGCGCCGGTGATCCTGAACGTTGTCAACAACCAATGGGCGATCTCGACATTCCAGGGTTTTGCAGGCGGCGAACGGCGCCCGTTCGCGGCACGCGGCCTGGGTCTCGGAATCCCGGGAATTCGCGTCGACGGCAATGATTTCCTTGCGGTCTACGCCGTAACGCTATGGGCCGCCGATCGAGCCCGTCGCGGCGGCGGGCCGACACTCATCGAGCTGGTCACCTATCGTGGTGGCGCCCATTCGACCAGCGATGATCCCACCAAGTATCGCCCCAAAGATGAGTGGGCGGCTTTTCCTCTCGGCGACCCGATTGAACGCCTGAAGCAGCACCTGATCGCGGAAGGTCACTGGTCGGAAGCACGTCACGAGTCGCTCGAAAACGAACTGCGCGAGCAAGTACTGGCTGCGTGGAAGGAAGCGCAAAAGTTCGGAACGATGACCGAAGGCCCGTTTCTGGATCCGGCGACTATGTTTGACGACGTCTATGCGCAAACGCCGCAGCATCTGGAGCGTCAGCGTCGTGAGATGCTGGACCTCGAGGATTGACCGATGGCGCAGATGAACATGATCGAGGCCATTCGCTCCGCACTGGACGTGATGATGCATCGGGATCCGAACGTGGTCATTTTCGGTGAGGACGTTGGTTATTTCGGTGGAGTCTTCCGTTGTACCGACGGTCTGCAGAGGAAGTACGGCGAACACCGCGTCATCGACGCGCCGATCGCCGAGGGCGGCATCGTCGGCACGGCGATCGGCATGGGCGTGAACGGGTTAAGACCCGTCGCGGAAATTCAGTTTGCGGATTACATCTATCCCGGCTTCGATCAGATCGTGAGCGAGCTTGCCCGACTGCGTTACCGGTCGTCAGGTGATTTCTTCTCACCGGTAACGATTCGGACACCCTGTGGCGGTGGAATTCGTGGCGGACAAACGCATTCGCAAAGTCCGGAGGCCTTGTTCGCCCACGTCGCAGGCATCAAGACGGTGATGCCCTCGAACCCGTATGACGCGAAAGGACTGTTGATCAGCGCCATCGAATCCGACGATCCGGTGGTCTTCTTCGAGCCGAAGCGCATCTACAACGGTCCATTCGATGGCGATCCGGACAAGCCGGCTGTGTCCTGGGCAAGCCATCCCAAGGGCGAAGTACCCGAACGCTATTATTCAGTACCGCTCGACACCGCCGAGGTTGTGCAGTCCGGTGAGGACATGACGATCGTGACCTATGGCACACTGGTGCACGTGGCACAGGCTGCGGCTCGAGTCCTGGGCGTCGATGCCGAAGTGGTCGACGTACGGACCCTGGCACCACTGGATGTCGATACGATTGTGGAGTCTGTGAAGAGAACCGGGCGTTGCCTGGTGGCTCATGAGGCAACGCGATTCGGCGGCTACGGTGGGGAACTGACCGCAACGATTCAGGAAGAGTGCTTCTACCATCTGGAGGCACCCATCGAACGAGTCGGCGGCTGGGATACGCCCTACCCGCATGCGTTCGAGTGGCAGTACTTCCCGGGCCAGAAGCGCATCGCCGCAGCGATCACCCGGGTAATGGAGGCACAATGAGCGAGTACGTGTTCAAGCTGCCGGACCTCGGCGAAGGCACCGTCGAGTCAGAAATCGCAGAATGGTTCGTTAAGGTTGGTGACGATGTCTCCGAAGAAGATGTCGTCGGCACGATGATGACGGACAAGGCCGCGGTAGAGCTGTCAT
>CAZMEA010000312.1:0-3230 GCA_964565135.1 uncultured Woeseiaceae bacterium
CGGCAGCGCCAACCCAGTTCTCGATCCAGGTCGTCATGATGTCGCCACAGGCCGCATTGTCGGTCAGCCAGCAGTTATGGCCGCCGCCGACCTTGGTGACCAGGCGAGATGCGCTCGGCTGGTCGAGATCGACAACCGTGTTGGCCTCCTCATACGCGAGGTTGACGTCGTCGTGTCGCGCGAACATTGGCGTCTGGCCCGATTGTTCGTTGTGGCAACCGCCACAGCGGCTGCTCATCTGTACGTTGTCCCAGACGTTCAGCTTGAAAGCCTGGACTTCGGCGGTGGCCGGTGCCGGCCCCTGGTAGGTGGCGGGCGGTGTAACACTAGTCACGGGGTTCTCAACCGTCTCGGCGCCGCCGCCGCAAGCCGCGAGTACGACACTGAAGAACACAGCTCCCAGCGATACGCGAGCCTGCGTAAGGTCCAAGTCAGCGATGCGGTTCATTGCAGTTCCAATTGCGAGTCTCATAGTCCCTCTCCCCCTATTGGCCCATGCAGTAGACGGCTGCTTCCGCAAACGTCTGACGCATGCTGTAACCCGACTGGAAAGAGGCGATCATGGACTGAACCTGGGCCCGGTCCGTCGCGTCTTCCGGTTCACGCAGACAGACTGCGCGGAAGACTTTCTTCACCTGACAGGACGCGAAGGCAGTGCTGTTGCCGAGTTCGGCCCCAAGCGATTTGGCGCCGTTTCCGCTACCTTGTAAGCCCGGGTCAAAACCGAAATAGCTGTTCTGGCCTTCACGCCAGTAGTTCAGCCAGCTGTCATCCTGCGTACGGAAGCCGTACGGAAAGTTAACGTCATTGTTGAAGTACTTGGGCTGAACGACGCCCGGCGTGTACTCGATGCTGCCGGTGTCCTCATTGAAGTTGTAGTACGCGAAGGCGCCAGCGAGCGGGTCCATGCCGGCGTGGCAGCCGATGCAGTTGTTCATGAACAGTCGACTGTCGCCGCCCGGGCTTCTGCTGACGTCCTGCCGAATGCGATCAGGTACCAGCTTGAAGTCGATCATCTGCTCCATGTCGTTGCACATGTGGTTGAGCAGAGTGAACCGGAACATGGCACGGTTCGTACCGGCGACGAAAAATGCTTCGGCCGCCGCTCGCGTCGTCATGACACCGGCAGTCGCTGCTTCCGGAAGGCCGGTTATGCTGGACTGGGGTCGTTGCTCGAGCGTCGACATCATGTCAATGCCGCGATTCTCCAGCTCTGCATAGTGGTTATTGTTGTTGTTCGCGTAAGGCGGCAACGAGCTGTCGTTGCTGACATAGATAATGTTGGCGGACAGCAGCGTGTTGAACGGTACATCGTCACGGATCATGCCCACGACGGTTGCCGTGTAGTCGTTCAGCGGCACGAACACGCTTTGCGCCCGGTTTGTCCAGGGGGCCGCAAAGTTTTTGATCGTTACGTTGTAGAAGTTCGGGTTCTGCATTGCGGTGTTCGCCGCCGCCAGGGCGTTGCCTGACTGAATGGCGGTCTCCATCGATTGCAGTACGGTCTCGGTGGGCGGTACGCCCGCGAGACGGTCATGAATTCGCTTGGCCTGTTCGCGCGCTCCAGCATGTGCAGTTGCCGTCATAACAGCACTGAGCAGGCCTATCGAGAGCCACTGCAGGGCCGCACGGGCAAGTCCATTGCCGTTCATCGATTTCTTCCACGTCCTGTCGTTCATAACAATCCAGCTCACTTTGACTAGTTGTCCGTTCCGCGGGGTTGGCCGCGGTGCGATAACCGTTGCCGGCCTTCGCGTAAGTCGTAAGGAGATCAGGAGAACGAGGGATGCGCTTGCGCGCATGCAATCCGCTTGTTGTTCCTGGCAACTCCGTTGTCAGTGCGTACGGTCACTACCTGTGGTGTACGCCGATCGGTTGCTTTGCCGTGCGGTTCGAAATCCGTTTCGCCGGCTTTTTCTCTTCGGGCACTTGCCGCAGGTCGTGTGGAATCCATCACAGTCATCGCGACGTCGAACTATCCCCAGAAGATCGCCTGGAGGTTGCCTGATTAATCCGGGATGTGCCGTGAGTGTCTTCACGTTCCCATCGATTCCGGGTCTTACAGGGTCCCTCGTTCTCCCGATCCATACGGACTAAAGCAAGTGCTGTGCCAGAACTGTGCCGATCACGCTGGTAGGCAATAAAGATCTATAAAAACAGATATTTATGATGGTCTCGGTGGTCCCCCGGCGGGGCAACATATGTCAAGCGTTTGTCTCCGGAATCACACGATGTTCATAGTGCCGATCGTTAAGCGACTGATTTGCATGGAAAGGTTCGCTGTCGCCGATCACAGACACAGACGACAAAGCCACCAGTCACAGAAAAAAATTTCGGATCGGACGCCCACGAATTGTGTGTGCTGCCTCACAGATTCTTGCCGACGTGAACGCATCCACGAGCGTCGATGAATCTTTTTCCAGCGGCAAGGCGTGTACATGAACACAGAGGGCGAAGTGCTGGTGCGTCGGGTGTTCTAACGGACACCGAGTGCACGAACGCGGTGATAACAACAGGGATCTTGTCTGTGTTTCGAGACATTACATCGCATTTTTCCCTTTCCTATACTGCGCTCCCCGAAGCGCATTAACTGAAGGTGAAACGAGACCAACAAAACGGGATGAAGGCTTTGTGTGAACGCGTTAACGGTAAGACACATGATGCGCGTCCACCATTGATCGTTGAATTTCGATGCTGGGCAATTGTGCGTGGGACACGCGCTGGAGCAATGATTCATGCAATGCCGTAACCATCGCATCTGCGAATCCCGGTTTGGCTCGTCGATAAACCTGCACCTTAGGGACAAGAGGTGGACGTTATGAACGGAAGAGCGCGAACTGTATTTTCGGCCAGGATGGGCCGATTCATCGGCCCATGCCTGGGCGCAGTTGCATTGCTTGCGTTGGGCGCATGCAGTAGCGAAAACGGCGTCAGCCTGGGTGACGGTCAGCAGGCCGATCCTGTTGTCATCGATTTTCCAATTGCCTATGTACGCGCACCCCAGCCGCTGGACGACGACGGTGAGCTGGTTCAGTCAGACGTCAGAGAACCTATCGACTTCAATTTCGGTGCCGACCTTTATTTCCGGGATCGGGCTTCGGTCAGCACCGAGGCTGTCAATATCACCGGTGAACTCACCCAGGGTCTATACGCAATCAAGGATGTTGAAATTGCGTACGACGGCTCGGCCATTCTCTTTGCCATGCGGGGTCCGGTTAACGAAAACCTCG
>CAZMEA010000313.1:0-3222 GCA_964565135.1 uncultured Woeseiaceae bacterium
AGCCGCTACTATAAATCCGGTAGTTATCCGTGCTCGCCGGTCATGTGTAGTGAGTCGCTACGGTTGCAAGGTACCTGCGAGCGCCGGGCTGGATCAGGAACACACTATTGATGGGAGGCTGAAATGGATTTCGAGTTGAGCGAAGAGCAACAGATGATTCGCGAGGCGGCGAGAGAGTTCGCCCAGAACGAGATCGCGCCGATCGCAGCCGAGTTTGATCAGAGCGGCCAGTTTCCCGTCGACACGATACGCCAGGCCGGCGAACTCGGCTTCATGGGCGTCGAGGTGCCGGAGGAGTACGGCGGAGCCGCGCTTGATAGCCTTTGCTATGCACTGGTGATCGAAGAGATCTCCACGGCAGATGCAGCGCACGGGACCATCGTTTCCGTCAATAACTCATTGTACGGAGTCCCGCTGCTCGAGTTTGCGACGCACGAGCAAAAGCAGGCGTTTCTCGAGCCGGTCGCGTCGGGCAAAGTGAATGGCGCGTACGCACTGACGGAGTCACAGTCCGGCTCGGACGCCGCAGCAATGCGCTCCAGGGCGGAGCTCTCTGCCGACGGTTCGTACTACACCATCAATGCACGCAAGTCCTGGATCACGTCCGGGCCGGTGGCACGCTACATCATTCTCTTTGCCCGAACAGACACGGAAGCCAAGGGGGCGGCCGGTATCAGTATGTTTGTCATCGACACGGAGCAGCCCGGGTTCCACCTGGGCAAGACAGAACCGAAGCTAGGGATTCGCGCGTCCGCGACGTGTGAGATTGAACTTGTCGACTACAAGTGTCCCGCCGAGAACCTGATCGGTGTCGAAGGCAAAGGCTTCGCGCAGGCCATGACGGTACTAGATACAGGGCGAGTCGGGATTGCGGCACAGGCCGTTGGCATTGCTCAGGGGGCGTATGACGCTGCCCTCGCCTGGTCACGCGATCGGCAGGCGTTTGGCCAGCATATCGGCAGTTTCCAGACGATTCAGAACAAGTTCGCGGACATGAAGTGTCGGCTCGACGCGGCACGACTGCTCACGTACAAGGCGGCCTGGAACAAGATGCGTTGTAAGGCATCGGGCGGACGAAACACACTGGACGCCAGTATTGCCAAGCTCTACGCATCAGAGGCTGCGATGTACATCACCCACCAGGCGGTACAAATCCACGGCGGTATGGGATTCAGCAAGGAAATGCCGCTGGAACGCTATTTTCGGGATGCCAAGATCACCGAAATCTACGAGGGCACCAGCGAGATTCAGCGAATGGTCATCGGGCGACTGGAAACAGGCCTGCGCTGACCCGACCCGTCATTCGCATCAGTACTCGTTCTCACCCACGCGCACGACGAGGCCGTCCAGCGCGTCACTGACTTCTATCTGGCAGGTCAGACGGCTGTTTGCCTGCCGCTCATAGGCCGCATCCAGCATGCTGTCTTCCATGTCGTCCATGGGCGGTAGCTTCTCCAGCCAGGCCTCATCGACGTACGCGTGACAGGTAGCACAGGCACACGCACCGCCGCATTCGGCAACAATGCCGTCGATGTTGTTATTGATCGCACCCTCCATAACCGAGTAGCCGTTCTCGACTTCGACGCTGTGTTTTTCGCCGTCATTGGTGATGTAGTGGATCGTGGGCATTGCTGGTCTCACTGTGTCAGTGGTTTGAAGGGGCCGCATTGTAGGAACCGTCAGGACCTTCGGTCAATCCTGCAGACGGTCTTAAACGCAAACGGCCCGACTATAGTCGGGCCGTCTGGAGTACTTTCAAGGTCATCCGGCGATCTGCCGGTAACCGGAGGTGGAGCTAGATGCGTTCAGTACGAGCGCGGCGCTTCTCGAGTTCCTGCGCCTGCTTGCGTGCCGCGGCTTCCGCAACCCGGATCTGTTCATTCCGATCGATATCGGATTCGATGACAGAGATCCACTGACCCGCAATGCGCGCCGAGCGTCGTTCTTTGCCGGCCTCCCGGAAAGCTGCGATTGCGTCACGGTACTGGCGCTGGTTGTACAGGCACATGCCGAGCGAGATCTGGGCATTATCAGGTCTCTTCAGGCCGCCCTTACGCAGGCCGTTCTGAACCGACTCAGAGCATTTCTCGTACTGACCCAGGTTCAGGTAGGCATTGCCGAGGCGTACATCCAGCTCACCGTCAATGGTCGCTTTTGCAGCGGCCTGGAGAGACGGAATAGCCTTCTCGTCCTCCTGCGCGAGCTGCCAGGCCTGCGACAGCAGACGGTGGTTTTTCGCTTCGCCGCTAACCCGGCCGCTCTCCATTTCTTCCGACAGCAGCTTCGCAGCCTTGTACGGCACTTCGCCCTGCAGGAAAAGCTGTGCCATCGTGACCAGCTCGGATTCTTTTTCGAGCAGGCCCTGAGTGTGCGCTGCGTCATAGGCGTAGATCAGATTTTCGTCTTCGCCCAGCTCGGTGTAGGCACCGGCCAGCGAGAACCAGTAGCGCTTGCGCGGCCAGGTTACGAGCAGGATCTTCTGGATGTCGCGAACCTTCGCATAGTCTTCCTGCTGGAAGTAAGCGAAGTTCAACAGCACGTACCAGTCTTCCTTGATTTCCTTCTCGCGCTTACGCGCAATGTCCATCGCGGTTTCGATCGGCTGAACCATGTCTGCGTAGCGGTTCAGCTGGTACAACGTCTGAGCGTAGAGAATGAACGGCTCCGGCGCTGGATTGGTCTCGAGGACGAAATACTCTTCGATCAACTTGACGGCTTCGGTGTAGTTCTCCTCCATCGTCTGCAGCTGTGCGAGCGTGTAAATCGTTTGCTTCTTGACCTGGTCCTCCATCGTGGGGATCTGAATCATCTCGGTGTAGATGCGGATCGCCTCGGCGATGTTGTCCATGTTGTAGTGAACGAAGCCAAGATAATTGAGGACGTTCTGTTTCTCGTAGTCGGTGAGATTGTCCTTCGCGCGCAGCTGATTGAGAATTCTCAAAGCGCCGTCGTAGTTCTTCGCATCGACCTCTTCCTGCGCTTTCTGGATGCGGTCGTAGATTTCCTTGCCGACGGCCTGCGCCTGCTTGGTTTCCTGTTTGTCACGGCGATCACGCTCGTCTTCTTCCTGTGCGAACGCCGCGCCGCTGGCAATGACCAGCGAGAGCGTACCCGTAGCCAGCGCGATACCGAATTTCCTGACAAATGTCATAGATAGTTCCTCTGTACGTCTTTAGCGGGGACGGTCTCTAGTTTTCGATCTTGAAGCTGATGCGAGTCTTG
>CAZMEA010000314.1:0-3219 GCA_964565135.1 uncultured Woeseiaceae bacterium
GTCGAACAGCCATCGCTCCAGCGAGGGCTTCACGAATCGGGGAAACAGTATGAACGCGAGGGCCATTAATGCGAGGCCCACGGGTGGGGAAAACTGCACGGCGTACAGGGGCCAGAGAAATGCGCGCAGGGTGTTGCCCATCGATTCGAAGGTAAACCGCAGGAGTACTTCGAAAAACTGACTCGTGACGAATTCGCCCACGCCGTTAGCCTCGGCCACGTCACCAACGAACATCGTCAGCTCGAACCAGAGGAAGGTTACAAAGAAGCCGACCGCGTATAGACCGCCGCCGCGCGCGTCCCAGACGGCACGAAATCCGCGACGAAACGCGAGACCCAGCGCGTTCGGGAAGTCTCGCGGTCGGGTAAAGAGTACGGCACCGAGTTCGATTGCGACCTCGAAGGGTCGCAACAGCCGGGAGACCAGGGAACGTTTCCTGGATTCAGCCGACGTACCTGACGGCGACCGGGTCCCGCTCTTGCTGGCCACTGGAACTGCCGGCGGTGCCCGACGGGCGCCGCCGATCTACAACCTTAACTCTTGTCGAGCTTGGTGATCTTCGACCCCTCGAGGGTCAGGTTGTACATCAGCCCCTTCGAGTTGAAGATGAACCCGACGACGGGGTCCTTGATGTTGGTCGAATCGATGGTCTTGCCCGCACCGATGTCGATGATCGCGACGGAGCCATCGACGCCGACTTTCCAGCCGGAACTGTTGCGGAACTTGTCGAGTGCTTCCTTCGTCATGAAGGCGATCACGATCGACTTGGCCTGGGCACCCAGCTGAAAGCCGATCGAGCCGGCGAACGTGCTGTAGTAGTCGACGCTGCTACCGCCGACCCGGAGCGCACCCTCGCCGCCTTCGCCACCGACACCTACGCCAACCTTGATGACGCGGGGAAAGACCAGGTAGCCGGCCGCCTGGTTCAGGAACACGTCAGCGCCGTTGACGTCGTTCTTGAACGCGGCGATTGCCTCATTCACTTCCTGATCTATCTTGGCCGCGGACGCAGCGCCGGCAACGCCGGTACCGAACAAACAGGTTGCCGCCACCAGTGCGGCAAATGCGCGTGTCAAAGTTCTCATAGCGAATCCTTGTTTTGCTGACAGCCACAAATCGTGGACGTAATGATACCTGAGCCGGAATCCGGCCGGCACGCACGAACGCTAACGTCGAGCGCCTGAACGTCCGGTGAACGGCACCGAAGGCACGCTTACTCGATGCTTTGCGCCGGTTCGGTACGCGACGGCATGAGGCTGGCCGGTATCGGTGCCCGTCGCCGGTTCGGCTGGGGCGGATAGTTAGCACTCAGGTAATCGAGGATGCCGTTCTCCGTCGCCGGGTCGAACGTCCAGAGATTCTGCGTTTCCTGCATCCAGCGAATCATGTCCAGCCAGGTCTGGCGATCCGCACGCTGCGCCGTGACCAGCTTGTGTGAGTGGCAACCGCCACAGTGCGCGCGCACGAGTTCCCATCCAGGCGCAATCTCGAGACCGGTTGCGGCATCGGTATCGGCGCCGGCGGTTCCGTAGCCAGCCAGCAGAAGCAGGCAGAGCAGACCGCGAACGGGCATCATACGGTGACGCTCACGCCGAGCCGATGGCAGGCATTATTGAGGTAGCCGCGCGGATTCCAGCCGGGAAGCACCATGGGCTGCGCGACACCCGCATCATCCTCGGCTCTGGCCCAGACTTCGAAATAGCCGCTACCGGGAAACTCGATATCGGCCTGCCAACGCTGCCATGCCAGCCGGTTGGCCGGCTTCTCGAGTCGCGCTCGCTGCCAGGTCGCCCCGAAATCGATCGACGTACTGACCCGCCGCACGCGTCGATCGCCCGCCCAGGCGTGGCCGCGGAACGGGATCGGCGCGCCCTGACGAATCGCCACCCCGGAACGCGGAAAGGTAATGAGTGATTTCACGGGCATGGATTCAATGATGCACATGTCCTCATCGGCGACCGCGGTACCGGGTGCAACCGGCTTGCACGGAACGCGATAGGACTGGCCCAGCATTTTTTCTCCGTCGTGAACCCGGTCCCGCACCATGAGTCGATTGACCCATTTGCCACTGACCGACGCTGGCCATCCACCGCAAACCATACGCAGAGGTGCGCCGTGCAGTAGCGGCAGCGGCTCTCCGTTCATCGCCCAGGCAAGGAGCGATTCGTCCTGCAACGCTTTCGCCATCGGCACGCCACGGGAAATAGGTCGCTTGTTCGGGTCCCCGGACAGATGACGATCGGTCCCCTCGTAGGCGACGTAGATTGCATCATCGGCGATGCCGCAGGCGTTCAGGACATCCTTCAATCGAACGCCGGTCCACTCCGGGCAGCCGACGGCGCCGGTCGTCCATTGATTGCCGCGCGCCGGCGGGTAGTACTCCGAGCGGCCGTTTCCGCCGCACTCGATCTGCAGGCGCAGCGTGCGTGCGGTGAACTCGCGCTTCAGCTCCGCAAGCGTGAACTCACGGGGATTCCGGCACGCCTCGCCATCGACTCGCAGCGTCCAGCTATCCGGATCGGCATCCGCGGCGGCTGGCGGAATGCCGTTGTTGCGCACGAACAGCCGCGACGCCGGCGTGACCGGATCGTCGAGCAGATGCGCGGGCGTCTCCGCGTTGATCGGCCGGTCGTTCAGGACGCGAAGACCGTCCTTGCCCTCGATAACGAACGCGTCCCCGGATTGCGCGAGCGCAGCCGGGATCAGGCCGCCGGGCATGAGCTCCGCAAACGGGATCGCGCCGCCAAGGGTAGCGCCCATGGCTGCGAGTCCGCTGCCGCGCAGGAACCCTCGCCGGGTCAGCGGCGACGTTGCTCGTCCCCACACCAGGCTGTCGGCGCGCTCGGGGTCTTCGGCATACAGCTCGTGAATGCCCCGCTCGCGAATTCGTTTTGACATGCTCTCTCCTCGACCTGCATTCCGGCATCCGCGACACGGCTCTTGTTGATCGACCCGCTGCCGACTACCCGGACGTGGCAGCGATCATAACGTGAACGCCGACACCGGGCATGCCCGGCTTGCGCAATCTGATCCGTGAGGTGCTGCCCGTGAGCCCGGCGCTCGGCGTGTTCGGTCCGCGTAACGTTTTGCCCATTGCCGGTTTGCGCCGCTATGCTGCGTAGCCCCCTGGAAGGACCCGCGCTTACCGATGCAATCTGCCACGACCGCCGACCGGCGCATCGTCATTCTGCTCGGCGTGCTCACCGGAATCGGCGCAAT
>CAZMEA010000315.1:0-3211 GCA_964565135.1 uncultured Woeseiaceae bacterium
CGGCGATCTTCTTCGGCTGGATGGTGCCGAAGGCGCTGAAGCTCGACGAGATGGGTGTGAACGACAGTCTGTTCTTCGGGTTCTGGCGCTTCATGATCCGGTTCATCATTCCGCCCGTACTGATCATTACGTTAGCCCTCGGCATCACCGAGTAAGTCACCGAGACGGGCCGCACGGATGAGCACGCTGGTCATCGGGGGAGGTCTCATCGGACTGTCGACCGCGTACGCGCTGCAGGTGCGCGGGCACGCGGTTACCTTGCTGGAGGCTCGTGACGCCGTCGCGCAGGAAACGAGTTTTGCCAACGGCGGACTGATAACCCCATCGATGCCCGAGCCGTGGAACGGTCCGGGCGTCTATCGGCACCTCGCGGCGTCAATCTTTAATCCACGGGCGTCGATGCGTTTACGGCTGCACGCGATCCCGTCGCTGATGGGTTGGGGGCTTCGCTTTCTGAAACACAGTGCGCCTGCACACTTTTACGCGGCATGCACGGACAACTACCACCTTGCCCGATACTCGCTCGAGCAAACGGCGGCGCTGACGGACGAACTGGGGCTGGACTTTGATCGCGGTACGGCGGGAACCCTGAGCGTGTTTCGATCCCTGGAGGACTACGACGCCAAGCGAGCCATCTGCGAGCATGTCGCCGAGCTTGGTATGGCGTATCGAACGCTGACACCGGACGAGATCGTCGACATGGTTCCCGCGCTCGAAAGCGTTCGGCACCTGTTGTTCAAGGGTATCCATTATCCGGAAGACGATTTCGGTGATGCGCGGCGCTTCTGTGAAGCGCTGCTGCCGCACTTTCAGGCGGCAGGAGGGCAGGTGGAGTTCGGCGTGTCGGTGCGAAGACTGCGTGCCGAAGGCGGGCGCATTGCAGGCGTCGACACGACGGCCGGTGAACGCCAGGCGGATATCGTCGTCGTCGCTACGGGCGTCCATTCGCCAGCATTGCTCCGACCCCTGTCCATCGAGCTTCCGGTCAAACCGGCCAAGGGCTATTCGGTCACCGTGCAGCCGCCGGCAGGCTGCAAGCTGCCTGACTTGCCCGTTATCGATGATTCAATGCATGCCTGTCTGACGCCGTTGGGTGACCGCTTGCGCATGGTGGGCACCGCCGAATTCACCGGTTACGACACGCGTATCGACGAAGTGCGCACCGACAACCTGTATCGCCTGTTTGAGGAACTGCTGCCCGACGTTGCGGCACAGACGGATCGTTCGACGGCGAAGCCGTGGGCAGGACTGCGGCCGATGAGCTACGACGGACGTCCGTTTATCGACGAGACCCCCGTGAAGGGTCTGTACGTCAACGGCGGCCACGGTCCCCTGGGCTGGACAATGGCGGTCGGCTCCGGTGCCCTGCTGGCCGACCGGATCGCGGGTGCGGAGACGGCCGTCGACGCTCGCCCGTTTTCTCTGTCGCGCACGCGCGCCCAACGGCAGGCCGCCGCCTGAACGACTGACTGTCGGCGTAACGCTCTTTTGCGGGACGCGCGCTGTGTGCGCCGGCTACTATCCCCCGAGCTCAGGCGACTTGATGACCGCCATCTTGTCGATCTGCATGTCCTCGAAGGTATACGGAATACCGCCAACGCCGAGTCCCGATTCCCGCAGGCCCGCAAAGGGCATCACGTCATCGCGGAAGGCCGTGTGGTCATTGATCATGACGGCGCTGGCATCGAGTCGACGATAGGCTCGCAAGGCAAGGTCTATATCGCGGCTGAATACCGCTGCCTGGAATGCGACCGGCAGCGAGTTTGCCTGCGCAATGGCGTCGTCCATATCGTCGTAACTGTAGACCGCGACCACCGGGCCGAAGATCTCGTGGGTGCTGACCCGACAGTCGCCTGGCGGGTCCAGCAGCACTGTCGGTGCGTAGGCGAATTCGGACAGGCGCTCGCCGCCCGCGAGCAGCTTCGCGCCGCGCTCGACGGCTTCGTCGACCCATTCGGCCACGCGTTCTACCTCTGCGGGGCGAATGAGCGGCCCGACTTCCGTTTCCGCGTCCGTCGGATCGCCAACCTTCAACTCGGCCGCGGCCTCGGCAAGGTCCCGAGCAAAATCCTCCGCAACTGACCGTGGCGCGTAGACACGCTGTACCGAAACACACACCTGTCCTGCGTGATAGAAGCCGCCTTTCAGTACCGAATTCAGCGCGAGCTCGCGATCGAAATCGTTGGTCAGGACTACGGGTGCAACGCCCCCGTGCTCCAGGGCGCAACGTGCGCCTGGCGCCAGTTTCGAGCGCAGCATCCAGCCCACCCGAGCGCTGCCAATGAAGCTGAAAAAGCCCACCTTCGGGTGTGTTACCAATCGTTCGGCCGTATCGCGGTCATCGGCGACGAGCGCCTGGCACCAGTTCTCAGGCAGGCCGGCGGCGCGCAGCAGCTGAACGAAGTGCAGGCAGGACAGCGGCGTGTCCGCGGCAGGTTTGACGACCACCGGGCAGCCGGCCGCGACGGCGGGTCCAACCTGATGCACGATCAGGTTCAACGGATGATTGAATGCGCTTACGGCAACAACAACGCCGATCGGCTCCTTGCGGGTAAAGGCGATGCGCCCGGTGGTTGCCGCCGTCGTGCCGATAGGGATTACGTCGCCTGGTTCGCCGCGCAGTGCCTCGATGCAAAGCCGCACGCCGTCGATTGCGCGGATCACCTCGACGCGCGAGTCGACCAGTGGTTTGCCGCCTTCACTAGCCGCCAGAATGGTGAGCTCATCGACCTGCGCTGACATCAGCTCCGAAAGGCGCTCGAGAATTGCGACGCGTTCATGGACCGGCAGCCATGCGTCACGGTTTCGGTACAGGCGCCACGCGGTTTCCATCGCCGCGTTTGCATGCTCGACGTTGCCGGTAGCAACGGTCGCGAGTTTTGCGCCGTCCCAGGGTGAAACGACGTCGAGGTCGCCCGCCGGGTCCGAGTTGCCGGACACAAGCAGCGGGAATCGCAGGGTTCCGTCGTGCAGCGCGTCGATCAGATCGGACATGTGATTTCGCCGAGTTTCTTGGTCAGGAGCGCATTCTCCCGATAATCGATCGGTATAACGACGAGTGAAGGCCCTGCCTCAGCGAGCGCCTTGTCGAGCGTCTCGGCGAGGTCCGCGCTGTTCGTGACATGGTGGCCGTTCCAGCCGAAGGCGCTGGCCAGCTGCATCCAGTCAGGGTTGCCGAAGGTCAGGTCCGTGTGGTGTCCGAAGTGCGTGT
>CAZMEA010000316.1:0-3188 GCA_964565135.1 uncultured Woeseiaceae bacterium
ACCGCGATGTCGACGGCGAACACCGGCTTGCGCTTGCGAGCCTTGATCGCCTTTTCCATCTGCGCCTTGCTGATGATGACGTTCGGGCTGGCGGTGGAGCTGATCAGGATATCTGCCTCCTCCAGGACCCCGTCGATTTCCGAGAGCGGCAGCGCGTAGCCGCCGTAGTCACCCGCGACGTTGCGCGCCCGGGCGACGTCGCGATTAGCGATCAGCAACCGCCCGATCTCCTTGCGCGTCAGGTGTTTCGCGACCAGCTCGATGGTCATTCCGGCGCCGACCAGGAGCGCCGTATGCTGCTTGAAACCGGCAAAAAACTGATTGGCGAGGCTGACGGCGGCGTAAGCCACGGAGACCGGGTTGCTGCCGATCTCGGTATCGGTCCGGACTTTCTTGGCCACCGAGAAGGTGTGGTGGAACAAACGTGTCAGGGTCTGGCCAACCGTCTTCGTTTCCTCGGCCATCCGGAAGGCGTCTTTCAGCTGGCCCAGAATCTGCGGTTCGCCGAGCACCATCGAGTCGAGGCCGCAGGCGACCCTGAACAAATGGGTAATGGCCTCGTCCTGGTCCATCGCGAACAGGGCCCCGTCGAGTTCGGCGCCCATCTTCTGCTCGGATTTCAACCAGTTAGTCAGATCATCGCCGCCACCCTCCTGGGCATCCAGGTAGAGCTCGGTCCGATTGCACGTGGACAGAAGGACGGCCTCGCGGACCGAGGGCAACTCAACAATGTTCCTGAGAGCCTGATTGACGCCTTCGCCTGAGAATACGACCTTCTCACGTATTTCGACGGGTGCCGTGTTATGGTTCAGGCCGATAATCTTGAATGGCATCGGGTACTGCAGGTGGTCCTCGGTGTTCAGCCCGTATCATAAGCGAACTGAATGCTCAGTTCCTTGTCTGTCTGTCTCTGAACGAGCAAAAACCGTTTTTCGCATGACCTATTTGATGACGCCGGGATCTCTGGCCCGCCGCGCCGTGCACCACGGGTTGCTGCTGACCGTTACGATCTGCCTGCTGGCCGCCCAGTCGGTCCGCGCGCAGGACGCTGATCGAGAAGAGCTGGACACGCTGCTCGAGCGCGCCGAGCTGGCCTTGCAGGCCGGCCAGTACCGCTCCGCCGCCGAAGACTATGTGGCAGCTGCGGCCCTGAGTTCCGAGCCGCAGGTTGCCCAGACGGCAACGCGCGTGGCCTACACCTACGGGTTCAATGAGCTTGGCCTCGACGCTGCCAAGCGCTGGCAGGATCTGCAGCCTGACAGCGAAGAAGCCGTGCTTTACCTCGCCCAGCTGAACCTGAGGCTCGGCTCGGTGCGCCGCTCCGCGGGCTACTTCGAGGACCTGCTCGAAGACGGCGAGGGTGAGCCCGACCAGCGCCTGCTCTCACTCATCCCCATCCTGTCCGAAGAAGATCCGGTGCAGGCAGATCGACTGATGCGCCGCCTGGCAAGGCCCTACAAGAACTCGGCCTATGCGCTGTATGCCTCCGCGGTGATGGCACTGCAGGCAGGCGATGGCGAAGCCGCGCAGGAACGAGCCGAGCGAGCCATTGAGATTCGTCCCGAGTGGATTCGACCGAAGTTGCTGTACGCACGTGCACTGATGCTGTCAGGCGAGGACGAGGCAGCCATCGACTTCGCGGCGCGAATCGTCGGCGACTCACCGCAGCCGGATCCGGAAGCACGGCTCGAGCTTGCCATCATGTACCTGTCCGTGGGCCGTGACGACGATGCCTTGTCGCAGGTCAACCAGGTTCTGCTCGAACAGCCGTCGCGGACCGATGCGCTGCGAATGCTGGCGATCATCAATTTCCGCCTCGGCAATCTCGACGCGGCGTCGGACGACTTTCAGGATCTTCTGGCGAGCGGCCGTTACACCATGGACGCGCTCTACTACCTCGCCCGTATCGCTGACAGTCGCGAAGACTACACGCGCGCGATTGGTCTCTATTCGCAGATCACCGGGGGGCAGAATGTCGTCCCTGCACAGCGCCGCGCCAGCGCGCTGATCGCACAGGAAGGCGAGGCGGAGACTGCCATCGGTCACCTGCGCAATTTCGCCGAGAAGTATCCGAGCTACGCGATCGAGATGGTTGCCGCAGAGGCCCAGCTCATGGTCTCGCTCGACCGCTACGACGATGCGCTCGCGGTGTACGACCGGATCGCAGAATACCGCCCCGATAATGAAGGCGTCATGCTCGGACGTGCCGAACTCCTCGTGCGTATGGATCGAGTCGATGACGCCATTGAGCAGTATCGCAAGGCTGTCGATATGTATCCGGACAGTGCCAATTCGCTGAATGCGCTGGGCTATACGCTTGCGGACAAGACCAGTGAATACCGCGAGGCATCCCGTCTTATTCGCAAGGCGCTGAAGCTCGATCCCAACAGCCCGGCAATCATCGACAGCTGGGGCTGGGTCCTGTATCGCCTCGGCCGCCACGAAGAGGCACTCGAACAGCTTCGCCGTGCGTACCGTGACTATCCCGATGGCGAGGTCGCCGCGCACATCGTCGAGGTACTGTGGGTACTTGAACGCAACGACGAGGCGCGCGAGATGCTCGAAAGGGCAGAACTCGAGTCTCCGGATCACCCGCTCCTGAAGGACATCCGTGAACGCGCGTTCCCTGCCGATTCCGACAACTAGCTCAGGCAGCCTTCTTTCAATTCTCTTTGCCACCCTGGTGCTTCTGGGTGGTTGTGCGACCGAGCGGGGCGTTGCCCTGCCTGAATTCGATGATTGGCGGGCACGCCTGGGTATCCTCACAGCCATCGAACAATGGTCGTTTTCCGGGCGCATCGGCGTCAGCAATGCTACGGATGGGTTTAACGGCCGGTTGCGCTGGCGGCAGAATGTCGATCAGTTCGAAGCGTCCGTCAGCGGCCCTCTGGGTGCCGGCGCGATCAGTATCGCCGGCGACGCGCAGGCGGTAGTGATTGATGAGGGCGACGGCAATGTCCTGCGAATGACAGAGCCTGAGTTCGAACTGCAGCTCCGCTACGGCTGGACCATACCGGTTGAAAGTCTTCGCTACTGGGCGCTTGGAATTCCGGATCCGGGCCAGCCTGCACACATGGATTTTGGTGAGGGCGGCACGGTCACTCGAATTGCACAGGCTGGATGGATCGTCGAGATTCCGCAGTATCGGGAAGGTGGCGGACAGCTCATGCCGCGTCGAATCACCGCCG
>CAZMEA010000317.1:0-3164 GCA_964565135.1 uncultured Woeseiaceae bacterium
ACAGTCGGGCAGCCTGCACGAACTCCCGTTCCTTCAGGCTGATGGTCTGGCCGCGTACGATTCGCGCCATGTCGAGCCAGTTGATGGCACCGATAGCGACGAAGATCAGAAAGAAGTTCCTGTCGAAGTACACGGTCAGCAGGATCACGAAAAAGACGAAGGGCAGCGCATAAAGGGTGTCGACGATGCGCATCATTGCCGCGTCGAGGCGCCCACCGACGTAGCCGGCGACGGCCCCGTAGAGAACGCCGATCACCAGGCTGACCAGGCTGGCAATGACGGCAACGAGCAACGAGACTCGCACACCCAGCATGCTTCGCACGAACAGATCGCGCCCGAGCTCGTCGGTGCCGAACCAGCGCGCATCCGCGAGCGACGGCGCGGCCAGCTTCATGTCCAGTGCCGTGGTCTGGTAGCTGTGGGGGCTGACGAGCGGGCCTGCCAGCGCGCACAGGGCGACAATCACAAGTGCGGCCGTTACCACGAGCACGGTCCGGCTGGACCGCAGTCGAACGCGAAGCTCGGCGTATCGGGGCGCACTCATCGGCGTCTGATTCTCGGATCGACGAATCCGTACAGGATGTCGACGATCAGGTTGAGCGCAATGACCAGCACCGCGTAGAGAATCACAATACCGAGCACCAACGGGTAATCGCGATTCAGTGCGGCTCGCACGAAAAGCTGGCCGAGGCCCGGCACGCCGAAGATCTGTTCGACGACAACCGACCCTGTCAGGACCGCGGCTATCGCCGGTCCGAGATAAGAGAGGAGCGGCAGAATGGCCGGTCTCAGCGCATGCGCGGTCACGATGGTTGCCGTTGGAAGACCCTGCGCACGGGCAGCGCGAATGTAGTCGCTCGACAGCACTTCGATCATGCTGACCCGCATCAGCCTTGCTACGTAGGCAATCTGCGGCAACGACAGCGCAACGACGGGCAACAGCAGCCGTTCCGGGCCAACACTCCCAGCCCAGCTGGCGGGAAACCAGTCAAGCTGGACCGCGAAAACCAGTACCAGCAACGGAGCCACCACAAATACGGGTACGGAGATACCGGTCATCGCGGCAGCGCTGACCAGCCGGTCCGTCAAGATGTTACGCCGAACGGCTGCCCAGATGCCGGCAAGGGATCCGATCAACAGGGATAGCACCAGCGATATCGCGCCTATCTGCGCAGACAGGGGTAATGCGCTCGCGATCAGCTCGCTGACCGTGTAGTCAGGGTATCGGTAGGACGGGCCAAGATCGCCTTTGAGCAGACCGCTAATGTAGGACCACAGCTGTTGCTGCAATGGCGCCTCCAGGTCGTAGGCGCGCTCGATGTTGGCTGCGGTTTCCGCCGGTAACGCGCGCTGGTCGTCGAACGGCCCACCCGGCGCCGCACGCATCATCAGGAAGGCGAGAATGATGACGAGCAGCAGCGTCGGGATGGCGCTGGCGAGGCGCATCAGGGCATAGACAATCGCGCCTTGCTGCTGCATGTCGCTGAACGCTTAGTCGGCTGAGAAACGAAGGTGCTGACTGTAATGGTAGTCGAGGACGTTGTCCTCCCAGCCCTCGATGCTGCGACGCACGAGATGCTTGCTCACCGGGTAGTAGAGCGGGATCACCGTAAAGTCACCGAGCAACACGCGTTCGGCTTCCTCCAGATACAGACGCCGTCGATCGGAATCTATCTGCCGCGCCGCGTCTGCCATCAATCGATCGAATTCCTCACTCGCATACCCGTACATGTTCGATGCATTGTCGCTTTCGAACATCGAGAGAAACGCGGTGGCGTCATTGTAATCGCCGTTCCAGGACAGGCGGAATATCTGCGTGATTTCCATCGCTCTCAGATTTGCCACCAGCACACGAAATTCTTCGTTGATCAGTTCTGCTTCGAATCCGAGGACCTCTTTCCACATTTCCTGAATCGCAATGGCGACGCGGCGATGCGTATCCGATGTGTTGTATCGAACTTCGATGTCGAGCGGATTCTCCGGACCGTACCCGGCGGCCTCATAGAGCTGCCTTGCGCGGGCGTGTCGATCGGCCTGCGTCGCTCTCCGGTAGCCGACGTCGGGTGCCTGGTAGTTGGCGACACCTGGCGGCACGAACGCGTAGGCCGGTGCTTCGCCTCTGCCGACCACCTTTTCGACGAGCGTCGTCCGGTCAATAGCGAGAGACAGTGCCTCGCGAAGCGCTTCGCTGTCGCCCAGTGCGTCATGATTCAAATTCAGTCCGAAGAAGTAGACGGACAGGGCGGGCGCTACCCGAACCTCGTCCGGCCGTTCGGTTCTGAGGTCGGCGAATGCTTCGCTCGGTATCGTGGAGGTCACGTCGAGCTCACCCGCGCGGTACCGAAACAGTTCGGCGCTGGGTTCTTCGGCAACGTGATGACGCACCGTATTTATCGACGTCGCGACGTCGTTCCAGTAGTACTCGTTGCGCTCCAGCTCCAGTACGGACCCCAGCACCCACGACTTGAAACGATAGGCGCCGTTGCTGACCAGGTTGCCGGCGCGCGCAAATTGATCCCCATGCTCCTTGAGAGATGCCGGATTGATCGGAAACGCCGCAGGATGCGCAAGCAGGGTCAGGAAGTAGGGCGTCGTTCGCTCCAGGCGAATCTGCAGGACGCGTGCCTCGAGCGCCGCTACGCCGAGATCGGTGGGCGATAACTCGCCCCGGACGATAGCTCGGGTGTTTTCGATGACATCAAGGGTTTGTGCATAGAACGACGCGGTTTCCGGGTCGACGAGACGCCGGAAGCTGGCGACGAAATCCGCCGCCACGACAGGCTCGCCGTTCGACCAACGTGCTGCTTCGCGCAGATAGAACGTGTAGATCAGCCCGTCGTCAGACACCTCCCAGCGCTCGGCGACGCCGGGCTCCAGTCGACCGTCTGCCGAGTACCGCACCAGACCCTCGAACAGGTCCCGCTGCACGTCATGCGCCTGGGTCGTACGTGCCAGATGCGGGTCGACGGATTCGGGTTCCTGTCCTACCGCACGATTCAGCACAGAATTGCCGCTCGGGGACGCGCCGCCACCGCACGCGGTCATTGCGGCGCAGATGCCGAGCAGCACGAGTGAGAGGATGCGCGTCCGACTGAACGATCGCAGGCAGTTCAGGTAACTCATGGCCGCAGAATACCCTATCGACCGCGCAAGGCTGTGCGGCA
>CAZMEA010000318.1:0-3162 GCA_964565135.1 uncultured Woeseiaceae bacterium
ACTACCACGAGATGGGCAGCAGCCAGACCTACTACTTTGCCCCCGGCGTCCCGACGCGAACGCACCCGCTGATTCCCCAGGAAGGCTACGACCTGATTTCCGGCGTCGTGGCGCCTTCCGAAGCATTCATGGACGAACAGGCGCGGCTCTACTTCCACGGCGATCGGTACGACCACTTCTTCCTGGGCAAAGGTGCCGCGTTCCCGATGGTCAACGGCGGACTCGGCATCCTTCATGAGGCCTCTGCAGCGCGTGGCGTCGAGCTCGAAACTGTCAACGGTATTCGCACCTATCGCGAGAACATCCTGAAGCACTTCCGCACGAGCATCGGCAATGCGACGGGCGCGGTGAACAATCGTCGCGCACTTCTGGAGTATCAGAGGGATTTCTACGACACGGCGCTGGATCGCGCCCGGGACCACGCGGTCAAAGCCTATGTCTTCGATGCGCCCGGCGACAGGGCGCGCGCCAATCACCTCGTCGAACTGCTGACCTTCCACCGCATTAATGTCCATCAGCTCGGTCGGGACCTTACGCAGGGCGGCATCACCTACCGGGCAGGGGAAGCGTTCATCGTGCCGATGGACCAGGCGCAACACACGCTGATCCGAAGCATGTTCGAACGCATGACCGAATTCGCCGACAAGACCTTTTACGATGTTTCATCGTGGACCGTTCCGCTGGCGTTCGGCGTGGATCACGCTGCGTTGTCCGGGCGGCGAATCAGCGGGGACATTCTCGGGCCCGAAGTCGAAGCTACGTTTGATGGCGCGCCGACGCCTGACGGACCGCGTTATGCCTATGCGTTCGAGTGGTCCGAGTACTACGCGCCGCGAGCGCTGTGGCGCGTATTAAACGCCGGACTCTATGCCAGGGTTGCGCTCAATCCGCTGGTCGCGCAAACCACCCGCGGCAACGTCGAGCTCGATCGTGGCACCGTCATCGTGTCGTTCGATCGCCAGACTATGAGCCAGAGCGACATCGCCGGGATCATGCGTACGATTGCTGCCGAGGACGGTGTAACGGTGCACTCACTCACCTCCGGACGTAGCGGAATCGGCACGCGCGGGCCGGACGTCGGTGGCCAGTTCTATCGGCCGCTCAGCAAGCCGGAGATCCTGGTCATAACCGGTCGGGATATGGATTGGTACAACGCCGGCGAGATCTGGCATCTGCTCGACCACAGAATGGGTATACAGGTGACCCTGCGCGACCGCGGTCGACTCGGTGCCGTTGACCTGAATCGTTACACACACATCGTTTTCGCAGGGGGAGATTACGCTGATTACATGCCGGGCTATCTCGACAAGATGCGCCAGTGGGTTTCCGCCGGCGGCACGCTGATCGGTATTCGTCACGGTGCGGAATGGGTACGGACCAACGTGCTCGACTACGTGCCTTTGGAACCCGGCGCCGTCGAATCGCCTGTGCACGGCGAGTTCCTTGACGCCAACGGCGATGAACCGGAGCGACTCCCCTACGGCGAGAAAGAGACGCGCGACCCGCTGCAACTGATCGGCGGATCCATTTTCGCCGGCGACCTCGACAACACCCACCCGCTCGGCTTCGGCTACGCGCGACGCAGCATCGCGCTGCACAAAAATCGGGCAAACATCTTCCGGCGCCCGGCTAACCCGTACGCCTCCGTGGTGACCTACGACACGCCGTCACTGTTGTCGGGCTACGCCTCGATCGAGAACCAGGAAGCACTGGAAGGGACAGCCGCGGTGATCGCCGAGCGGAAAGGGCAAGGCAGCATCATCCTGTACGCAGACGACCCCAACTTCCGGGCGATCTGGTACGGCACGAACAAGCTGTTCCTGAACGCACTCTTCTTCTCGAAGGCGTTCGAAGCACCGAGAGAGTAACGACGGGACGACGACCCATAAAAAAACGCCACTCGGAAGGGTGGCGTTTTTGGTTTCAACTTCGGCAGCGATCAGAACAGGAAGTACTGAACACTCAGGGAGAGCGTTACACCCGGCTTCTCGTCGAAGATCGTGACGCCGGCCCTATCGATCGAGATCGAGTCGTCGAGCAGGTTACGTGCCTTCAAGCGCACCGTGATCTCGTCAGTCGGGTACCAGGAGTAGGTCAGATCCAGCGAGTTGAACGGCTGTTCAAAGCTGTCCGGTGCCTGGTTTCGACCGGCCGAATACAGGCGTTCGCCGAACGTGTTGTACACGAGCGTTGCCGAATGCTGCGCATCGTTCGAGTCGAAGCCGAGCACGACGTTCGTGATCCAGTCCGACGCGCCAGCCAGCTCACGAACCGGGTTGGTCGGTGCGTCAGCACGTGGCCCTGCAACCAGTTCGGTGTCCTGGAACGTGGCGTTCGCCTGCAGGAAGAACGGCTCGAAGAACGGACCGAGGAAGCTCAGCTCCTTCAGGAACTCCACCTCGACACCGGTGATCTCTGCAGATTCGGCGTTGATGATCTCGCGAGCTGTCTTCGTATCACTGACAGCGGACTCGAAGAACTCGATCGGGTTTTCCAGATCCTTATGGAAGCCCGTGATCGTGAAGTTGTCTCCGTTACCCCAGAACCACTCGGCTCGAATGTCGAAGTTCGACACGTCCGCCGGCGTGACGGATGGATCACCGCGCGTCAGGTCGTCCGTAATCGGGTCGATGTAGGACGCGTTGGTCAGCTCACGCAGGTCGGGTCGAACCGTGGTCTCGGACCAGCCAAAGCGCAGCTGGAACGTCTCAGCCCAGAGCTCGCCCATGTACGTGAGGGCCAGTGCCGGGTAGAACTTGTCGTCCTGGAAGCCTACCTGTGGCGTGAAGTCGCCATTGTCGAAATCCGGCGAATTGAAATCGCACGGGTCGATAATGTTACAGAGGTTGATCTGCGGATCGTCCAGCGTAAAGCCGAGCGGGTTCCATTCGATCGACGCCTGTCGGTAGTCCTCGTAGCGACCACCACCGGCAACCCGCCACGTGTCGTTGTACGTCCAGTCGACGTAGCCATACACCGCGTCCGTCATGGTTGCCGCGAGGTAGCTTTCCTGGTTCGTACCCTGGCGATCGAGGACAAAGTTGTTGTCCGGGTTCAGGATGTTGTCGTCAGAGAAAACCTGGTCGATCGGCTGTTCGAGAATTGCCGGATCGTCCACTTCCAGAGGCCCGATGCTGAACTCCAGCTGTCGGTACTGACGGA
>CAZMEA010000319.1:0-3141 GCA_964565135.1 uncultured Woeseiaceae bacterium
CGAGCGGCACAGCGAGTGTGTGTGGGTTTGACGTGCGGAGCCAGTCGCTCGAGGCCAGACGCCATCTCGGTTACCTGCCCGAGGGTGCGCCGTGCTACGCGGAGATGACGCCCGGTGCCTTCCTGGAGTTCATCGCCGACATTCGTGGGCTCGAAGGGCAGCGACGCGCCGAGCGCCTGGACGAGGTGGTCGAGCGCCTGCATCTGGGTGCGGTGCTGCAGCAGTCCTTCGAGACCCTGTCCAAGGGCTTCAAGCGCCGGGTCGGCCTGGCGCAGGCGATCCTGCATGACCCGGACGTGCTCATCCTGGACGAGCCGACCGACGGCCTGGACCCGAACCAGAAACACGAAGTGCGCGAGCTGATCCGCTCCATGTCGAGCGACAAGCTGATCGTCATCTCGACGCACATCCTCGAAGAGGTTGAGGCCCTGTGCAATCGGGCGATCATCATCGCCCACGGCCGCATCTTGGCGGACGATACGCCCGCGAACCTGGCCGCACAGTCTCGCTATCACAACTCCGTGAAGCTGCGCTTCGACGACCCCGCGGCTCTGGAGCCCGCGCGTGCGGCGCTGTCGCGACTGCCATCGGTCGACACCACCGAGGCGGATGCGGATGACGCCACCGTCACGGCCATTGCGACGCCCGACAACGCCCAGGCGATCTGGCGCGACGTGTCGACGGTCGCCGAAGAAAACGGCTGGGACCTTCACGGCATGCATCAGCAGAGCGGCCACCTGGATGAAGTGTTCCGCCAGATCACGGGGGGAGCAGCCGCATGAACATCGTAAAAGCGTTGTTCGCCCGGGAGCTGAAGAGCTACTTCGCAACGCCCGTGGCGTATGTCTTCATCGTGATCTTTCTCGTCCTGATGGGTACGTTCACGTTCTACCTCGGCAACTTCTACGAGCGGGGCCAGGCGGACCTTCGACCGTTCTTCAACTTCCACCCGTGGCTTTACCTGTTCCTCGTACCGGCGATCTCGATGCGGCTGTGGGCCGAGGAGCGGCGATCGGGGAGCATTGAACTCCTGATGACGTTGCCGGTGACGCCCTGGCAGGCGGTGCTCGGCAAGTTTCTCGCCGCGTGGGCGTTCACAGCCATAGCGCTGGTTCTGACGTTCCCGATCTGGATCACCGTTAACTATCTCGGCGAGCCCGATAACGGCGCGATTCTCACCGGCTACGTGGGCAGCCTGCTGATGGCCGGCGGCTTCCTGTCGATCGGCGCGTGCGTGTCCGCGTTCACCCGCAACCAGGTCATCGCGTTCGTGATTTCAATCGTCGTTTGCTTCGGGTTCCTGCTCTCGGGCTTCCCGATGGTGCTCGACGTATTCTCGGGCTGGGCACCGCAGGTGCTGGTCGATGGCATCGCGTCGCTGAGCTTCCTGACCCACTTCGCAAACATTTCGCGCGGCGTGATCGACCTGCGCGACCTGGTGTACTTCGCACTGCTGATTGGCACGTTCCTGTATGCCAACACGATCGTGCTGCAGTGGAAACAGGCGGACTGAATCATGAGCACGAGTTCCCAACAGCGTATCGGTTCCTCCAGTCTCGTCATGCTGCTGCTGGCGTTCGTTGCGTCGGTCATCGTCAGCAACGAACTTTTCCGCGGCTGGCGCCTCGACTTCACGGAGAACAATCTCTACACGTTGTCCGACGGCACGAAGCGCATCCTCGACAACATCGACGAGCCGATCAATCTCTACTTCTTCTACTCCGACCAGGCGACGGCGGGCATACCCTCGCTGCGCACCTACGCCGACCGGGTCAGGGAAATGCTCGAGGAGTTCGAGGATCAGGCCGACGGCAACATTCGCCTGTCGATTGTCGACCCGCTGCCGTTCTCTGAAGATGAAGACCGCGCAGCGCAATTCGGCCTGCAGGGCGTACAGCTCGGCGTAACGCCCGATCCGGTCTACTTCGGCCTGGCCGGAACGAACAGCGTCGATGACGAAGAGACCATCGCGTTCTTCCAGCCGGACAAGGAAGCCTTCCTCGAGTACGACGTCGCGAAGCTGGTATCGACCCTGGCCAATCCCGAGCGAGTTGCGATCGGCCTTGTGTCGGGTGTCAGCATGACTGGCGGCTTCGATCCGATGACTCAGCGGATGAACCAGCCCTGGGTCGTTTACGAGCAGGCCAGCCAGCTGTTTGAAGTGCGGGACCTCGGCACGTCGTTCAGCAGCGTCGATGACGACATCGGCGTACTCTGGATCGTGCAACCCAAGAATCTTTCCAACGAGACCCTGTACGCGATCGACCAGTTCGTGCTCGGCGGCGGCAAGGCCATGATCTTCGTCGACCCGATTGCAGACGTCGATCCCGCGCAGGCCGAGGGTATGCCGCAGGGCATGCCGCCGCTCGGCCAGGGCTCCGACCTGCCGCTCCTGTTCGACGCCTGGGGAATCGAGTTCGCAAACGACAACGTCGTGACGGATGCGCAGCTCGCGCTGCCGCTGACCGCGGCCGGCTCCGGCCGTCCGGTTCGGCACTACGGCTACCTTGGCGTCTCCGCGGAGTGGATGAACGACGAAGACATCGTGACCGGCGATCTCAACGTCATCAATCTCGCGACGGTCGGGCATTTCACGGCTGCCGAGGACGGTGCCGCCGAGCTCGAGCCGCTGCTGTCGTCGAGCGAATCCTCGATGATCATGCCGGCGACGCGCCTGAGCTTCGTGCCCGATCCATCGATCCTGCAGAACGGGTTCGTGCCTTCCGGCGAGCGTCAGGTGATCGCGGCCCGCGTTACCGGGACTCTGCCGAGCGCGTTCCCGAACGGCCGTCCGCTGACCGAGGTCAGCTCGGCACCGGGCGACGAAGCCGCTGCCGATGACGCGCATCTCGCGGAGTCGAGTGAGCCTGCAAACCTGATTGTCGTTGGCGACGTCGACATGCTCGACAACCAGCTCTGGGTGCAGGTGCAGAGCTTCTTCGGGCAGCGGCTCGCGAATGCATTCGCCAGTAACGGCGCTTTTGTCGCCAACGCGCTGGAAAGTCTTGCCGGGAGTTCTGACCTGATTGCGGTGCGCAGCCGGGCCAGCTTCACGCGCCCGTTCAGTCGTGTCGATGCGCTGCGGGCACGCGCGGAAGCGGAGTTTCGCGAGACCGAGAGCCGCCTGCAGAGCGAGCTCGC
>CAZMEA010000320.1:0-3130 GCA_964565135.1 uncultured Woeseiaceae bacterium
TGGATCCGCGCATTCCCAAATGTATTGCGCGTCCAGCTCGCCGTGAGCATGACCATCGGCATGGTCATCCGAGTGGTCGTCATGGTCGCGCTCTCCGTCGTGGTCGTCGTGATGCTCAGCAACCTGTTCGTCGTGATCCCCATCCGTTAGCAGGTAGTTCGGTGCCTCCAGATCGACGTCCTGTACTTCACACCCGGCCGCAGTAGGCAGTCCGAACATTCGGTCCGCATCCTGAATAAGCGCAGCCGCTTCCCGAACCTGCTCAGCCTCTTGATCGTTCTCAGCGGCACGCTCGAACCCGAGAACGTCGGACAGCGGCGCATGAATTGACGCCGATACCGTGTTCTCTTCGACCACGATGCCGAGCTCGATCACACCGTGGACGTGTTGCGCGATGCCGGGTGTGGCCGTCGCCATCATGGCAGCACCGGCCACCGTGAGCTTTCCAAGCAATGGTGTACGCCGTGACTTCATGGTTGATCCTCGTTTTCGTCACAGATCATCTGGCTGTGTCGCGTCGACCAACGGGCGATGTGAGCTACGCCGAGCAAGCATGAGCCAACGACGGTTACCGGAACTTCGTAGTCGTGCAGCGCTTCGACGAAGGCGGCAACGACGAGCAACCCCAACCCACCAGCAGCGGCCAGCGGGAACGCAGGCCCCTCCTCACGTTGAAGGCTGCTCGCAATAGCGACGCCGGACACCGGCAGCGCGACCAGCACCAGCATTCGATGAATCCACTCACTCTCAAGCCACGTCATGCTGAGCGGCAAGAACGCCACGAGTATGGGCAGCGCCAGACAATGGACCAAGCACGCCGTGGACAGCGTGGCCGCAACGAAGTCGAGCTTTGCATCCGTTTGCAGTGTGGTCACAGAGCCCGCTCAGTATTCGTAGTCTTCGACCAGATCGCCGGTCATGGAGTAGCTCGCCGACGCCAGGTCCGTCTGCTGGGATTCCGTGCGAAGCTCACCACTCACCCACACCGGATCCCACATCGACTTGATCTCGATAGGTTTCTCCATAACGACGTAGACAATCTGGTTGGGTGGCGGCGCAGGATAATGAACGCAGGCGCCGAAGGACGGCACCAGGAGGAACTCCTTAACAGTCCCGTCATCGATCAGCTCCAGCGGTACCAGAAAACCCGGGATTTTTACCCGTTCTCCGTCGAGCTCCTCGACCACACCCGTGGGATAGGCCGGCGTCGCGAAGACATCCTCGAACGGATCTTCCTCCATGTCCCACACGTCCTGCTCATCGACCATCGGGTCGTTACTGCCGTGACGCAACAGCTGATCCGGCGCGACCGATGGCGGCAGCGGCGGCAACAGGTCATCCCAGGTCAGCTCCCGAGCGTCTTTGGCAAGAGCCAGGCCGGACATCACGACGGCCGCGACGGTTACTGCCATTACCTTCCATTTCATAGGTTTCATGATCTCTCCCGATCCTGTGTCACTGAGACCAAACCGCTGACCCGCGGTTCCGGGCTGCACCAAATCCATGCTCAGTGCGCATGCGGCACCAGAAAAATCAGACACAGCGCGGCCAGGATTCCCAGTCTCTCGCTGATCGCGTTGTAGGACAGCCGCGGCTCGGTGTCCTCGCTGCCGTGACGAATGCTGGAAAAGACAATCACGTGCAGCAGCGTACCCGCGACAAACGCCTGAAACGACGCGACCGCACTCGTCTGCATCAGGTGTATGACGGGCTCACCAAACAGATAGGCCGCTGACGTGGCCAGGGCGATAAGGGCCAGGGCGCCGGCCGCGATCACGCTGCCCATGACCGGCCGAAGGGTCCACCAGATTGCCATGCCCACGGGAATGCGATGCAGAATCACGCCGAGCGCGAGGTGATTCGACAGCAGGTCATGCAGGCCTTCTTCATGATCGTGCACGTGATCCGGCGATTCACCGTGGTCGTGACTGTGCAACAGGTCGCCGGGCAGGAGCGCAATTCCGTCCATGGCGGCGTGCAGGATCAGGCCCAAAGCCCCGAACATCACGACCCAGGCGTACCGATCGCCACTGCTGATGAGCGGGCGCCGCTCGATCACGAAAGCGAAGGCTATACCCAGCACGAGAAACGCGATGGCCTGCAGGCCGGCGATCTCGAACACTTCGGGCACGATATGCACGACGACGATGCCGGCGATCGCGACGAACAGAAAACCGTCGAGCGAGCGCCTGACGGCACCCATCTGCCGGAAAACCCCGTACAGCACCGGTCCGAGAGCCAGAGCAACCAATGAGAGAATTAGGAGCATCTGACCTCTACTCGACAGTTACGCCGGACGCGGTGTCCGGCACGACGTAAATCTGGGCCCGCTGCAGTGCCGCGGGAAGAATATCGCGAAACAGTCGGGTCTCCGTCACCTGCGGCGCTATCGCCCGTTCGCGAGCCAGCGCAAGAAACCTTTGAGTCTCGGCCCTTGCTCGCTCGACTCTCGCGTACCGCTCGGCCTGGGCATTGCTGCGCACAGACTCAGCCTCGGCCTGCGCATCGAAAAGTATGCGCGACGCACCCGACCTGGCTTCCTCGATGTCCCGATCGCGGTCGGACCGAGCACTTTGCACCTTGCGAAATGCATCCGAAACGCCGCCGAACAGCGGCGGCGCCAGGTTCACGATGGACAAATCCTGAACGTTGATTCCGAGGCCGTAGGCATCAAGCTCGGCCTGCACAGCTGCGGAAACGTTGGTCACCAGTGACTGGCGCGCCGTGGTCAGAATGTCGTCGACGTGAAGACCGGCGAGAAAGCGAGTGACGGCCCGCTCGACAATGATGCCCATGACGGCCTCAGGGTCGTCGTGGGAAAGCAGATACTTGTCCAGCTGACCGATGCTGTACTGAATCTCGAGTCGACACTGAATGACGCTGGTACCACCCGTGAACCAGAGGTCCTGCCGGCTCGGAAGATTTGCTATGGACGCGTTCCGGCCCCCGTTGCCAATCGTGAGAACCTGCGTCAACCGCGTGGGGACGGTTTCCTGGCGACCTATCGGCGCCGGAAAATTCCAGTGAATGCCCGAAGGCACCTGCGAATTCACCATGCGACCGAACACATACGCAACGCCGGACTCTTCAGGCTTCACTTCATACACGCCCGTCGCCGCATAAACCGCGA
>CAZMEA010000321.1:0-3125 GCA_964565135.1 uncultured Woeseiaceae bacterium
AGACCGGGCTGTCGGAGTGTGATTCAGTCCGCATTTCGCGGCCGATTCGCGGCTTATCCGATCAGGTTATTGATCTCGAAGATGGGCAGCAGAATGGCCAGAACGATCAGCAAAACGATCACGGCCATGACGATGACGAGCAGTGGTTGCATGATGCCGAGCAGCGTCGAAATCAGACCGTCGACTTCACGTTCCTGGTTGCTTGCGGCGCGCGAGAGCATCTCTTCGAGCCGCCCACTCGATTCGCCACTGGCAATGAGGTGCGTCGTCATCGGCGGAAACAGCTTGCTCGCCGCCAGTGATTTGCTGATAGCGGCACCCTCGCGAATGCGCAGCGATGCTTCCTGCACCGCTTCTCGCATCGGGACGTTGACGACCACTTGCGCTGCGATCCTGAGGGATTCCAGGATCGGCACGCCGCTGCCGGCGAGAATGCTGAGCGTCTGTGTAAATCTTGCCGTATTGATGCCCCGGGTGAGCTTCGCGACGATTGGCACGCGCAGCAGCATGCCGTGGTAGCGACGCTTCGGACCTGGACGTTCGAGGAGTTTCCGGATCCCGTAGCCGACGGCGACGATCGCAACGATCAGCCAGATCCACTGGTCACGCAAGAAATCGCTGGAGGCGATCATGATGCGGGTGAGCAACGGCAGTTCCTGCCCGTAGTTCTCGAAGATATACACGACCTTGGGCACGACGTAGGCCAGCATGAAGCTGATGATGCCGACGGCGGTAACGACCAGGGCAATCGGGTAAATGAGCGCGTTTCGCACCTGCTGCTGCAGCGCCTGTCGGGATTCCGTGAATTCGGCGAGACGTTCCAGAACGGCGTCCAGGTGGCCGGATTGTTCGCCTGCGGCCACCGTGGCCCGGTAGATCTCGGGAAAAGCGTTCGGGAACTCGGCGAGACCGTCGGCCAGGGTGTGTCCTTCCATCACCCGTGAGCGCACGCCGAGCATGATGCTCTTGGCACGCGGGTTTTCGTTTTGTTCGCTGACGGCGAGCAGCGCTTCCTCGAGTGGCAGGCCGGAGGCGGTCAACGTTGCGAGCTGTCGGGTCAGGAGGGCGAGGTCACCGGACGACAGGCCTCGACGCAATGAGAAACCGGGGCTCTCGCCGGTCTGTTTTTCCGCGACCTCGGAGACCTTGACGGGCAGGAGCGACCGTTCCCGCAGCTGCTGCCGTACGTGTTTGGCGGTATCGCCCTCGATCAGACCCTTGGACTCTCGTCCGCTGCGGTCCAGTGCTACGTATTCGAAGGCGCCCATGGATCGGGTGGTGCGTTACGCCGGATGGCTCAGTCCGAACGCGTGACGCGCAGGACTTCCTCCAGCGTCGTCGTGCCTTCGAGAACGCGCCGACGTCCGTCTGCGCGAATGCTCGGACCCATGGTGCGGGCGTAGCGCTCGAGGTCCTGCTCGCTGACGCCGTCGTGAATCATGCTGCGCATCTTGTCATCGACAGAGATCAGTTCGTAGATGCCCGTGCGGCCCTTGTAGCCGGCGTTGCTTTCTTCACGCGGACGATAGATCGTCGGCGGATTGTCGGGGTCGACGTTCAGCAACTGACATTCATAGTCGCGCGCCGTGTACGCCTCCTTGGTGTCATCGTCCAGCACGCGCACCAGCCGCTGTGCAAGGACGCCGATCAGACTCGAAGACAGCAGGAACGGCTCGACGCCCATATCGCGCAGGCGGGTCACGGCACCTGCAGCGGTGTTTGTATGCAGCGTCGACAGGACAAGGTGTCCGGTCAGACTGGCCTGAACGGCAATCTCGGCGGTCTCCAGGTCGCGAATCTCACCGACCATCACGACGTCCGGATCCTGGCGAAGAATCGCGCGCAGGCCCTTCGCGAACGTCATCGAGACCTTGCTGTTGACCTGCGTCTGGCCGATGCCGTCGATGAAGTACTCGATCGGGTCTTCGACGGTCATGATGTTGCGGCTGTAGTCGTTGATCCGCTCCAGCGCCGCATACAGCGTTGTCGTCTTACCGGAACCGGTCGGGCCGGTAACGAGAATGATGCCGTGCGGCCGGTGGATCAGCTCGTCCATGATGTCCATGGACTTCTGCTCCATGCCGAGGGAAGCGAGATCGAGACGTCCGGCCTGCTTGTCGAGCAGGCGGAGAACCACACGTTCGCCGTACCCGGATGGCATCGTGGACACGCGCACGTCAACGGCGCGTCCGGCAATCTTCAGCGAGATACGGCCGTCCTGCGGCAGGCGCTTTTCGGCAATGTCGAGTTTCGACATGACCTTGATGCGCGAAACGACGAGCGGCGCGAGGGCGCGACGCGTCTGCAGCACGTCCTGCAGCACGCCATCGATACGAAAGCGCACGCCGAGCCGGTTCTCGAACGGTTCGATGTGCACGTCGGAGGCGTTGTCTTTCACCGCTTCCGTTAACACCGCGTTAATGAACCGAATGATCGGCGCATCGTCATCGGATTCGAGGAGGTCGGAGGGCTCCGGTAGTTCCTGTGCAACCTGCAGCAGGTCGGTCTGGTCGTCGAGATCGCCGACCATTGCCATGGCTTTGTTGCTGCCTTGTTCGTAAGTGGCCTGCAGGATCTGGTCGAATTCCTCGGCTTCAACTCGCGTCAGTTTGAGCGGCACGGCCGCGAAGCGGCGGGCTTCGGCAAGACTCAACGGGGAGGTGCCGGCGCGATACACCGTGTCGGCGACGCCGTCGGCAAAGTCACGAATCAGAACACCGTGACGCTTCGCAAAAGCAAAGGGCAGTGCTTTGAATCCCGGTGCCTGAGCCGATTCGTCCACCGGTTCGGGCTCGAGCGCAAGCTCGATCTCGTCGGTGTCCGCGAGCGGATCGGCGTGCGGGTCGGTGCTCATTGCTGAACGTCCACCGGGATATCCATTTCGCTGGTACCTGCGCCGGACTCCCGGAATTCCTCGATGGGCGGCAGGATGGGGCGATCGACGCCCCGCATGAGCGCGGCGCCTTCGCCTCGATTGAGCTGCAGGTCGCGGATGTAGTTGTACTTCGAGTTGGTCTCCAGCGCCGCAGCGACAGAATCACGAACGATGCGCGGTCGAATGAACACGAGAAGGTTGGTCTTTACCGTGTCGGTTGTGCGGGCGCGGAACAGGTTGCCAAGCAGGG
>CAZMEA010000322.1:0-3117 GCA_964565135.1 uncultured Woeseiaceae bacterium
TCGGATACTCGGGCTTTGTCTACGCGTTCGGACTCGGCGCCCTGTGGATGGTGCCAGGGATCTGGTCAGGCTACGTGATTATGTGGTTGTGCTTTGGCCCGCGAGTCCGGGAGGAATCAGCCCGCAACGGCTGGGTGACGCCGACTGAGTTCATTAGCGCGAATCTCGATCGGCAGGCAGCGGCACGCATTGCCGCACTGGCTGCCGCGCTCATCGGCTTCTGTTTCATTTTCTATATCGCGGCGCAGTTCGCCGCGGCAGCCACCGCGTTTACGACGAACTTTGCCATGGGGGACGCCGAGAGCCTGCTGCTCGGCGCCGGAATCGTTCTTATCTATTGCCTTCTCGGCGGCTTCTGGGCCGCGAGCGTCACCGACACCCTGCAGGCGATCATCATGATGATGGTCGCCGTGTTGGTGCCTGCGATCGCCGTCGTTGAGGCCGGCGGCCCTGCCCGCATCCTGGCCGACGTGCAGGCCATCGGCGGAGACTTCGCGAGCCTGACCGGCGGCTTCGGTGGCTTTGTGTTTCTCGGCATGGTGCTCGGCTTCGCAGGCATCGGCCTGGGAACGCTGGGTCAACCGCAGCTACTGTCCCGCCTGATGGCCGTCAAGGGCGACCGCGAACGTAAACTTGGCTTTCTAATCGCCATCGGCTGGGGCGTCACGGTGTACATCGGTATGTCGTGGATGGCGCTTGCGGCGCGCAGCCTTGTTCCGGAATTGCCCTCTGGCGAACAGATCTTTTACTTGCTCGCCGAGACACTGCTACCGCCGGTTCTGGCGGGAATTGTCATCGCCGCCATCCTGTCCGCAGTCATGTCGACGGTTGACTCGCTGTTGCTTGCTGCATCGGCAGCGGTCTCACACGACCTGCGCCTGTCAGAGCGAACCGGTGTCAGCGAACTGGCGATGTCGAGAATCGTAATGACCACGATTGTCGTCGGCGCCGTGACGCTGGCGCTGGTCCTGCCGGATACGATTTTCAATCGGGTGTTGTTTGCATGGAATGCGCTGGGCGCCGCATTCGGCCCTCTGATCATCGCCAGGGTCATGGGTCGGGAGCCGCCGGCGCACGCAAGATTCTGGAGCATCGTTGCCGGATTCGGACTCACCGTCGTGTTCTACTGGGGGGGCACCATACCAGCTGACGGTCAAGCGGGGCTGACAGGCACGATCGCAGGGCTGGCGCAACTGCCGGGTGACCCGTTCGAACGGTTTGTGCCGTTTCTGCCGCCGCTATTGATCCTGTTTTTCTGGCCGCAGGCCACCAGGAACGAAGCTGCGGCAGAACCAGGCTGACGTCGTCAATTCACAGCGCGGCTTCAGTTGTTCAGCGCACGCTCGATGCTGGCAACCAGCCGCTTGTCGTAGGGCTGCGTGCGCGGACTGAACTCGCCGATCAAACTGCCGTCCCGACCGATCAGGAACTTGTGAAAGTTCCAGGTCGGGTACGTTCCGGACGCTGCGGCGAGCTGGTCGAAAAGCGGGTGCGCACTACCCTTTTTCACACTGACCTTTTCGAACATCGGAAACTTGACGCCGTAAGTCAGTCGACAGAAATCCTGAATTTCGGCTTCCGTACCGGGCTCCTGGCCGAAGAAATCGTTTGATGGAAAGCCCAACACGACCAGGCCTTCCGGACCGTACTCCCGATAGAGCTTCTCGAGGCCATCGTACTGCGGGGTGTTGCCGCATTTGGATGCCGTATTGACCACCAGAACGACCTTGCCCGAGTACTCGTCGCCGAGATTTACCTGGTCTTCGGACGCCAGCTTGCGCAGCGAATGATCGAGCAGGGACGAATCGGCTGCGGTCGCCGGCAGCGACATGACGGCGGCAATAAAAAGGACAAGGGCATATAAACGGGCGGGTACGAGCGGACGGGGCATGTCAGGCTCCTGCGGTTTCGTGGAATCGAACGTGTGATTAATTTCTGTCTATATTATACTTCGACAAAATTTTGACATCTACCCCGCCCGGCCATCGCTTGGGCGTTATCCCGATCCGCCCCTGCCATGCCCAGATCCGCCACATCCGGCGACTGGATTGCCCTGTTGATCTTGACCGTCTTCTGGGGATCCTCGTTCGCCTTTACCCAGATTGCCCTGGCCAGCTTCCCGCCGTCTGTGCTCGTTTTCGCACGCGTGGCCATAGCCGCTGTGGTCCTCGGTGTGTATCTGAGTCGTTCCGGGGTCAAACTCCCCACCTCGGTTCGTGCCTGGATCCCGATGGCGATCACCGCGGTCTTCGGCAACCTGCTTCCCTTCCATCTCATCGCGTGGGCGCAGCAGCATATCGATTCGTCGACGGCGGCGATCCTGATGGCCATGAACCCGCTGTTCGTTCTGACGCTTGCCCACTTCCTGCTTCCCGGCGCTCGCCTGACGGTCCCACGGGTGATCGGATTCACCATCGGGTTCGCGGGGGTGCTGCTCGTCGTGGGCCCGGGCAGTGGCGGAGGACTCGGCGGCAATGTAACGCTTGCCGGGAGTGTCGCGGCGGTGGGTGCCGCCATGAGCTACGCCATCAACAGCGTATACGCCCGGCGGCTCGGACCGGTCAATCCACTGCAGCTTTCTTCCGGGATGCTCATCGCATCCACGCTGATGAGCCTGCCGACTGCGATGCTCGACGTATCCGCCGTGACGAGCGTAACGCCTCTGACGGCGGCAGCCGTGGGCTTTCTCGGATTTCTGTCGACGGGACTGGCGTCAGTCCTGTACTTCAGACTGATCCAGGGACCGGGTCCGACTTTCCTGTCGCTGATCAGCTACCTGGTGCCCGCCTGGGGCATCGTTGTTGGCATCCTTTTCCTCGGTGAGACGGTCACTGTCGCCCGGGGCATCGGCATGGGTCTGATTCTCTTCGGCATCGCCTGCAGTGAGCTGGCGCCGAGACTCGTGCGAGCAGCGCGCTTCTCCCTGGTATCCCGACGGAGCAACCAGCGAGACGACGGCATTCCCGGACAGGCCTGACCGGCCGGCCGATCAGTCCTTCATTCGAAGCATCAGCGCATAGACGTCGTTGCGACGTTCACCGCTGACGCGTGCCGCAATGTCCGCCGCCTTCTTGCCCGGCAGGTGCGGCAGCAGTTCCTGAAGGACCTGTTCCGCCG
>CAZMEA010000323.1:0-3111 GCA_964565135.1 uncultured Woeseiaceae bacterium
AAGGTTACTTTCATCGTAACCCGGTATTCGGAAATGTCGCCGTCCTTGACGACGATCTTCTGCTCCTTGACCCACGCACCTTCGACGTTATCGATTGTGTCGTTGTAGCGGCGGATGCCTTTTTTGACCGCATCTTCGAAACTCTTGTCCGAAGACGCCGTAATCTCAGTAGTCCGAGCGATACTCACGGATTCGACTCCTGTTAGTGGATTGCCTGTGAAATTTTGGGCCGACCGCCAATGATGTTCTCCCCTCAGGCGGTGGCTGGACGTTGTTATGTCTCGTTATTGCCGTAGGCAATTAGACGTGGGTCAGCGGCCCGTTGCAAGTTCCCCACCCCAAACTCTTACCGGCTGGTAAATCAACGGCTTACCGCGCGCGACAGCCATAAGCCAGCGGTGGCAACGGCCCCAGATTGCCGGAGATCGCCCCGATTCCCGTCGCTGCCACTGCTGGGATTCGCATCCATGTCTCGGGCCGTCGCATCCCCTTAGGTATTCGACAATTTCACTAAAGATCGCGGTCCCTTTGGCCGATACGGCTTCCTGAGCGAAATGAAAAAGCGTTGCTGCCAGCAATGATGCGATTCCTGAGAAAAACACGGAAGAGCAATGCCCGCGTCGGTATTGCCATAGAAGACACCCAAATCTGTTACGCAGAGGTGCTGACCCAGACGGAAGATTCGAAGCGTCTTCGCGTCGCCGTGCGGGCCGACGCCGAAGCTTCCGAGCCAGGGTGGTTGCATGATGGCAACGTCAGCCTCGCCCTCGATCCTGCTGACTATCGCCTGCAGCTTGTCGAGCTGCCGAATGTGCCTGACGAGGAACTCGGCCCTGCCATGCGCTGGCAGGCCAAAGACATGGTCGACTATTCCGTTGAGGAAGCGCTGGTCGACTACATCCGCATTCCTCGCCACGTCGGCGTCAACAGCAAGCCGATGGGCTACGCAACCGTGGCTCACGAACCGGTTGTCAGTGAGGTCATTCGCTCCCGAGTGGGCGGCGGCGTCGATGTCGGCGTCGTAGATCTGCCCGAATCGAGCCTGCATAACGTCGCGCGACTCCTGCCGCAGGAAAAGTACGGCGTTGCGCTCCTGCACTTCACGGCACACTGCGGCTACCTGATCATCAGTCGCGAAGGCACGCTTCATCTGATTCGCCGGATCAATCACGGCAGATCGGCGATTGCCAACGCGTTGACCGACGACTTCTCCACGCAGGAGCTGGCCGCCGGAATGGCGCTCGAGATCCAGCGATCTCTCGACTACTACGAGAGCCACTACGACTGCAAACCGATTAGCGAGATCGTGCTGACGCCTGTAAGCGGACTCGGACTGCTACCGGAGTTACTGCGTTCGAACCTCGGCCTGGACGTGTCGCGCCTCGACTTCAGTGACTACTTTGAGCTCGAGTCACCGATGTCCGAAGAAGAGCAATCCGCCTGCGTAATTGCAATCGGCGCGGCAATACGCAACGAGCCGGATGCAGACTCGGACTCGCTCAAACAAACGATCAACCTGCTTCCGTCCACCGATGAGGCGACGGGTGCGACGTTCTCGGTCGACTTCATCGTTCGGGCGGCCGCGGCCGGTATTGCGACGATGAGTCTCCTTGGCTGGTATGCGTCAAACCGGGTCGACGCACTGCAGGCGGACATCGACTTCAGCAGCCGTCAGGAACAGATCGCGCTTCGTCACCTCGAAGAGGCCGGCGAGACGATCCGCCATGCGATTGGCGCCGAGAGTTGGGACGTCCGACGGGAGGCGCTCGAACGCGACCTTCGCGAGAAGCAGGCCATGCTTACGCTATTGCAGGGTGAACAGCTTGGAGAATCGGGCGGGTTCTCGCCGCATCTTCGGGCGCTGTCACGACAGGACATTGAAGGCATATGGCTCACCGGCATCAACCTGCGGGCGGCGACCAATCACACGCGTCTGTCCGGACTAACGCTGAAACCGGAGCTGGTGCCTGCCTACATCCAGGTTCTTACCCAGGAAGAAGCCTTCGAGCGGGAAGGTTTTCAGGAGTTTCGCATCGATAGTCCCGAAGAGAATGGGGATCCGCTTGCCTTTGCCATGTCGGGTCAGCTGTCCGAGGCGAACGTTCAGGCAGGTATCCGACCATGAAGATTCCAGCGCTACGCCTGCCACCGCAGATCGCCCCCTGGGTAGATCGACTCAATGAACTCACGATGCGAGAGCGAGCACTGATATCCGGCACCGTGCTCGCGCTTGTCACTGTGATCTGGCACCTGTTCGTACTCGAGCCATTGAGTCAGGACGCCGCGAACTCGCGGCAGCGTCTGGCCGAGCTTCAGGAGCGGCTGCTCACTGCGAACGACTCGCTCGAAGAACAGGTCTGGCGGCTGACCGGCGACGGCGCCGAGCAGCGCAGGCAGATAGACTCGCTGACGCGGCAGCTCCAACAGACCGAGGTTGCGCTCGGCGACTACAATCGAGAGCTGATAGAACCCGGTGAAATGGCCAAGATTCTCGAGGGCATGCTCGAGAAGCAGTCGTCGCTGGCGCTTATCCACTTGCGCAACCTGCCGCCCGAGTCCTTACAAGTTACCGACGAGGAAGGTGCGCCGGTTTTCTATCGGCACGGCCTGGAAATCGAGGTTGAGGGCCGGTACGCGGACTGCCTGGACTACCTCATGGCAGTGGAATCATTGCCCTGGCGCCTTTATTGGCAGGCGGTCGATATCGAAGTCCTCGACTACCCGAGGAATCGAATTCGCATCGAGGTGAGCACGCTCAGCCTCAACGAGGAGTGGATCGGTGCGTAGGCTGTCGACACTCACCCTTTCCGGACTCCTGTTGTACCTGTCGAGTGTCTCGGCGACGCAGGCTGAATGGAATGATCCCACGCGGCCGGACAATCTGCGCGACACCGTGGGCCACACCGGCTCGCCCGTGTTTCGGGTCTCGGCCATTTTTACCTCCAATGCGAAGCAGGTGGCCGTATTGAACGGCCGTCTCGTACGCGAGGGTGACCGGCTGGGCCGAGCCACGGTTACGCACATTGATGAAAATCGAGTAACGCTGAGCGTCGATGAGAAGACGATGATTGCGACGCTCAACAATCGAAGGAACGGACGATGAACCGGATC
>CAZMEA010000324.1:0-3104 GCA_964565135.1 uncultured Woeseiaceae bacterium
CCGGTCTTTTGCTAGCATGATCGGATGCTGTTGAGGACCAGACATTGAGCCAGCAAGCTGTTGGCGGCGGTATCAAGAAGGTTCTGTATACGCTGCAGACGGTCCAGCGTATCGGCATTGCGAAATCAGCCAAGGCGCTGAACTCGAAGAACGCCTGCAAGGCCTGCGCGTACGGTATGGGCGGCCAGCGCGGCGGTATGACCAACGAACTCGACGAGTTTCCGTCGGTGTGCAACAAAAGCGTGCAGGCTCAATCGACGGACATTCAGCCGGCAATTCCGGCCGAGGTATTCGAGCACAGCCTCGACGAACTGCGTGAATTGACGCCCCACGAGCTCGAGCATCTCGGCCGACTGACTCAGCCGATACTGAAGGTCCGGGGTGAGGACAGGTACCGGATCGTCGACTGGGAGGAAGCGCTCGACCATGCTGTAGCCCATCTTGCGTTACTCGATCCTGCGAGGACCTTTTTCTATTCCTCCGGGCGTTCGTCGAACGAGGCAGGTTTTGTCTTCCAGCTGCTGGCGCGGGTTTACGGCACGAACAACGTCAGCAACTGTTCCTACTACTGTCACCAGGCAACCAGCGTTGCCCTGGCGAGCTCCATCGGCACCGGAACGGCAACGGTCGAACTGGCCGACCTGGATCGCTGCGACCTGATTTTTGTCATCGGCGCGAATCCGGCGTCGAACCACCCTCGCTTCATTCACAAGCTCAAGGCATGCCGCGAACGCGGCGGCGAGGTCGTCGTGATCAATCCTGCTCGCGAGCCAGGTCTGGTGCGGTTCGCGGTACCCAAAAGCCCGGGCTCGATGCTGGCAGGCGGTAGCGAGATCGCGTCGGCATACCTGCAGCCGCATGTCGGAGCAGACATCGCACTGTTCAAAGGATTGGCGAAGGCGACTCTGGAGGCGGATGCACACAACGATGTGTTCATTGCGGCGCACGCGGAGGGCTTCGACGAGTTTGTCGCAGACGTCCGGTCGACGCCCTGGGACGTAATCGAGACGCATACGGGTGTGGCACGGGGTGATATCGAACACGTGGCGTCGCTGTATTCACGTTCGACGTCATCGGTCTTCGCGTGGGGCATGGGAATGACGCATCACACCCACGGTGTCGAGAACGTTGAGTACATCGCCAACCTTGCCTTGTTGCGCGGCATGATCGGTCGTCGTGGTGCCGGACTTCTGCCATTGCGCGGCCACTCGAACGTACAGGGCATTGGCACGATCGGCGTCAAACCGATATTGACGGACGACGTTTTCGATCAGCTCGAGCAGCACTTCGGTATCGATCTCTCGCGAAGTCCCGGCTGGGACACCATGGCTGCGATGCAGGCAGCGTCGAACGGCGACGTCGATGCCGCCGTTCTGATGGGCGGAAATCTGTTTGCTGCCAACCCGAACTCGGCTTGGGCAGAGCAGGCGCTCGACAGGATCGGCTTCAGGCTGTGCATGACGACCACGCTCAATCAATCGCACGTGCGGGGCGTCGATGCCGGCGAGGTGCTCGTTTTGCCAGTGTCCGCCCGTGATGAGGAGTGGCAGCCCACCACGCAGGAGTCGATGTTCAACTACGTTCGGTTGAGCGATGGTCAGATCATTCGGCATGCGACCGTTCGGCCGGAAGTCACAATACTTTCAGATCTCGCTACGCGCCTGCTCCCCGAGTCGCCCATCGACTTTCAGTCTTTCAAGCAGCATCGCCGGGTCCGTGAGGCGATCGCAGCCACCGTGCCGGGGATGTCCGAACTTGCAGATATCGATGTCGCAAAGAAGGAGTTTCACGTCGGGCAGCGACTGATACACGAGCCCGTATTCCGCACCGGTTCCGGCAAGGCTGCGTTCCGGACGCGACCGCTGCCCGATCACGCCGACTCGTCAACAGGCACGTTTCGACTGACGACCGTCCGCAGCGAAGGGCAGTTCAACTCGATCGTCTACGAGGAGAAGGACAGCTACCGCCAGACCGAGACCCGCTGGTGCGTGCTATTGAGCCCGGCTGACATCGAGAAGCTGCCGGTAGAAGCCGGCGACAAGGTTGATCTGACCTCCGAACATGGGCGTATGCAGGGCGTTACGGTCTATGCGCACGCACTGCCTCCCGGCAATGCGATGGCCTATTACCCTGAAGCCAACTGCCTGACCGGCACCGCCGTTGACCCGCGCAGCATGACGCCGGCGTTCAAGCACACGACGGTACAGATCTCGACTGCGAGCTAGCAGGTGGAGGTGCCGCTCTTCGGATGCGGGTAGGTGTCGACGTCGTCCTCGCCGTCACGAGGCGACAGGCACGCGAAGTCCTTTTCTATCAGGATCGATGGTCCGGACGTGTCCATCGGACAGACGACGCCGACAGCGTCGCTCGCTGCCCAGTCAGCCAGTGCATTGGCAGGTGCCGTTACCGTCAGGCGATGGTCACCCATCGAGGCCGCGATAGCGTTCGTCTTCCCCGGCATGAGCGCGTACTCGAATCCGGCACCTTCGCCGAGGGGCGTCGTTTCCACAATACTTTCACCCGCCCCCAGGCGGGCAACTTCTCCCTGCGTCAGGCGGAGACGAATGGAATCGCGAAGAATGCGCAGCTTCATACGTCGATTATGTCGCAGCTATAAGGAGTAACTGAACCGGCGTAGGCTAGCCGCGGCCTTTGAGTTCGACCGTGTTGCCCTCGGGATCCTTGAAGTATACCGAGGGGCCGAACCCGGTTGCGCCGTATCTGGACTCCACGTCGCCTGACGCCACGCCGTGTGCGCGAAGCTCTTCGATGATTGCCGCTTCGTTCCAGGGCTCCACCAGCAGGCAGACGTGGTCCATGTTCGGCGCATTGTGAGCGGGCGGGTCGCCGGCCAGCCGCCCAAGCTCGCTGTCGATATCCACAAGATCAATCAGAGAGTCTCCGGCGCGCAGCTGTGCCAGGCGTTCGTCGCCCGGTCCTCGCTCCAGCGGGCAGCCCAGGATCTCGCTGTAGAAGCGAATCATGCGATCCAGGTCTTTGACCCGGAGCACGATGTGATCGATCCGGCTGACGTTGATGGGCTTGGCGTTCGTCATGGGATGGCGTTTCCGTTCGACGGGCTGGCTTGCTGGGCCGACAGCCGG
>CAZMEA010000325.1:0-3100 GCA_964565135.1 uncultured Woeseiaceae bacterium
AGCTCTTCAACCCGCAGCAGCAGTTCAAGGTGACGTGGCCGGCCGAGCCGGTCGTGGCGCGCGCCTACATCGATCAGCTCGAACGAACGTCGGCATTATCGGCGGACGAGAAGTCCGAACTGTCGGATGCGCTCGACCGTTCGGCGGCACAGCTTGAGAGTGGCGATCGAAGCCGCTCGCTGTCGCGCGAGCTGCAGTCACTTGCCCGAACGGTTGAACGCGGTGAGGGCAGCGACATCGACATGAAGCGTCGAGCAGGCCTTGCCGAAACGCTGAGCGGCATCGCCGCGCGACTGCGTTAGGGCGTTGGCAAGCCGATGCGTGTAAGGAGGCGCTGAAAACGCGGCTCTGTGCGTTCGTTGCGAAAGTACGGATTGACCCCGAGAAAGATCGCGCCACGGTCTCGCTGTTCGATAGCCGTGTCGAGGAGCTCGTAGGCGCGATCGCGGTTGCCGGCGGCGAAGTGGACCATCGCCAGTCCGGCCGGGCTCAGGTAGGTTTCGGCGGTCATCGCTTCCAGCTCATGGAGCAGGGCATTGCCCTCGGCAAGTTGCCCTGCAAGAAATCGCGTCGCGGCCAGGTTGGCGAGCAGCGTCGGCGTGCGACCCCGCCGTCGCAGTTCTGACTCAAACTCTGCGGCGGCATCCTGCGTCCGGCCGAGCGCGCTCAGTGCTGACCCGCGGATAATGGCTGCGTCCGCGTGCGAGCTCAGCCCTGCAAGTTCCGATACCGCCTCTTCGAACCTCTCCGCATGCAGCAGCCGCCAGCCGAGATTGACCTTTGCCCAGTCGTCGATGGGTAAGGTCGTCAGCAGACCGTTCATGAGCTCAATGGCTTCCGCATGCCGATGCTGAATCGACAGAAGCAAGGCATAGCCGAGAACGAGATTCGGGTTCAGCGCCTTGGCACGCTGATACTCGGCTTCAGCGCGTTCGAAGTTCCAGTCGTACCAGGTAAGGATGTTCGCGTAGGCCGCGTGTGCAAAATCGAGGGAGTCGTCCAGCTCGAGCGCGCGTAATGCCGCCTGCCTTGCCAGCGGGTATGTGTCGTGTGGCGCGGCGCCACCGGAACGCGACCCGAGAAACGAGTACGCCGATGCGAGTGTGGCCCACGCCTCGGCGAATTCCGGGTCCAGCGCAACGGCCTGTTGCAGAAACTCGCTTGCCAGATCGAGCTGATCCGGCGTCAGCCGATACGTATGCCAGCGACCGAGCAGATACAGGTCGTATGCCTCTGTGCTCGTCGTCGGTAATTCGCGAGCGTCTGGTACGGGCTGCGATACCCCTGAGCCCAGCGCGCCGGCGACTCGCGCGGCCACCGCGTCCTGAATTTCGAACAAGTTGCTGACGGTCAGCTTGCGATTGAAAGACTGCGTCCACGTGTGTTCGTCGGTCGCCGCGTCGATCAACTGTACGGTGATGCGTACGTCGTCGCCGCTGACACGAACGCTCCCTTCGATCACATCGGTCGCGCCAAGCAGGCGCGCGATCGTCGGAACATCTGACTGGGTATTCCTGAACTGCCGGGTACTGGTCCGCGATACGACCTGCACGCCAGAGAGCTCGCTCAGGCGAGCCAGCAGCTCCTCGTGAATGCCATCCGCAAAGTAGCCGTAGCTGCCATCTTCGCTCAGGTCATCGAAGGGCAGTACCGCGAGCTTCGGAATCGGGGGGTCGACGTCCTGGTTCAGCCGCAGGTAGGAGAGCAGTGCTGCGCCCGCAAGCGCCAATGCGAGCATCATCGCAATGCTCTTCTTGCCGATCCGCGGCGGCGTTGACTTCGCCGCCTGTGACTGGATGGGCGCGATCAGTCGATACCCGCGCCCTCGCACGGACGCGATATACCGTGGCTGCTGTCCGTCATCGCCGATGGCCTGGCGCAGCAGCTTCACGCGTTGCATCAGCGCCTCATCGCTGACCACCACGTCGTTCCAAACGATGGAAATCAACTCGTCCTTACTGACCAGCGCTGGCGCGCGTTCCGCAAGCGTCAGCAGCAAGCGATAGGACAGATCCGGCAGATCGAGAACTTCGCCGTGCAGGAACACCGTCCCGGAATGACGATCAATCTCCAGATCGAGAATCCGTAAATTCCTGTCTTCATTAAAGTTTTCGGATTTCAGCAAAGCTTCAGCGTTCTTCAGGCAGACGTCAGGGTGTACGGCAGTGGCTGGCGCACACTCACTGCGAGCGACACGTGGTCGCGACTCTATGCAAAGGATATGACAATGAATCTGACAAGATTATCGCTACTTCTGTTGCTGTGCTTGACGCTGGTCCAAAACGCGCATGCCCAGGAAGGCCTGTTTATAAGTGCCACGGTCGGATCGGCCGATCTCACCGAGAATTTCGACGGTTTCGAGATTGATTCGTCGTCGACGGCGTACGGAGCGACTGTCGGCTGGCGATTCAATGACTATTTTTCCGTCGAGGGCGGATACCGCAATTTCGGTCGATTTGATCAGACGTTTACGGTGGACGGCGAGTCGGTCTCGGTGTCTCTCAAAGCGGACGGGTTTGTTCTTGGCGCTATCGGCCATTTGCCACTCGGAGAACGATTCGGGCTTTTCGGCCGGGCCGGCAGCTTCTTCTGGGATGGGGATTCGAGGATCAACAGCCTGACTGTGGCATCGCCCGGCGACACCAATCTCTATCTGGGAGCAGGCATAAGCTATGACCTGACGGACAGGTTCTCCGTTTTGGCCGATCTGGCTCGATACAACCTGGACGACACAGAGAGCGACGTGTACTCACTTGGCATCCTGCTCAGCTTCTGAGCGTCGCGCCGATCGAGAATAAGGTGCACGTAGTGCTACCTTCCGTCACAGTTGCAACGGCGTGCCACGTTTGCGCAGGGCGGATAGAGCCTTGATGAGCACGCTGTGCTCGTGCTCCGCGCGGCCGCTGCGAACATAGAGCTCTGCCGCTTCGCACACGTGGCGCATGCGCCGGTTTCGCTCGCGAAGATCGAGCACCGCCCGGGCGAACCGGTTTTCCTCCCCGCGCGCCAGCATGTCACTGGCGTCGGTCACAGCCGCGGCCAGGTCTTCGTCCTTCAGGCTCGTCGTCGTCGCGGTATCCGGGCGCTCGTGAAGACTGCC
>CAZMEA010000326.1:0-3076 GCA_964565135.1 uncultured Woeseiaceae bacterium
ACACGCCGACTCCTGGCGACGATAGCCGGCTGGGCCGGTCACGCGCGCTTCCGTGGCTGGAACAACGAACTCGCCGGTCGCGAAGATGAGACCGTCAAGCAGATGCTGGCGATACGGGCAGCGTGGGATCTCGCGCTTCTGGAGTCGTTTTCGTCACGCTATCCGGGCCTCGCCGAGGAGCTGCGGCAGCGCCTGACAACGCCGCTGCATCCGGATGTCACCCGCGCGCACGCGGTGAACCTGATCCTGCACACCGCCTACGAGATTGCCGGACGCAAGCAACTGCTGGCCGGCATCGCCAGTGATGATACGGCCGGGAACAGCGCGAACGCCGGGGCGGATGCAGGTGGGCGCCCCAGCGCCCAGGCCGTTTTCTGCATCGACGTTCGCTCAGAGCGATTCAGGCGCGCCCTCGAGGCAACGGATTCGACCGTTGAGACACTGGGTTTCGCCGGCTTCTTCGGTTTCGCGCTCGAGGTTGCGCCCGCGGACGGAGCCTCCGGAGGTGCGCAGTGCCCCGTGCTCCTGGAGCCGCAATTCCTGGTTCAGGAAACCACGCCCGGGGCCAGTGAGTCGGAACACGCCCGCCTTGCAAAGAGGACGTGGCTTGGACGACGCGTCGCCGCAGCCTGGAAAACGTTTAGCGGGGGCGCCATCTCATCGTTCGCGTTTGTCGAGGCACTCGGCCTTACGTTTGCCTGGAAGCTGATCGCGGATACGCTGGGACTGTCGAAGGCGCGTCCCAACGGCAACCTGGTGCCCTCGGTCGAAGCGAAGTCGGTCGCCGGGCGAGACGCCGGGATTCCGCTCCAGCAACGTATCGAAATGGCGCGGGGCGTGCTTGCAAGCATGTCCATCGGCACCGACCTGGCACCCATCGTGGCGCTGATTGGTCACGGTTCGACGACCACCAACAACCCGTACGCAACACGCTTCAACTGCGGCGCGTGCGGCGGCCACACCGGCGAAGCAAACGCGTTGGTCGCGGCGCAGGTGCTGAACGACCGGCAGGTTCGCGATGCGCTTGCCGCTGACGATATCTGCATTCCGGACGACACACTGTTCGTCGCCGGACTGCACGATACGACGACGGACGAAGTACACCTGCTGGCCAGCGACGTGCCGATGTCTCACGCCGCCCGCATCGACCGTTTCCGCGAAACGCTCGAAGCCGCCGGTTCGATCAACCGGCGCGAACGTGGCGCGACGTTCGGCCTGCCGTCGAACGAGCGAACCGAAGCCGCACTACTGAGACGCAGCACGGACTGGTCTGAGATCCGCCCGGAGTGGGGACTTGCCGGCTGCATGGCGTTCATCGCTGCACCCCGGGAACGTACACGAGACCTTAATCTTGGCGGCCGCTCGTTCCTGCACTCCTACAAATGGGAAGCCGACAACGACTTCGCGACGCTGGAACTCATCATGACGGCGCCTCTCGTCGTGGCGAGCTGGATCAGCCTCCAGTACTACGCGTCGACGGTCGACAACGATGTGTTCGGCAGCGGTGACAAGACCCTGCACAATGTCGTCGGCGGTTTGGGGGTTATCGAGGGAACGGGTGGCGACCTGCGTGTCGGCCTGCCGAAGCAGTCGTTGCATGACGGATACAAGTTCGTCCATCAACCGATGCGACTCAATGCCATCATTGAGGCGCCGGTCAGCGCCATCAACCAGGTGCTCGCGAAACACGATGCGCTCCGGGAATTGATCGACAACGGCTGGATCCATCTCTTCGCGATCAGCGAGGAAGGCAAAACGATCGAGCGATATCGCGGCGGCGACGGCTGGACGACGGTTGTGCCGTCCTCCCTGCCGAATGTGGCTGCGGCAAGCGGCGCAGGAATCCGTCGCAGCGCCTGATGCAGTCGCGCCAACAGCACGCAACCAATCCAAGCGCGCAGACCAATGCCTACCAGGGCAGGTCTGTCGCGCTTGCGACCATGCATGGAAAAGAAGCGGTCATTGCAGAGCCCTTCGACACACTCCTCGGGCTCGAGGTAGTCGTTCCTGAAACGCTGAACACCGACCTGCTCGGCACATTCACTGGCGAAGTCGAGCGGCCAGGCGATATGCGGGCAACGGCCAGGCAGAAAGCGCTGCTCGGAATGCAGGCAAGCGGACATGCACTGGGGGTGGCAAGCGAGGGCGCTTACGGACCCCATCCGGTGCTGCCCTTCATGGCCAGCGGCACCGAGCTGATGTTCTTCATCGATACAGAACGGTCTATCGAGGTCGTCGAGGTCATGGTCGTACCGAAGACAAACTTCGGCTCGACGACCGCGGCCACCACCGCCGAGATCCTGGAGTTTGTCAACCGGGTCGGGTTTCCGGCACACGGCCTGATCGTGTCGCCGAACGCGCCGGGAAAGTCCGGTCCCGTCACGTTCAGGAAAGGAATCTGCGATCGTGCGACGCTCGACGAGACGATTCTCGATATGGCCAGACGCTCGGACGATGGACGCGCGCTCGTGCAAACCGACATGCGCGCACACGTGAACCCCACGCGGCAGGATGCCATTCGCTCACTCGCGATCAGGCTCGCCGAGCGATTGCTGTGTTATTGTCCCGCGTGCGACACGCCCGGCTTCGGCATCATCTCCGTCGAGCACGGACTCCCCTGCGAGTTGTGCAAACTGCCGACGAGGATGACACTGCATGAGATACACCAATGCCCGGCGTGTTCGTATGAACACACCTCACCGCGGCCCGATGGCCTGACAGAAGCCGACGCCCAGTACTGCGACCGCTGCAATCCCTGAAGGAACCAGATTTACATGCCCACTCGACGACTTGTCGCCAAGGAACTCGGCGCGTTACTCAAAGTCCTGTCCAACCCGGACCGCATTCTCATCATTCATGCGCTGGCAACCTCGGGAGACAGCAGCGTCAATGCCCTGGCCCGACTGCTGCACCTGGCTCCGTCGCGCGTTTCACAGCACCTGTCGCTGATGCGCGCTTACAAGCTGGTCGTGGAACAGAGTGAGGGGCGCAAGAGAATTTATGCGCTCGGCATCGAAGACTTGCCGGACTGGCTGCTCGAGGGTGTCGATTTCGTGGCCGACAGGATCGGCGACGT
>CAZMEA010000327.1:0-3074 GCA_964565135.1 uncultured Woeseiaceae bacterium
CATCGAGGCCATCGCGAAGTACCAGCCGGTAGACGCGACGACGAATCCCTCGCTGCTGTACAAGGCCGCGCAAATGCCTCAGTACGAGGCGCTGATCGAAAAGACCGTCGAGTGGGTTCGTGACGCAAACGTGGCCCCGGAAGATTGTGTCGAGATCCTGGGCGATCGCTTTGCTGTGGCCATCGGTCGGGAGATTCTGGACATCGTTCCGGGACGCGTCTCGACCGAAGTCGATGCCCGCTTGTCGTTCGACACCGACGCCTCGATCGAACGAGCAAGACGCCTGATTGGTTTCTACGCGGATGCGGGTATCGGGCGTGACCGTATTCTGATAAAGCTCGCCTCCACCTGGGAAGGCATTCGAGCAGCCGAGGTTCTGGAGAGTGACGGCATCAATTGTAATCTGACGCTGTTGTTCTCTGACGTGCAGGCCGTCGGCGCAGCGAAAGCCGGTGCGTTTCTGATTTCACCCTTCGTTGGGCGAATTCTCGACTGGTACAAGAAGAGTGAGGGTGTGGACGGCTATCCGGCCGAGGAGGACCCCGGGGTTCTTTCCGTTCGCAACATCTATAACCTCTTCAAGGCCCGTGGCTACTCGACGATCGTGATGGGAGCGAGCTTCCGAAACGCAGGTGAGATCGAGGCACTGGCCGGCTGCGATCGTCTGACCATCGGCCCGAATTTTCTCGAAGAACTCGCGTCTGACAACGCGCCATTACCGAGGCAGCTGCATCCGGATGGCGATGGACCGTTCGAAGACTGTGACTTCGCCTCGGAGGCGGACTTCAGGTTGCAACTCAATGCGAGCCCAATGGCGACAGAAAAGCTGGCCGAGGGCATCCGCGGCTTCATTGCCGACCAGGAGAAACTCGACGCGATGCTGCTCGATCGATACCAGAATGGTGCACGGCAGGCTGGTTGATCAGTCGTTGCCGATGCGGCGGCAGCCTTCAGGCGGTGGCAGGCGCAATCTCTGAGAGGATTGCGCCAAAAGGGTGCAGCGACGAATGTACGTCGCACCAACGCCGAATTCTTTGAGCGTAGACTGAGCGTACGGCATCATGCCTGTCGCCTTCCCGATAGGTAGTCGTTATTCCCGCTCAGGCAGAAACTCCACTCATCGTCTTCAGCGATCTCGACGGATCGCTTCTCGATCACGATTCGTATTCATTTGAGCCCGCGCAGCCCGCACTGGACGTACTGAGCGCGACTGGCATTCCGCTGGTTCTCGTGAGCAGCAAGACGCTCGCTGAACTGGACGACTATCGGCAAGCCATGCGTCTCGAGCACCCCGTTGTCGCCGAAAATGGCGCACGCACCTGGGTTCCCGGCGGCTACTTTGACGAGTCGGTCGGTGCTGAGATCGACGCCGTGACGCGGGCGGATTTGCAGGCTGTGTATACGTCGCTCAAAACAGCCGGAAGCTACAACTGCCAGGCATTTTTCGAGCTGGGTATCGAAGGTATCAGTCGGGAAACCGGGCTCTCCAAAGCTCAGGCAAGGAGGGCTAACGAGCGGGCCGCATCGGAACCCATACTCTGGCTCGACGCCGATGCGCGCGCCGTCGAGTTCATCGACGCCGTCAACCAACAGGGATTGCGCTGCGTCCGCGGCGGCCGGTTTCTGCACCTGATGGCGAATACCGGCAAGGAAGACGCCGTTCGCAATCTGACGGCCGCGTACGAACGCCAATGGAACGTGGCTCAGGTGGTAACCGTATCGCTGGGAGACGGACCCAACGATCTCGGCATGCTGGCCGCCACCAATATCGGCGTCATCATTCCGGGACGGCATCGACATTCGATGGATCTGACATCGGATAATCGAATCCTGAGGCCGGTTCAAGCTGGTCCGACCGGCTGGAACGAGGCGATGCTGCAGATACTGGCCGAGCTGGAAATCCAACCGGCCGCCTTGATTAAGAACGGAGCATGACTCGTGGGTGACTTTCACCAGAACGGCAACATCGCCACCTTGCACAATCTTTCGAACCGACCGGTCGAAGAGCTGGAGTCCGACCTGATCGAGTTCTCGCGATACAGACCTATGGGTCTGGTGATTCCGTCCCTGTTCTCCGAGCTGGAAACGCCGGCGCTGGACAAGATCGTTCGCGAGCTGGTCCGGGTTCCATATCTCAATGAGATCGTGATCGGTCTCGATCAGGCGAACGAGGCCGAGTACCGGCACGCGCTGGAGTTTTTCAGTCGCCTGCCGCAGCACGTCAGGGTGTTGTGGAACGACGGTCCGCGACTTCGTGCCGTCGACGCGAAACTGCAGGAAAAAGGACTGTCGCCCAATCAGCCCGGTAAAGGCCGCAACGTCTGGTTTTGCTATGGCTACACGCTGGCGACGGGTCGCGCCGCTACCGTCGCGTTACATGATGCCGACATCAAAACCTACAAGCGGGATCTGCTGGCGCGGCTTATCTACCCGGTCGCCAATCCAAGCTTCAGTTTCGATTTCAGCAAGGGGTATTACGCGCGTTCGAACGGTGAAAGTCTCGGCGGGCGGGTAACGAGGCTGCTCGTTACGCCGCTGATTCTCGCGCTGCGAGTGGTGTGCGGGCGCAGTGATTATCTCGATTTCCTGCACAGCTTTCGCTACCCGCTGGCCGGGGAGTTCGCGGTCCGGCACACCGTGATCGAGGACCTAAGGATACCCACCGACTGGGGGCTGGAGATCGGCGTGCTGAGTGAAATGCACCGCAACCATGCGACCAACCATATCTGTCAGGTGGATATCGCGGACACCTACGATCACAAGCACCAGGATCTGAGTGTCGAAGACCAGACCCGCGGCTTGTCGAAGATGAGTATCGACATCGCCAAGGCAATGTACCGCAAGCTCGCGATCCAGGGCGAGACGTTCTCTGCCGACAAAGTGCGAACGATCAAGGCAACCTACTATCGAACCGCGCTCGACTTTGTCGAGCTGTTCAGCGCGGACGCCGCGATGAACGGACTGAAGTTCGATCGCCATAAGGAAGAGGAGGCCGTCGAGCTCTTCGCGGCGAACGTCGTGAAGGCCGGTGAGGAGTTTCGCGAGAACCCGATGGACACACCGTTCATCCCGCC
>CAZMEA010000328.1:0-3060 GCA_964565135.1 uncultured Woeseiaceae bacterium
GTATCGCATTGATGAGCCACTCCCGGACCGGCAGCACGCTCAATACGATAAAGATCACCCCGGAAACGAATACAGCACCCAGCGCCGTTTGCCACGTATGCCCCATGCCGAGCACCACGCCATAGGTGAAAAAGGCGTTTTGCCCCATGCCCGGTGCCTGAGCAATTGGATAGTTCGCGAGGATTCCCATCAGAAGCGTGCCGACCGCAGCCGCAATGCACGTGGCGACAAAGACTGCTCCGAAATCCATCCCCGCATCGGCAAGAATGGCCGGGTTGGCGATCGTGATGTACGCCATTGCCAGGAAGGTGGTTATCCCGGCCGTGGATTCGACGCGCACGGTTGTGCCGTGCTCGTCGAGTTTGAAGTACCGATTTAACCAGTTCATTGCTGGCGAGCCTGGGAGCGTCTGTCTTCGGAGCCCGTCCTCACGTCGGGAGGCACGTCACTGCCTGGCATGACGATAGTCTGCGTGGCTTTGGGGATCCGCCGTCGATCAATTGGGAAGGGCGACCTCTTGCCGATTCTGGCGAGTTGTATAAATCGAGGGCGCGCAAGGCTGCAGGTCGGATGCAGCGAGCGTTCGCGATCAGCGGCAATCAGATGCCATTGCCGAGGCAAATTCACTTCTCTTCGAAGGTCGCGAGCAATTCGTCCATCCTGGCAATCTGGCTCTGCGTAAATCTCGGGTCCATCGAATCGATCATTCCCTTGAGGAGGTACGCGTCGGCCTCCCTCTTTATCCTGGTAAACGTCAAGAGCTGCATGACACGCCGATAGCCTTTGTCGCGGGCCTGAGTCAGTGTGTAGGCGCCGTGTTCTTCGAGAAAGGCGTCGATCGTTTTCAACTCGTCGCCCGAGATGTCCTGGGTCATCTCGATGAAATCGTTAAATCCCATCCTTAAAGAGGCCATTGGTACCGTGTCCCAGTCGATTGACTGGGACGGTTGCCAAGTCTCCTTTGAGTCCTTATTGGGTGCGCCGAAAAGGATGCGGGTCATTATTTTCAGGAACCGGACCTGTAGCCTCCGTTCCTCTGTGTCACGTACCAACGGTTCACTCCCCGGCGAGCAGTGGCGAGTGTACCTGAAAACCTTCCAGTGACGCGGTCTCGGCGTCGGCGGTGGTGTTATTCGCCCGCTGAGTTTCTCTATGGCTATATTCCCCGGGCCGGCCCGCCGTTCACCAGTCGCACAAGCGTCCCTGGAATGGCTATGCTGGCGCCGAGCCAACCACAACCGGAATCACCATGCGTTCAATCTTCCAGTCAGTGACCATTGCGTTCGTCCTTGTTACAGCCCAACCCGCGCTCGCGCAGGAGTGGGAAACGCTCTTCGATGCGACGGATCTTTCAAACTTCAACACCCTCGGCGAGGCTGAGTGGAACATCATCGACGACTACGTCGAGGCGGATGGCTACACGGGCAGCTACCTGGTCACGAAAGAGACATACGGCGACTTCGAGCTCGAGGTGGAGTTCTGGCCAAGCCCGGACGCCAACAGCGGCGTTTACGTCCGCAACTCGAGTGCCGAGAAGATCGCAGCGAATGCCGGGTACGAGATCAATATCTTCGATACGAACGAGAACCCGGACAACCGCACCGGGGCGATCGTCTTCTTCTCGCCACCCCTGGAGTCGGTGACGACCGGCGGCGAGTGGAACAAATATCAGATCAAGGCCGAGGGCTCGCGCATCCGCGTCCACTTGAATGGCACCTTGGTGGCGGATCTTGACGACGAGACGTATGCGTCGGGGCCCATCGCGTTTCAGGCGAACGGCGGTCTGATTCGATTCCGGAATATTCGCGTTAAGCCGCTTTAGGGCATAGCGGCTCACACGATCGCGGCGACGCTTTATCGCCCGCGGAGCATCAGCCGAGCCTGGCTATTCAGCCGTCGTCCAGGGCCTGCAGCCAGCCGATCATGATTTCGGCGGCTTCCTGCCAGGCCGGAGTGCCATCGCGAAACGCGTACGCATCCTCGATCGTGGCGTAACGATTGTCGCTGTGTCCGATGTTCGGGCGCTCGATGTAGGTTGCAGTGCCGGGGCGGAGTCGATTCACGGTGTCGGCAATCAGCTGGTGGCCGTGGCGCGCCTCGAACTGATCGAAGGCATTGAAGACTACGAGCACGGGAGCGTCGACGTTGGCCCACGCGGCCAGGAAGTTCTGTTTGGCGGCCTGTTGGTGCCAGGCCCAGGGTCGGCCGTAATGGTCCTCCTCAGCCATACCGAGGATGTCGGACCGGATTCTCGTCATGTCGGAGTTGTCCTTGGCGATGTCGTCCGGATGACGGCCACTGACGAGATACTCGTACTGAAATCGGGACCGCAGCAGCAGCTCGTCATGGATGTCTTCGGGTGAAACCACGTCGGGTCGCCGCTCCAGGTAGATGCGTTCGAAGTTGAACATGCGCTCGTAGTAGGTGACCGCGCCGCCGCCCTGGACCATGATGCCGGCGATATCGAAGCCCCGATCCTGCAGTGCACTAGCAACCAGGGGCGCGGTTGTAGATCCAAGACTGGAACCGTAGACATAGATCTTGCTCGAATCGATGCGCGGGTCTTTCAGCAATTGCTGGAACGCATCGATGTAGTGAGCAACTTCGGTGTCGTAGTCGAGCTCGGCGCACGAAGGGCCGGAGTCGTCCATAGCCGAGCGCTCTACGCGGATGAGGGCGAGCCCAGAATCTCGAGCAATCGCACCGAGCAGCTCTCGCGAGTTCGAACCTTCGCGATACTCCAGGCTGCCGCAGGACACCCACTGCGTGAACAGGACGGGGTGCAGGGGATCGGTGGTGCCGACCGGGATCGTTACGATTGACTGGAGACGGGAGCCGTCAGCGACGTGGATCTCGCTGTAGTGTGAGACAACGCCCGGAATGGATTCGGCCGCCTGGGCCTTCGGTGGAAAGGGCTGAAGCAGGGCGACAAAGACGAGCAGTAACGCTGGGCGCATGAGGAGCCTCCGGCTGGTGACAGATGGCCGGAAGGCTAGTGATTACAGACACTTCAGGTCTTGCCGGATTCTGCAGGAATCCTTGCCGATTCCTGAATCGACC
>CAZMEA010000329.1:0-3046 GCA_964565135.1 uncultured Woeseiaceae bacterium
CGCCGGATTCTCGCTGCGCGGATTGTCGTTGGTGACGACGGCGTGATCTGCAAGTCTCGATACGACCTTGCCCATCACGGGACGTTTGCCTTTGTCGCGGTCGCCGCCGCAGCCGAAGACACACCAAAGATCGCCGTCGGCGTGCAGGCGCAGGGCGCGGAGTACTGCCTCCAGCGCAGCAGGCGTGTGTGCATAATCGACATACACGCGAGGCAGCTTGGCAGTAGTGGCCAGTCCGACCGGCTCGAGCCTGCCGGGCGGAGCGCTGACGGCTCCGATGACCGCGCAGGCATCGCTGAACTCGACGCCGCTGTCGAGCAACAGTGCAAGCACCTGAATGGCGTTCGCGATGTTGAAATCTCCGGCAAGCGGGATGGTCAGATCACCCCGACCCCAGCTGCTCTCCACGGTCACTCGCGAACCGTGCGGGTTGGCAGCCGCTGAACGAACGAATACGTAGGGCCGCCCGTTGGCGACGCGGTCGAACCGGTTCGACGTCGTAATGACGTCCTGCCCCAGTCGATGCGCCAGCTCGAAGCCGAAGTCGGTATCGAGACTGACGATACGTCGGTTGCATCGATGGTCGGTAAAGAGACTGGCCTTGGCCTCGCCATAGGCGCGCATGTCGCCGTGATAGTCGATGTGATCGCGACTGAGATTGGTGAAAATTGCGGTATCGAAGTGGGTACCGTTCAGTCGGCCCTGCGCCAGTGCGTGAGACGACACTTCGATGGCGGCATGTGCCGCGCCCTGATCGCGAAAATCGGCAAGCTTCGACTGCAGATCAATGCACGGCGGCGTCGTAAGCCCGAGGTCAACGTCCAGGGAGTCCAGGCCATAGCCCAGCGTGCCGATGTAACCGCAGTCGCGTCCGAGCAGTTTGAGACTTTGGGCAACCAGCCAGGCGACCGTGGTCTTGCCATTGGTTCCAGTGACTCCGATAACCCCGAGGTCTGACGAAGGCTCACCAAACCAGCGGTTTGCAATGTCGCCGATTCGCGCTGCCAGTCCAGGCACCGCGATGAACGGCACGCTTCCCGTCGCCAACCCTGCATCGCCGGTGTCCGCATCCCAAATCACCGCCGCAACGCCGGCGGACTCGGCAGCCCTGACGAAGTCGAGCCCGTGGTGAGCACCGCCTCGAGTGGCGATGAACACGTCTCCCGGTGTCAATCGCCGGCTATCGTCGCTGATGCCGCTGACAGGAATTGCGGGCGCATCCGCGAAGCCTTCGAGCAGATCTCGAAGCGTGGGCGTGTCGCTTAAGCGTTCGGCAGGCACGCTCATTGACTCATGGCCTGCATGATGCTGCCTGCATCACGGGCAGGAAGCGCATCCGGCGGCACGGCCATCAGACGAAGAGATTCGGTCATCACGTCGGCGAACACGGGCGCTGCGACGTCGCTGCCGTAGTAGAGCTCGCCCTTCGGTTCGTCGATGACGACAACGGTTGCCAGCCGTGGGTCACTCGCAGGTGCGAGCCCCGCAAACACCGAGAGGTACTTGTCTTTCGAATAGCCGCCGGCGGCGAACTTCCATGCCGTCCCCGTCTTGCCGGCGACTCGGTAACCGGTCACTTTCGCTTTCGAACCCGTACCACCCGGCCGCACGACCTCCTCCAGCATGCGGCGTACGGAATTCGCAGTCTCGGGATCGAGGACCCGCGTGCCAGGCACGGCCTCATCCAATGCCACCAGCGATACCGGCTGCACGATGCCGTCGTTGCCGAGCGCCGAATACGCCTGCGCCAGCTGCAGCGGCGTCACCGAGACGCCGTAGCCGTAGGCCAGTGTGGCCTGGCTGATTTCCTGCCAGTGATTAAAGTGCGTCAGCAGGCCGGCGGACTCGCCGGGAAATCCGGAGGACGTAAGTGCGCCCAGGCCGAAGCGCGTCATCGTCGACCACAGCTGATCCGGCTCGAGATTCATCGCTATCTTGCTCATGCCGACGTTGGACGAACGAGACAGGATTGTCGCCAGACTTACCCGGCCGAGATTGCGCGTGTCCTCGATCGTTTTGGCACCCACCATGAAGTAGCCAGGTGACGTGTCCACAATCGAGTTCGGCTGGTAGTGACCGCTCTCGAGTGCGGCTGCGACGACCAGCGGTTTAATACTCGAACCGGGCTCGAAAATGTCGGTGATCGCACGATTGCGATAGCGATCGGGAACGAACTGCAACCGGTCGTTCGGGTTGTAGGTCGGCTGGTTGGCGATCGCCAGCACTTCGCCGGTCTGTACGTCCAGAATGACGATCGAACCGGAATCGGCACTGAAGCGCTGAATCGCTGCTTTGAGTGCGCGGTAGGCAACGTACTGGAGTCGCAGGTCGATACTGGTTCGCAGTTCTTTGCCGGGCTTCGGCGGGCGGATGCTCTCAACATCCTCGATCGAGCGACCGAGCCGGTCCTTCAGCACTCGCTTCTTGCCGGCCTCACCGCTGAGCCAGTGGTTGAAGGCAAGCTCGAGACCCTCGAGCCCCTTGTCGTCAATGTTTGTGAACCCGACCAGGTGGCCGGTGACTTCACCGGCGGGATAATAGCGTCGGTACTCGCGCTGCACATTGACGCCCGGCAGGTCGAGCGCGAGGACTCGCCGTGCCTGGTCAGGCGTCAGATGACGTTTGAGATAGACAAACTCCTTGTTCATCTCTCGCGTCACCCGGTTCATCAGCACCTGCGACTCGACGCCGAGCACCTGGGCAAGCTTCGGCAAGCGGTCGACCGCCCCGGCAAGCTCTTTTGGATTTGCCCAAATGCTGTCGACGGGCGTGCTGATTGCCAAAGGCTCGCCGTGCCGATCGGTAATCGTGCCCCGATGCGCCGTGATCGCCTCGGTGCGCAGATGACGGCTGTCTGCCTGGTCGTTCAGAAAGTCCTTGTTGAGTATCTGCAGGTGCACCGCACGCGCGAGCAACGACGTAGCCGCAAGACCGAAGAACACAAGCACGACGACGCTGCGATTCGCGAAACGTCGCAGGCTGTCCTTCCTTGTTTCCGCCCCTCTGCTCATTGTCGTTCGATGACGAACACGTCATCGGGCTCCGG
>CAZMEA010000330.1:0-3023 GCA_964565135.1 uncultured Woeseiaceae bacterium
TTCGACCGCCCGCGGGCGCCTCGGCGCCGATCGCTGTGCCGACGCTCGCGAATCCTGAAACGGCCAGCAACGCGCCGGCAAGGGTAACGGCCAGCGTTTTGTCGTGCCGCGCTGTCGCTTCTATGTCCATTTTGTCTTGCATGTTTCACCTCCCGGGTTCAGACGCTGCGCCTGAGTCCGTCAGTTATCGACTAAACATGTTGTCGCGAAAATCGTCTCGCAGCCAAAAGGCCTTGTAACCGTTGCGTCGGCCGTTGAACTCACCGTAATGATCGCCATTGGCTTCGCCCGGCGTCTCGTCGCCGCCGTACGTGTAGACCGGGCGGCCGCGGTAGGCCCAGACGGCAAGCGCGCCCTCCTGGTCCGGTTCGGCGAGGCGTCCGGTCATGGGATCGATGTGCATAACCTTCCACAGGTGGCTCACGCTTTCTTCACCCGGTGACACTGTCACGTACGGAAAGGTTTTCATGCACAGCTCAGGATCGCCCGCGCCGCAGAGCGTCATGCGATAGACCTGGGGGCTGCCCGGGTGGTCACAGGACAGCTGGTCCATCGCGTCGTCAGAGCAGTTGTAGGTGTAGATCGTCTTGCCGTTGGCGTCGGCCAGAACCTGACCGATCCGTGAATCCTGGACCGTAAATCCGGACGGTGGTGGCAGCGGACGCTGGGTGTAGACGTTGCTCCAGCCCTCGATGTCGCTACCGCGAAGGCTGCGAGTGCGCGGGTCCGGGGAGTAGCGGTACAGCGGTTGTCCGCGGTAGGCCCACTGGTTCGTGCCCGGTGAGCGCTCGATGACAGACCATTCGCCCTGTGCGAACGCTGTCGCAGGCGCGAGAACGGGTGACCAGATTTCCGCGCACTTGCCAAAGCAATTCGACTTGTTCGTCTCATCCCCCTGCCAGGCATAGAGCGACGCGCCGTTGTTGTCGATGAGCAGCCGCCCCGTCGTGGTTTGCTGCACGAGGAATCCCGGCGGTATTGCCGGTCTCGGTCCGACCGGCTCTCTGAGCACCGGCGAATCACCGCGCGCCTCAAGCTTGAAGCCACCGTTCACATCGCCTTTTTCTTTGTCCAGTACGGACGTGTAAAGCGGAAAACCATCGTGGGTCCACTGCCGCTTGCCGTCTTCCCGCTCGAGAATGTCCCATTCGCCAACAGGCTCTGCGTCCTCGTCGGCGAGCACCAGCGGCCAGGCCTCGGTGCAGCTTGGTCGGCTATCGAGCTCCGGTAGAACAAGGCCAGCCGGGTAGGGGCTCATCAGGCCCGCAGACGTTCGCTCGACGGTGTCGGTGCAGTTGGAGACGCCGTCCTGGCGATCCCCGGTGCCGCCATTGCGCAGGTCTCTCTGCGGCCACTTGTAGAACGTGAGTCCTTCGGCATTCGCAAACACCGGTCCGTCGTGCTCGGTCGACACGACCTGGAAACCCGGCGGCATGGGCTCCTCGAAGGAGTCTTCCCATACGGCCCGCTCGGGCGCCTGCCAGTACAACAGGGTCGCCAGGTCGTCGTCAGCGGCGGCCGGCGCCACCGTGGCCAATACCGGCGAGGCCGCGCAAAGAACCAGCGCCCGAAAACAGGACATCCGCTTAGTCTCTTGCCTCATTGTCGATGACACTCTCTCACCAATGTGATCAGGGACGCCTCCATGCGCAGACAAAACCCGCGTGCAACCTAGACCAGTATCTCGCTGACCACGTCGGTCGCTTCGTTACCCAGCGTGCCCCAGCTCTCTTTCTCGATACCCATGGCGTGCAGCGTCGTCAGGGCGACGCGGGTACCTGCCGTATCGTTCAGGTCGATGTGCAGACCGGTCTTCACCTTGCCGCCCGCGCGGCCGGCAGTGAATACCGGCATCGAGTCCAGCGTGTGGGTTCGGGCAATGCCGTGATCGGTCGTGCCATAGATGAGTACGTTGTCCAGCAGCGTACCGTCGCCTTCGGGGATGCTTGCAAACGCCTCCACGAACTCAGCCCAGGACTCCATCGCCCGCTGCAGGAACCAGTGATGAGTCGGCTGGTAACCGAGTGCCGGGTCCACCGGCTCCTCGTGCGTCGTTGTATGGTGGGGCTTCGGATACCCCGGCTTGATGATCGGCGAAGCGGCCAGTGCATACGCCATGTTGAAGACGCGCGTCTGGTCACACGCGACGGCCATGACCATGAGGTCCGTCATCATCTTGTGGCGGACGGCAACCGATGCCGCCTCTTTGTCCATGGGCGGATCTTTCGGTGCCTCAGTCGGTGCCCGACAGCTCGCGATCGGCTCCGGCTTGACGAGGCGCTGCGCGAACTGGAGTTCAAGCTGACGAAGACCGGTGAAGTACTGGTCCAGTCGAGCCCGGTCTTCCGTACCGAGAGATTGCGACAGCTTCTTCGAGTCCTCCATCACGCCCGACAACACGCTCTTGCGAACCATCACGCGTGGATCCGGCGTGAAGGTCTCCGCGTTCGGGTCGTTGAACGTCGGACCGAAGAGCCGGGTGTAGAAGGCCATCGGTGACCACTCGGGCGGGTTCGGTGTGGTGGCGTTCTGATAGCTGTACGTGCTGTCCAGGTCGCCGCCCGCCGTTGCGGTCAAGGATCGAAAGCGGGTGGTGCCGCCGATTTCGTTGGCCACCGTCACGTCGATGGTCTCGCCGGGAATGTCGTTGGTGTCCTTCGGTGACGTACCCGTCCTCGAGATGACCCAGCCCGTGTAGTGACACAGGTTGGAGTTTGTATCCGTGAACGCCCGGGTGTTGGTAATCAGGTTGATGTGCTGCTTGACGTTCTTCCAGGACGCAATCTCGGGCGGCAGGTCGTAGTCAGGTCCGAGCTTCTTGGGTACGAACACGCTCGGGTTCATGCCGAGGCCGTAACCCCATGTGCCGTAGCGAATCGGCATGGGCCGGTTCGCGGCCAGTGCGGTTCCGTTGCCGTTCAGGAAAACGTTCAGGAACGGTAGTGCGACCGTCACCGCTGACCCGTTCAGCATGCCCTTCAGAACTCGACGTCTCGTGTACTTCTTCACAGCCGTCCTCCATA
>CAZMEA010000331.1:0-3017 GCA_964565135.1 uncultured Woeseiaceae bacterium
CAAGGTGCATGGCCGTAATCACCAGCCCGTTGATTAGACGTCTGACGCATCCCTAATCCCAGGTCGAAAGCGCCGGCGGGCGCCTTGGTACCACAGGCAGCACGATGTGCGAGGCGCGACTGTTCTCGTGATACACGGTGTTATCCGCCTTGATCATTCTGCGGTGCTGACCCAGCGGTTCGCCGGTGTTGGGGTTCACGTCAAAGCGCGGGAAGTTGCTGCTGGAGATATCCACGCGAATGCGGTGACCCTTCTTGAAAACGTTCGCGGTGGAAAACGGACGAATCGTCAGCCGGTAGACGTTGCCGGGCACGATCAGATCGCGGGTTTTTCGATCGTCACGGTAACTTGCCCGCACCAGGGCGTCCGAGATATTCATGTCGAAGCCGCTCGGAAAGGCTTCGCTTGGCGGATACACGTCGACGAGCTTTGCGGTGAAGTCTGTATCGACCGCGGTGGAAGAAGCATACAGAACGACCTCGATCGGTCCGATAACGACGATGTCTTCCTCCAGGGGTTCGGTCTGGAACACAAGGACGTCCGAGCGGGACCGGAGCGGCAGAAACGGCGGGCTCGAGCCCACAAAGTCGGGACGCTCACGCTGGTCGAACGCACCGTCCTTGACCCTCGCCGAGACGTTGCCGCCCAGAGTCGGCACGGGTCGCTCCGGGTCGAACGTGTAAGTCGTGGAGGATTGCCGAACGTCGGGCTGCTTCGTGCTCAGCGTGCCGTTTGCGTTGAAGTAAAACGTTTCCGGTTGCGCGCTGGGCAAGGGCCAGTTGGCGGCTTCGGTCCAGTAACCGCCGTGCAGCAAACGGCCGTCCGCCGTGCGGCTGCCATCGCCCGTACCCATGACGAACAATCGCACGGGCGCTCGCGACGTCGGTTCATCGCTACCGAGATATCGATCGAACCAGCGGCGCTGAAAGTCGTCACGAAAATCGGGAATCGCTGCGTCCGGGCCGAAGTCGACGTCGCCGGCATAGGTTCGCTCATTGCCCGAGTGCGACCAGGGGCCGATCATCAGCTCGACGGGTGATTCCTTCAGCCGACTGAGCTCGGTGTAGTTCCGAATCGTGCCGCGCAGGAAGATGTCGTACCAGCCGCCGACGTGCAGCATAGCCGCGTCCGCCGTATCGTCGTACCAGGCGGACCAGTTGAGCGGCTTGCGCGCCCAGAAGTCGGAATAATCCGATCGTGTGTATTCGTCGAGGATGTACGTTTCGAAGGCGGGCGCAATGGCTAAAGGACTCAGCCCCGGCCTGAACGGTAGCGCCGTGTACCAGTCGTTGATCGTTTCTTTCTCGAAGTGGGCGTCGATCACCGGATCGTCGGACTCCATCGGGATCTGTCTGAACGCCCAGGTCAGCTCCCGGCCCAGTTCGAACGCGCCACCGTGCCGGACGGCATGGTCCCACGCGTTGGCCATTCCGCCTTGATTGAGAAGCATCGCTTTCAGCGCCGGCGGATTGAGTTTCGCGGCATCTGCCTGAGTGTGGGCGCCATACGACGTACCCCACATGCCGACGCGGCCATCCGACCAGGGCTGACCAGCTAGCCATTCGACGGTGTCATAGCCGTCCGGGGGTTCGTAGTCCGAGTATTTGGAGAATTCCCCTTCGGACTGGTACAGGCCGCGCATGTCCTGCACGGCGACGACATAGCCGTGTCGCACGAGATGCTCTGCGGTCGCAATGTCTCTCTCGCGAGACTTGCTGTAGGGGGTCCGCGATAGCAGGACGGGTCGAGGCTCGTCGATAGCCTCGCCATCCTCGGCAGGTCGGTAGATGTCCGTCGCAAGCAGAATGCCGTCCCGCATCGGCACCATGACGTTCTGCTCGATGACATAGTCGACGGCGGTTTCGTCGGCCATGGAAACCGGCGCTACCAGTGCGATCGCCAGTAAGAAGAGCCCGTACCGAATCATCGGCGTTTCCCCGTTCACGTGGTGCGCCTGTTTTACGCCGTGAACGAGGGTGCGGCAAGCTTTGCGATAAGGCTAACTTGGCCTCAGGCAGCCGACGGCGGACGTGGTATCAGGACTGGCGTCCGACGTTTGTAGTCTTCGTAGTCGTCCTGTCCGCCCCATCGCTCGTCCGCCTTGTCCTCCAGCATCGGAATGCCGCTGACCTTGATCAGCAGGAAGGCGACGAATACCGGCGAGATCAGGGTCGCGAACTGCCATCCCTGCAGTACCGGTAACGCAATGATGGCCATGCCGATCCAGATAACGATTTCGCCGAAATAGTTCGGATGGCGCGACCAGGCCCACAGTCCCGTGTTGATGAACTTGCCGGCATTCGAGGGATCAGCCTTGAACGCGGACTTCTGACTGTCCGATACCACCTCGATCAGGAAACCTGCCACCCAGATTGCAACGCCGATCATACCGACCGGTCCGAGCGGTACCGAGTTTCCTCCGGTGATCACGGCGAGCGCGGCTGCCGCGGTCAACAGCACCCACAGTCCCTGAATCGTCCACGCCATGAGGAAGCGTGCCGGCTGTGTCTTGATTTCGTCGAACCGGCTGTCTTTACCGGCGGCCGAGATTCGCCGAAACAGAAACGTCGCGAGCCGGATCGACCAGATGAGCACCATCGCCGCGACGATCGTTGCGCGCGTATCCAGCGCCCCTGACAGGAGCACGGCGACGATCGTGACGGTGATGTATGTGATGCCGCCGGTCAGGTCGTAGTAGTGCTCCGTCCGCGCGATTGCGGCGGGAATGAAAGCCAGCCAGTTGATGGCGAATGCAAGAGCGCCGCACAGTGCGAACACCGGGATCGCGCCAAAGCGCGCCCCGCCGTCACTGCCGGCCAGTGAGATGAGCGCGCCGATCGCGACGGCGATACCGATCGCGATCAGAGATTGCGCGTTGCTGCGTTCCGCCATGTCTGTGTCTCCGGATTGATCAAAGCGGGCGTCCCTGCCCGGAGGAGAATACTAGTCAGTATTCGATCACAGTGCGTATCTCCGGCGTATCCGTTGGTTACAGAATGTTTCCGTTGGCCTGCGGG
>CAZMEA010000332.1:0-3009 GCA_964565135.1 uncultured Woeseiaceae bacterium
TGTTCACCCTGTTCTGGGTGTTCTTCATCGGCCTGGTGCTTTACCTGCATCGGGAAAGCAAGCGCGAGGGCTATCCGCTTGTTTCCGACCGATCGAAGCACGTCACGGTGCAGGGTTTTCCGGCTATTCCGCCGGCCAAGGAATACAAGCTGTATCACGGCGGTACGCAACTTGCGCCGCGTGACGAGGCGCCGGAAGTTGACGTGCCCGGAAAGCCGGTTGGCAAATCACCAGGCTATCCGTTGGATCCCGTCGGCGATCCAATCGGCGCAAACCTCGGACCAGGTGCCTACGCGCACCGTTCGGATACGCCGGATCTCACCATCGACGGGCATCCGCGCGTTGTGCCGATGCGGGCCAATGCAAGTCTGCACGTGGATCCGCGCGATCCCGATCCTCGTGGCTGGCCGGTGACGGCAGCAGACGGCGTGCAGGTTGGCACGATCAAGGACGCGTGGATCGACCTTTCCGAGCCGATGATTTACTACCTCGAGATGGACGCTGGCGATCGCTCAGTGATTATCCCGTTCCACTTTGCCGACGTGGATAAGGCAAAGAGTGAGATTCGGGTCGACGTTCTGTACTCGCACCAGTTTGCGAACGCACCGTCACTGAAGTCGCCGGATCAGATCACGCTGCTCGAGGAAGACAAGATCACCGGCTACTTTGCGGGTGGCTTGATGTATGCCGATGACAAACGTGGGGAGCCATTGATTTGAGCAAATTCGTAGAACATGACGAGGAAGCGGCACCGGGTATTCCGGAACCGCTGCCCCCGGGGGAACGTGTTCTTTGGCAGGGATCTCCGGATTGGAGGGTACTGGCGCGCAGCAAGTTTCATCTGCGTAAGCTGGTCCTGTATTTTGCCGCGATCATTGCGGCACTGGTCATACTTAGCGTAAGCCGCGGTACGCCGGCTGCGGAAGTCGTCGCGGCGGGCGTCGGCTATTCGTTGCTTGCGTCCGTGGGGCTCGGTCTGGTCGCGTTGATGGCGTGGTTAAATGCGCGTGCAGCGATGTTTACGATTACATCGAAGCGAATCATCTTGCGATGTGGTGTCGCGATTCCGCTGTCAATGAGTCTGCCGCACACCAAGATCGATAACGCCGACATACGCGAGCTCGGAATGGGGTTCGGCGACATTGCCGTAACGCCGGCCATCGACAGCAGCGCGAGTTACGTGTTGCTGTGGCCCTATGCCCGGCCGTGGCATTTTCTGCGGGTTCAGCCTGTATTGCGTGCCATCAAGGACGCGGACAGGACGGCAGAGATCCTTGCTCGGGCAATCGAGATGGATACGCAGGAGCGCGCGTCCCGTGTCGAGATCCCGGCTGAGCAATTGCCGGAAGTGCCGGTAGCGACGGATGAGCCGAAGCGCTGGCAGCCCTATCCGACCGTGCCGCTGGCAGCGGCGGCGAGTCTCATCGTGATAGCGCTGGTTGCTACCGCGTGGGTGTCGCTGTCAGGAAACCGACCGGCAACCTACGTCACCGACGAGGTCGTTATGTCGGTCGATCTTCTGTTCGTCGACCAGGAGGACGGTTCGCTACAGGTCCTCGACGCATCCAGCGGCAGCACGCTCGGTACGCTGGCACCGGATGCAGATGGCTTCCTGCGGTCGACTCTGCGCGCCATGGCGCGTGCCCGGCGTGCCGCCGGCGAGGATGTCGATGCGGCGTACTCCATCAAGCAGACCTCGGACAAGCGGCTGCTGCTTGTGGATACCGTGACCGATCAGCGCGTCGACTTGTGGGCGTTTGGCCCGACCAACGCTGCCGCGTTCGCTCGCTTCCTGCCACAGCTTGCTGCGGCCAGCGAGGAGGGCGGACAGAGCCAGGGTTTGTCCGCAGATGATGCCGCGATTACCGCCGTCGCCCATACGAATCAGGAGACAGCACAGTGACCAGTGAAACCACGAATACCTCGTCCAACGCATCGACGACGAAGGCAAGAACGGAAACGTTGCTCACGCCGCGCTTCTACACCACAGACTTTGATGCGTTCGACAAGCTTGATATGTCGCCGATTCAAGGCGAGTGGGACGAATTGATGGCGGAGTTCCGCGATGACAACAACCAGAACCACTTTCGACGCGACGATGCGTTTGAAAGCGAGATCAAGGAGTTGTCGCCGGAACTCGAGAAGGAGTTTCTCGACTTCATGGTGTCATCGGTAACGTCGGAATACTCCGGTCACGTGCTCTATGCCGACATCAAGAAGGCCGTCGATAACGAGGACGTTCGCGAAGTCATGGGCTTCATGGCGCGTGACGAATCTCGCCACGCGGGCTTTATCAACCGATCGCTGAAGGACTACGGCGTACCGGTAAACCTCGGGTTCCTGCGTAAGGCGAAGAAGTACAAATATTTCAAGCCGAAATACATCTATTACGCAACGTATCTCTCCGAGAAGATCGGCTATGCACGCTACATCACGATCTACCGACACCTCGAGCGGAATCCGGAGCTTCGCTTCCATCCGATCTTCCGATGGTTCGAGGACTGGTGTAACGATGAATTCAGGCACGGCGAAGTGTTCGCTCTGATCATGAAGGCTAATCCGCACCTGCTTCGCGGCGGTAACTTGCTCTGGATTCGTTTCTTCCTGCTGGCCGTGTACGCAACCATGTATGTGCGCGATCACACGCGCCCGGCGATGCACGCGGCGCTTGGTTTCGATCCGACGGAGTACGACATGCAGGTGCTCAGCATCACCTCGGAAATCTCGAAACAGATCTTCCCGTTCACTTTGGACCTGGACAACCCGAAGTTCAGGGCGGGCCTCGATCGACTGGTACGCATTAACGAGAAAGTGCTGGCGGCGAAAGAGCAGGGCGGCGTGATCGGTCGTGTCAAGCAGGCGGTTTACAGTGCCGCCGCCGCGGCGACCTTTGCGCGCTTGTACACGTTGCCTGTGGTGTCGCACGAATTGCCGGAATCGGTTCGTATGGCACCGAGTTGGTGAGGCTCGACTGATGGACTATGCGGTGCCGATATTTGTAGCGACCGC
>CAZMEA010000333.1:0-2999 GCA_964565135.1 uncultured Woeseiaceae bacterium
GGGTGAGCGTTGAATAGCGATCACCAGTGTTGTGTCCGCCGTAGGCGGGCCAGTCGGCTGGGCGAAAACCCGACTCCTCGGGTTCGGAGCAACCGATCAGGGCTGCGGCGAGACTGACGATGACCAAGGTACGTGACTGCATTTCTGATCCTGCCCTTTGAGCTCCTCGAGCTCCCTTCAGAAAACCAATGTCTGCGGCAATGCCGCCGCAAGGCGGACATCCTGCGCGAAGCACGAGCATGCCGGCAAAGCCCCGGAATTGCAGTGGTTTTGGAGGAAATGTCCGAGCGATTTATTACCAAATTGAATAAGAGTGCCCGAATATATGTCAAATCGAATTGTCGGACGCCACTTGTGGGGAAATTCCAGGCCAACCAATACGGGACCTGCCTCACATAACCGGGCGCACCGCGACGCGGATAATCCGGGGTTAAAACTTGGGCACTGATTCATCAAGGATGAATACTATGAAAATGATCAAGCTGATTGCAGCCTCTGTGCTGCTGATAGGCGCAGCCGAAATCGCGGCGGCACAACAGCCGGCGCTTCGATACAACTACGCCGAGCTTCGCTACGTCGACGTGGACGTTGCCGGTGGCAGCGGTTTGCAAGTAGGCGGTTCCTATCGCTTCGACAACAACTGGTTCGTGCTGGGCTCGCTCACCGACATCGGCTTCGATGCAAGCGTCGATTCGACGACCATCGAGCTTGGCGGTGGCTATGCCTTCGGCTGGAAACCCGATTGGGACCTTCTCGCAAGCGTACGTTTCGTCGACGTCAGCGTTGACACGCCGTTCGGTGATGCCGATGACGACGGCCTGCTGGTCGAAGCGGGTACGCGCGGCTTGCTGACGCCGGAATTCGAAGTTCGCGGTTCGGTAAACCACACGACGGTCGGCGACGGCGATACGTTCCTTAAAATTGCCGGTGATTACTACTTTGCCGAGCAGTTTGCTGCGGGCCTGTCGCTGGAGTTTGCCGGGGACGTTGACGTCATCTCCATCGGCGCGCGCTGGTTCTTCGAGTAGACGACCGCCAGACGCGTAACGCGTTAACAAAGAGGCCGGGCTCGCGGATCATCATCCGGACCCGGCCTCTTTTCGTTACATAAGCCTCAACGCAGCATTTGCGAATCTAGCGACTGGTACCGGTTCCGCATCACCGGATGGCGATACGGTGTCCGCGCTATGATCTTCGCTCTCAGAATTACCCTGGGCGGCACCCTCGCCGCCACATGCCTCTACGGATTGACCCTCTTCGGCCCCAGCTTCTGGCCAGCGCTGATGCTGCTGCTCAGCGGTGTGCTCGTTGCCTCGGCCTTCGTGCCGCAGCTCGAGGATCTGGGTTCGGCCATTGCACGTTTCGTGGGCGTCATCGCGCTGGTCGCGTTCGGATTGCTCATGCTGGCCGGCACGACCGGCGGCTCGTTTCACCTCTCCGACAGCAACGAGATCATTGCGTTCGCGTTGCTCGTCATTGCGTCTCTCGGCTGTGCGTTCTTCGCTGTCAGTACGGAATCAGGTACTGCGCACCCTCCCGTAACGCAGGACCAGGCTTGAGCTAAAGGCTGCTCTGTACGCCGGTCGACGGCAGTCGCGGAACACCGTGCACAGACTACGAGCCAATGTGCTCGATTGGATTTTCGAGGCGACCAAGTGGGTCGATCGAAATACCGATGACCCCCGTCACCTCACCCATGAGCACGCTCTTGTGTCCATAGGTAAATCGCCCCTGCCCTTTCGCCGTCGTACCGAACGACATGACGTCACCGGGTTCGAGCGTAAAGTAGCGGCTGGCCTCGGCGATACACGCGGCAACGGAGAAGCGATAGTTGGCCGTCGAATCGATAGCAAACAGCTCGCCGTCCAAATCCGCTTGTACGGTCAGTTCGTCCGGCTTGGGCACCTCGTCCCGGGTCGTCACCCACGGCCCCATCGGTCCGAACGTATCGGTGCCTTTTGAGCGCGTGTGATACACGTAATACATGTCCCGGTCGTCGTCACCGTGTGAACGTCGCCAACCAAAGAACTCCGGCCGGGCCATATCCTTGTTGTACGTAACCGCAATACTGTCTTTTTGAAACTTGAGTCCGTGTGACGTCACGTCATTGTGAATGGCGTAGCCGAATACGTAATCCAGCGCTTCGCGTACGTCCACTTCCTTGCAACGCGTGCCAATAACTGCGCACAACTCGGGTTCCGGAATCACCGCGCCCCACTCGGGGTTGACGCGTATCGGTTTGCCATGCGCCTGTAACGCCGACGGTGGTTTCAGAAAAAAGTTCGGAACGCCCGGATCCTTGTGCGCGGTCTCCACCAGTTTCCTGTTGTTGAACGCAACACCGATTATTTTGGACGGGCGGGCAATCGGCGGCAGCCATTCGACCGCGTTTTCATCCAGAACGGGGACGCGGGAAACGTGCGCAGACAGCTTCGCATCAAGCCCGGCCATGTCATCGACCTGCTCGATAAGGTCCAGCAGGCTGTCGTAGGGCTTTATCCCCGCAGCCCTGCAGAGCTCGGTCAATCGACAAACACCCGCATCACCGATCCTGACGACCACGGTCGGACGCCCGTTGTCGTTGATGGTCCCGAACTTCATGCGTGGGCGACGCCGGCGGCGATACCGATCTCGAGCATCTCGCCATAGAAGTCTACCGTGGGCCGTTGTCCGCCGGCTGCTTCGTTAGCCGCAATTGCTGCGATCCAGGTATGCATCTCCATCCAGCCGATGCCTGCCCTGGCGACTGTCTCGTTAGCGTCCCAATCGTCGATCGTTTGTAGCTGACCGTCGACTATCAGTTGCAGGAAAGCCTTGTCGACCTCCGGGTTTAGCTTCAAGTCTGCCTTGGTCCGCGATCCGTCAACGAGCATCCGGGCGCCTTCAATGTGCATGTCGTGCAGCCGTGCGAGCCATTCATCCTTGCTCAATGAGGCCTCGGACTTGCCGCCCGTCAGCTGATAGGCCGTGACTTCCGATTCGCCGCTGCCAAAAGCCGG
>CAZMEA010000334.1:0-2984 GCA_964565135.1 uncultured Woeseiaceae bacterium
TCGATGTCGCCGTTCAGCGCCTGCAGCGCGTAGTCGATGCCGTACACGGCCAGGAGATCGCCATGCTGATCCGCGGTAGCCAGTACCTGACCGTCCTGAATGAGCTGCCGAATGGCAGAGATGTTGTCGAACCCGACAACCGTGATCTCTCCGGCCCTGCCGGACTGCGTAATGGCGGCTACCGCGCCGAGCGCCATGTTGTCGTTGGCCGCGAGGATGGCGGAGAGTTCCGGGTTCTGCACGAGCATGCCGGAGGTAACCGTAATGGCGATCGTCTGGTCCCACTGCGCGCTTTGCTGGGCGATGACGTTCATGCCGGCATCACTCATCGCTTTATTGAAGCCAGCGACACGCTGCTGCGAGTTGAACGTGGTCGGCACGCCTTCGAGGATGCCGACGGCCGTGCCCGGCTCGAGGTTGTCGGCGAGGTACTTGCCGACCGCTTCGGCACCGAGGAAGTTGTCGGGGCCAACGAACGGGATCCTGAGGTCGTACTCGGCGAGCACGTCGGGGTCGAGCTTGTTGTCGATGTTGACGACGACGATGCCGGCTGCGACGGCACGGGCGATCGCCGGGACGAGGGCTTTGGAATCGGCCGGCGCGACTACAATCGCTTCGACGCCGGAGGCGATCATCTGGTCGATAAGCGCGACCTGCTGGGCGAGGTCGGTCTCATTCTTGATGCCGTTGACGATCAGCTCGTAGGTATCTGCGTTCTCGGCGTGGTGCGATCGCGCGCCGTCGGCCATGGTGCCGAAGAATTCGTTCGCCAGGGACTTCATGATCAGCGCAACGGTGGGCTTGTCGGAAGCGTCAGTACTCGCCGCTGTATCTGCGCCGTCCTGTCCGCATCCCGAGAGCAGTGAGGCGAGCAAAACGATGAGGCCCCATCGGACCGTAACCAGTGGATTTTTCACGTTTTGTTCCCCGTCCCGCACTACCCGCAAAGTCGCTATACTCTACCGATCCACATAGGCGAATGAAAGGTAACGAGGATGAGAAGATTCCGTGTCCTGACAGGAATAGTGGCGTTGTTCATGCTGCCGGTCGTTGGGCTGGCACAAGAGCGGATTCCGATCATTTTCGATACCGATTTTGCCCTGCCGCCGACAGACGACGGCCTGACCCTGATGCTGGCGTTGCAGTCTCCGGAGCTCGAGATTCTCGGTATTACCACGGTCGCCGGCAACGAGAGCCTGGAACGAGCGACTGCCGATTCGCTGCGCATGCTCGAGATCGCGAACCGGACGGACATTCCTGTGTACATCGGCGCGGACATGCCGCTGGTGCATGAGAAGAGCGATTTCGCGGTCAATACCTACGGCCGGTGGTATTCCGATGAGGTGGTTGAGCCGCCGGGCGGCTTTGCCAAGATCGAAGCGCAGGACGAAGCCGCAATGCCATGGATCGTGGATACCGTCATGGACCGTCCGGGCGAGGTCGTTATTGTCGCGATCGGGCCGCTGACGAACATCGCGCAGGCGATCCGCGCGCATCCGAAGTTCGCCGAGAACGTAAAGCAGCTCGTCATCATGGGTGGCGCGGTCGCGTTATTGCCCGATGGGGCCGGCAACGTCACTCCGAACGCCGAATTCAATTTCTGGGTGGACCCGGAGGCCGCGCGCGTCGTGCTGCGCTCCGGCATTCCGATCGAACTCTCGCCACTGAACGTGTCTCGCAAGTCTGCATTGGACAAAGCGTGGTACGACAAGATGGTCGAGGTCGATACGCCACTGACACAGCTCCTCAGGGACACGCTCGGCAAGCGCTTCGAGGCCGACCCGGATCGTACCTGGTACATGTATGACCAGATCGCCCTGGCCAGCCTCATCGATCCGTCGATCGTCGAGACCGAGGAGCTCTACGTCGACGTAAACATCGACCACGGCATCAGCTATGGCGTGTCAGTCGGCGGCCGAGACCTCTGGCCGGGCGCCGAGGGCGCGCAGAAGATGAACGTGCAATACGACCTCGACTGGCCCAAGTTCATCGAGATGTTCGTTGAACGGGTGACGCGGCCGGTGGCGGGGGACTGAGACGACAAACGGTGTCGGAGCCCGTTTCCAGACTCACATTCGCAACCGTGCTTCGACCTGTCGTTTCGTTGGTTGTTTGAACGAGTACCGAAGCTCGCCGCCCGTCCTGGCAAGTAATCCGACGAGGTAGTCGGAAGATATTGCATCGACCTTGCCGTTCATGATGTTGCTGATCTTTGGCTGCTTGATGCCGAAAAACTTTGCGGCTTTAACCTGAGTCAGACCCTGCCTCTCGATGAACTCGCGAAGTGCGGCCATGAGATACGCACGTAATGCGAGATCGGCTGACTCCGCCGGATCAAACCCGAGATCGTCGAAAACATTTCCTTTGCTTACGTTCTTCATAACTTGCTCAGTTCGTGCGAAGCGCTGCTCTGTAACGCAACCTGCCGATTTCGATATCGGACTTGCGAGTCTTTCGCGTTTTCTTTTGAAACGCATGCAGAACATGGATTCCGTCATGCCGACGGATCACATAGAACACCCGGAACGCGCCGCTTTGGTCCTTGATGCGGATTTCCCAAACGCCGCGTCCTACACCGGGAATGGGTCTGCTGTGTAGAGGCGCCTGGCCCAGTTGCAACAGATAGAGCTCACTGCCAATGCTCACACGGGCATTTCTCGGGAACTCTCTCGTGACTTCCAGGGTGTCGCCGTGCCAGTGAACGGACTTAAGTGGTTCACTGATCACTCAAGAATATACTAAATTTGATATGTTCCACAAGGAGGACGTAGCTGGGTATCGGAATCGGAATCTTGGCGAAGCCCGCGGCGCGGAATAAGTCGGAATTCAGACGATAAAGCGCAGAAACGGTGCCGCTGTGGTAACGGAATAAACGGGGCCATTCCTGACTTGGCGTATCAATACGCTAAGTCCAAGGTGTCGGTCACCTCAATCCGACGCGTCTATTCGCCCGGAGTGCGCCAATCGCACCAACAATCCGGCTA
>CAZMEA010000335.1:0-2978 GCA_964565135.1 uncultured Woeseiaceae bacterium
AGAGTTTCGACAACAAAGCCTATCATGCGATCATTGCCCCGCGTTGTGGCGCACAACGGATGCGCGCCTGAAGGAAACGACGAGACCGGACGTGATCGCACTACTACGAACTTACCTGGACGTCATCGCCCTGAGAAAGGGACCCGATGCCATTCCTCCGTCGTGGATTCTGCTGTACGTATCTTTCGGGCTGCTGGCCGTCGCGTGGGCATTGCAGTTCGCGCTCATGGACGGGCCGGTGTCAGGTGTCCTTCCAGCGCTGTTTGCGTACGCGCTGGCGCTCGGGTTCTATGCGACCGTGGCGACCGCATTGGGGTTCCGGCACCGAGTACTGCAGATGCTTTCGACGATCGTCGCCTGCGGATCGCTGCTCGCGATCGTTTCCGCAACCAGTTCGCTGCTCCTGCGACCCGTCCTTGGTTCCCAGATCGCGATTTCGCTGGGCACACTGGTCTGGTTCTGGTCCGTGCCCGTCAAGGGGCACATCGTTGCGCGCACGGTGCAGAAGCACTGGTTCTTCGGTATCGCCATCGCCATGCTCGCGTTTATTCTGCGATTTGGCGTCGAGGCCAGCTTCTTTTCCCCGGCAGAGGCCAGCAGTTTCTGATGCACGTTCATATCCTGGGTATCTGTGGCACTTTTATGGCTGGCGTGGCGGCAATCGCAAAGGCCGCCGGCCACACGGTTACGGGCAGCGACGCCAACGTGTATCCCCCGATGAGCACCCAGCTCGCGCGGCTGGGCATCGAATTGACCGAGGGCTACGACCCGGCGCAGCTCGAACCGGCACCGGATGTCGTCGTTATCGGCAACGCGCTTAGTCGGGGCAATCCGGCCGTCGAAGCTGTGCTCGACCGTGCGCTTCCGTACACATCAGGCGCGGAATGGTTGTCGCGACACGCACTTGCCGGGCAGCACGTCATTGCCATCGCCGGCACGCATGGCAAAACCACAACGGCGAGCATGACAGCCTGGATACTCGAGCATGCCGGACTGGCGCCCGGCTTCCTGATTGGCGGCGTACCCGGCAACTTCGACGTTACAGCTCGCGCGGGCGGCGGCCGATTCTTTGTGGTCGAAGCCGACGAGTACGACACGGCGTTCTTCGACAAGCGCGCGAAGTTTGTTCACTACCGGCCGAAGACCCTCGTCCTCAATAATCTCGAGTTCGATCACGCCGACATTTATGAGGACATGGACGCAATCCTGTGGCAGGTGCATCAGTTGCTGAGAACGGTTCCCGGATCGGGCCGGATCATTGCAGGCGGCGGAAATGCCGACATCGAACGGGCGCTCGACATGGGCTGCTGGACACCGGTCGAACGTTTCGGGCTCGCCGACGACTATGACTGGTATGCGGCGTTCGAGGACGCCGGTCAGCGGCGGTTTTCGATGTCACGGCGTGGCAAGGAAGACTGTCGGGGTCAGTGGCAGCTGACGGGAGAATACAATCTCGAAAATGCACTGGCGGCCTGTGCAGCGGCGGCCTCAGCGGGCGTTTCACTGGCCGACTCCGCTGCAGCACTGGCCGAGTTTTCGGGCGTCAAGCGACGGTTGGAACGAACGGCGACGGTGGCCGACGTGGCGGTGTACGACGATTTCGCGCATCACCCGACGGCGATACGCCGTACTCTGAAGGGCATGAAGCAGCGTCATCCCGGGCAACGTCTCGTCGTCGCTCTCGAGCCACGTTCGAACACCATGCGCCTGGGCGTCCACAACGCGACGCTTGCCCAGTCACTCGAGCTCGCAGACCGGGCCGTTGTGTATTGCCCTGATGAGATGGGCAGCGACTTCGCGCAAATCTTCACGGGAGCTGACAACATTTCTGTCACCGCCAGCTACGACGCACTGGTCGATCAGCTCGCCGGTGCTGTGCAGCCGGGCGATCACGTTATTTTCATGAGCAACGGCGGCTTTGGCGGTGTTCGTGAGAAGCTTACGCAGCGTCTGCGGACAGCAACGCCTGCGTCCGGAGCGAACGCATGAAGTGCCCGTTGTTTCCCCTGCGCACTGTTTTGTATCCGGGCGGGCCGTTGCCCCTGCGCATCTTCGAGGCTCGATATCTGGACATGATCAGTAACTGCCTCAAGACGGAGTCACCGTTTGGCGTTCTGCTGATTCGCGAAGGCGGCGAGACGGGACCCGCTTCAACGTACGACGTCGGTACATTGGCGCACATCACGGACTGGTACCAGGGCAGTGACGGGCTGCTGGGCGTCACCGCAATAGGCGAGCGGCGTTTTCGATTGCTTTCGACCGAGCGTCAAAGCGACGGCTTGAACGTCGGAGAGGTTGAGCTTCTCGACGAGGAGCCGGCCGTTGCTTTGCCGAACGAGTTTCAGTCGATGTCGCAAATTCTCGCAGGTGTGCTTGGCAATCTCGGCAAGCTCTACGAATCCCTCGATTCGAAATACGAGGACGCAGGCTGGGTCAGCTATCGCTTTGCCGAAATTCTGCCGATCTCACCCGACGACAAACAGCAGTATCTCGAGATCGAAGATCCGATCGAACGACTGAGACGTGTGCGTGACGTCCTGCGCGAAGTTCGTGGCAGCGAGTCCGATCCAACCTGATCAGGCAGCGAGTTCCGCAAACACCTCGTCAGCGGCAGCCAGCGTGGTTTCGATCTCGCTCTCGCCGTGCGCTGCTGAAACAAAGCCAGCCTCATAGGCCGACGGCGCCAGGTAGATGTTGCGCTCCAGCATGCCGTGAAAGAACGCCCGGAATCGATCGATGTTTGCATTGGTGACCTGCGTGAACGTACGGATAGGTCCCTCATCGGCAAACACAAAGCCGAACATGCCGCCCTCTGACGCCGTCTGCAGGGCAATCCCGTGACGCTCCGCGCGCTCTTGCAAGCCATCGACGAGCTGACGCGTGGTGGCGGACAGTTTCTCGTAAAAGCCGGGCGCTTCGAGCTCGGTCAGCGTCGCGAGGCCGGCAGCCATTGCGAGCGGATTTCCGGACAAGGTACC
>CAZMEA010000336.1:0-2973 GCA_964565135.1 uncultured Woeseiaceae bacterium
GTGTTCACGAGCACGATGTAGCCGATGTAACCGTGGTTCGTCTCCGTGAAGTAGTCCTGCACTTCGAAGAATTTTGACGAGTAGGCATTTGCCCAGGTGTTCTCGTGGCCGTCGACAGCGCCGGTCTGCAGAGCCTGGTAGACCTCGGGGTAGGCCATCTTCTGCGGGTTGCCGCCGAACTGCAGAATCTGTTTCTGCAGAACGTCCGATTCCATGATGCGGAACTTCAGGCCCGATGCTGCATCCGGCTCGGCCATTGGCACGGGACCGGCAAACTGCTTCATGCCGTTGTGCCAGAACGAGATGCCCTGCAGACCCTTGTCGGCCATTGCATCCAGCAGGATCTTGCCGGCCGGCCCTTTCTGGAATCGCTCTACGGCGTCGATATCCCGGAACATGAACGGCAGATCGAAGACCTGGTACTTCTTGGTCAGGCGATCGAACTTGGACAGCGGCCCGGCGATCATCTGCACCTCACCGAACGCGAGCGCTTCGATGGAATCGTCGTCGTTCATCAACTGCCCGGACGGGTAGACCTCGACGGTGACCCGGTCGCCGAGTCTCTCGTGAACGAGCTCCTTGAAACGATCCGCGGCGCGACCTTTCGGTGACGCAGGTGGCGTCACGTGCGGGAATTTGATCAGAATTCGCGTGCCGGCCCGGCTGCCTTCCGCGTCGCATGCCGAAAGAACAAATGCGCATACAAGGCAGGCCACCAGCAACGCGATCCGGCGTGCGATGCCAGGCTGTGTGCTCACAACGGAGTCGTGCATGTTTCCCCCCAAAGGCCGCGAAACTCGGCGGCCACAGTCTAAATGTGTATTACCCGGTCGAATGCGTCGAGCGTTGCCTCGTGCATCATCTCCGACAACGTCGGATGCGGGAATATCGTCGACATCAGTTCCTGCTCCGTTGTCTCGAGCGTTTGTGCGATGCCGTAGCCCTGAATGAGTTCCGTCACCTCAGCGCCAACCATGTGCGCGCCGAGGAGCTCCCCGGTGTTTGCGTCGAATACCGTCTTGACGAGGCCGTCTGCTTCACCCAGGGCAATCGCCTTGCCATTACCCTGGAACGGAAAGCGCCCGACCCGAATACTGTAGCCGGCCTTAGTAGCCGCCGCCTCCGTGAGTCCGACACTGGCTACCTGCGGTCGGCTGTACGTGCAGCCCGGAACCCGGTCGCGATCGACAGGATGCGCAGTTTCAAGCCCGGCAATGCGCTCCACGCAGGCTACCCCCTCATGTGAGGCCTTGTGTGCCAGGCACGGCGCGCCTGCGAGATCGCCAATGGCGAATACCCCGGGCTCGTCGGTCCGGCACCATTCGTCCGCCCGGACGAACGGGCCGTCAATCTCTACTGCCGTGTTCTCGAGCCCGAGAGACTCGTGATTGCCAACCACGCCAACTGCAGATATGACCTTGTCGAAGCGCTGCGTCCTGGATTCCCCGTTTACGTCGATCGTCGCGATGACGTGGTCTTCATGACGCTCCAGGCTGGTTACCCGAGAGTCAGTTAATACCTCGATGCCCTGCTTCTCGAAGGCCTTGCGTGCGAATCCCGAGATCTCTTCGTCTTCGACGGGCAGCACGTGTGACTGCATCTCGACGAGCGTCACTTTCGAGCCGAAAGAGTTGAAGAAGCTTGCGAACTCGACACCGATGGCTCCGGCACCGATGATCAGCATTGACGCGGGCGCGGACTCAGGCGTCATGGCGTCGCGGTAGGTCCAGATCAGGTCCCCGTCCGGCTCGAACCCGGGCAACACGCGCGTTCGGGCGCCGGTGGCGAGAATGATGTTGGTCGCAAGCAGGCTCCGTGACTCATCGTCTGCCATGGCGACGGACACGCGGCCGCGGCCCTGCAACCGAGCGTCGCCCATGAGTACCTCTACGCCGTTCTTCTTCAGGAGGTGCTTGACGCCGCCATTGAGTTTTCCCGCGACGTCACGTGAGCGTTTGACGACTTTGCCCATGTCAAAGGACAAACCATCGACCGAGAGACCGAACTCATCGGCGTGCTTCATATTCTCGAAGACTTCAGCCGAGCGAAGCAGCGTCTTCGTGGGTATGCAGCCCCAGTTGAGGCAGACACCGCCGAGATCTTCCCGCTCCACGACCGCGGTTCGGAGACCGAGCTGCGCTGCCCGGATCGCCGCAACGTAACCGCCCGGACCACTGCCGATGACAACAACATCGTAGTCCGGCGTCTCGTCGTCGGACACGTCGGTGTCATTGTGCGTTTCTGCGGAAGCTGCAGCAGCGGACGCCGGCGTATAGTCATCCAGCGCCGCTTCGTCCTCGCCCTCAAGAAGCAATAGCGCAACAAGAGCACCCGGTGCGGCCGGCTCGCCGCCTGCGGAATGGACGATGCGGCCGAGCGTACCGTTCGCGTCGGCCTCGAGCTCGACGGTTGCCTTATCGGTTTCCAGGTCGGCAAGTACGTCGCCACTCGACACTGCCGCGCCTTCTTCTACGTGCCATTCGACGATCGATACACCGTCGATATCGGCGCCGAGATCCGGGATTCTGATTTCGTGTGGCATCTCGTCGACCGTCAGACCTGGCGGTCCAGCAAGAGCACGGCCGGGCTCTGGATGTAACGCTTGAACGCGGCGAGGAACTCGGCACCAACCGCGCCGTCAACGGAACGATGATCGACGGACAGGGTGCACGTCATCACAGTGGCAATGGCGAGTTCGCCGTCGCGGACGACCGCGCGCTGTTCACCCGCGCCGACGGCCAGAATGCAGGACTGCGGTGGATTGATAATGGCGCTGAATTCCTTGATGCCGTACATGCCGAGATTCGACACCGAGAACCCGCCGCCCTTGAACTCGTCGGGCTTGAGCTTGCCGTCCATGGCGCGCTTCGCCAGGTCACGAATCTCGATCGAGACATCCGTGAGTGATTTCTGATCTGCGTTTCGGACAATGGGTGTAATCAGTCCGTTGTCCGTGGCAACCGCAACGGAAAT
>CAZMEA010000337.1:0-2971 GCA_964565135.1 uncultured Woeseiaceae bacterium
ATGATGGACTGGACGGATCGTCACTGCCGATACTTCATGCGGCAGATCAGCGGTGGCGTACATCTCTACACCGAAATGGTGACGGCGGCTGCCCTGATCCACGGCGACGCGCAAAGGCTGCTGCGGTACGACGCGAGTGAGCATCCGGTTGTACTGCAGGTCGGCGGCAGTGACCCGGCAATGATGGCCCGGGCCGCGCGCATGGGATCCGACGCCGGCTACGATGAGATCAACATCAATGTTGGCTGCCCCAGCGAGCGCGTGCAGAGCGGTGCCTTTGGCGCGTGCCTGATGGCTGAGCCTGAGCTCGTCGCCGAATGCGTCGACCGGATGCGCGCAGCGTCGGCGGTGCCGGTGACCGTCAAGACGCGTATCGGCATCGACGATCAGGACAGCGTCGAGTTTCTCTATGCGTTTGTCGACGCAATACGGAGCGCTGGTTGCGAGACCCTGATCGTGCATGCCCGCAAGGCGTACCTGAAGGGCCTCAGTCCGAAAGAGAATCGCTCAGTCCCGCCCCTGAATTATCCGCGCGTGTATACCCTGAAACGGGATTATCCGGATCTGAAGGTCGTGTTGAACGGCGGTGTGACAACACGTGCCGAGTGCGAGGAGCACCTCAGGTACGTGGACGGAGTGATGATTGGCAGGCAGGCCTATCAGCATCCCTGGCTGCTGTCAGAACTTGCAGATCTCGTTGACAGCAAATCGAGCGCCGCGCAATCGCGCCAGGCCGTCGTTGCCGCAATGCTGCCGTACGTCGAGCGTGAACTCGCGAGCGGGACCCTGCTCAAGCACATTACCCGCCACATGCTCGGCTTGTTTGCCGGTCAGCCGGGCGCTCGTGCGTGGCGCCGATTTCTCAGTGAGAACGCCCATCGTCCTGGTGCCGATTCGAATGTCTTGACCGGTGCGTTGGAACAACTACCGGTGGCTGCCTGAGATCGCCAGCGCTGCGTCTGGTTTGCACGACGGGCGCGCTATACACTCGACTTCTTTTCCTGACGGAGCAACCCGAGCAATGAGCCGCGAAGATGCGACTGCCCGCAAGCGTACGATGGCCGATGAGGCCGATATTCATGAGCTGTATGAAGTGTCGGTGCAAAACGTCGAGCACGAGGTCGAGTTCATGCGCGACACCTTCAGGAATCTGCGGGGCCGTGAGCCGAGTTCACTGCGCGAGGATTTTTGCGGAACTGCGAGTGCCGCATGCGAGTGGGCTCGGCAAGGCGAGAGTTTTCATTCGATTGGCGTCGACATCGAGCCGTCAGTGCTTGCCTGGGGCCGGGAGAACAGGCTTGGCCGTCTGGCACCCGCGGATCAGGCGCGCGTCAGTCTGATCGAGTCTGATGTCATGACGGTGGATACGCCGCCGCAGGATATCGTCTGTGCGTTCAATTTCAGCTACTGGATCTTCGATACGCGCGCCAAGATGCGGACGTACTTCGAGCGTGTCAGGGAGTCGCTCAAGGACGACGGTGTGTTCTTCGTGGATATGTTCGGTGGTCCCGAATCCATGGAGGAAACGAAGGAGAAAACCAAGCACGACGGTTTCACCTACGTCTGGGAGCAGGCGATTTTCCATCCCATAACGCACTTCATGCGTTGTTACATCCATTTCAAGTTCCCGGACGGTTCCAAGCTTAAACGTGCGTTCACCTATGAATGGCGCTTGTGGTCAGCGCCCGAGCTGATCGAACTCCTGCAAGAAGCCGGGTTCCGGAACGTAACGGTGTACTGGGAAGGCGAAGACGAAGACGGTGAAGGCAACGGGGAGTTCAGCCCGGAGCACGAAGGCGAAGCCGACTATGCGTGGATTGCCTATATTGTTGCCGAGAAATAGGCGACAATTGCCAGGCATTTAGTTTGTAAAATGAAAGCCTTAGCGCCTGTATCGCTGAAATTGCTCTAAGCTTGGCGATTGAACATAAAGTTCGAGGCGTCGAGGTCTTTCTGCGTATAATCGTCCGGCCGGACGCACCCGACGTTGCCGTCCGCATGCAGAAATGAATTCGGCCCCGTAATGGCAAAAGACCTGGAAGTAGCAATCCTGTTCGCCGATGTCGTAGGCAGTACGCAGCTGTACGACAAGTTTGGCGATACGAAGGCGAGCGAGACGGTAGCAGCCTGTCTCGACGTCATGAAGGAGGCTACCTTGATGAACGACGGCACAGTCATCAAGACCATCGGCGACGAGGTGATGTCCACGTTCCCTTCGGTCGACCAGGCTATGGCGGCGGCTGCGCACATGCAGTCGCGAATCAGCGGGGACCCCGAGCAAAGTGCCGTCACGATTCCGGTCAACATTCGCGTTGGTTGCCACTTTGGTCCTGTCGTTCAGGAACAGAACGATATATTCGGTGCGGCCGTGCATACGGCTAATCGAATGACGTCGCAGGCGAAGGCTGGCCAGATTGTCATATCGGGGGCCACTGTCGAACGTATGAGTCCGGTCTGGCAGAAGCAGACCCGGCAAATTGACGTGGCGACCGTGCGCGGGCGTATCGATGAGGTCGCACTTTACGAGCTTATCTGGCAGCCGGAAGAAGCGACCTCAATGTTGCCGACGATTGAATGGGAGAACAAATCCCGTAAATCGGGCCGTCTCACGTTGACGTTTCGCAATTCGACCGTGGTTGTGGACGATACCAAGAAGAGCATCAACATCGGTCGTGCGGACGACAATGATCTCGTCATCAAAGGCAATCTCATCTCGCGAATTCATGCACGCGTCGAACAGCGCCGCGGTCGCTTCATCCTCGTCGATCAAAGTACCAACGGTACGTTTCTGCACAACGTGCAGGGGGAGGAGACCTTCGTGCGACGCGACAGCATCGAGCTCGTCGGTGAGGGCATACTGGGGCTCGGTAAAGTGGCGAAGCCCGGTGCCCCGTTGTCGATCCACTTTATCTGCGAAGAGTAGTCAGTCGTCTGCTGCGCGCAGCGCGGCAACCGTTTTGCCCTGTTCCTC
>CAZMEA010000338.1:0-2970 GCA_964565135.1 uncultured Woeseiaceae bacterium
GTCATGTAGCACATGTCGCAGAGGTAGCAGTGGTCGACAACGTCCCAGTACACCTCTTTCGGGACGGTATCGAGTTCCATGCTCTCCGACTCGTCGACGGCATCGAACAGCGTCGGGAACGCATGACAAAGATTGAAACACCGTCGGCATCCGTGGCAGATGTCATAGACCCGTTCGAGTTCCTCGTAGAGCGCCTGCTCGTCGTAGAACTCGTCCGTCTTCCAGGCAATAGGGTGTCGTGTGGGCGCTTCGAGGCTGCCTTCTCGTTTATCCATAGGGGGACCGGCGGTCTAGAGAGCCGGGATCGGCGTCCGCACCGACCCCGGCTCCGGCGACTTAGTCGTCGAGGTTATCCAGAGCCTTCTGGAATCGATTCGCATGGGAGCGCTCGGCTTTCGCCAGCGTCTCGAACCAGTCTGCGATCTCGTCGAAGTCCTCGTCGCGGGCGGCTTTTGCCATGCCCGGATACATATCGGTGTACTCGTGGGTCTCGCCAGCGATAGCAGCCTTCAGGTTTTCGGCTGTCGATCCGATCGGCATACCGGTCGCCGGATCGCCCACTTCCTCCAGGTACTCGAGGTGACCGTGTGCATGACCGGTCTCGCCTTCTGCAGTCGACCGGAACACAGCTGCCACATCGTTGTAGCCCTCGACGTCCGCCTTGGCCGCGAAATAAAGATAGCGACGGTTGGCCTGCGATTCGCCAGCGAAGGCTTCTTTCAGGTTTGCTTCGGTCTTGCTGCCTTTGAGTGACATGATCTTCTTCCTCTTGATGGGGGAATTGTCGGCGCGATGGCGCCGTGGTTTTAGACTGAGTCTATCGGATCAATGTAAGGCGGCACCTCGCGTGTGTCAATTGACCCCACGCTGGAGCGTTACGCCTGAGTACGGCAAACTCCGCTCTGCCTGATTTGCAACCAAAGCCACGTTCATGAGCGATACAAAAACCGTCAATCTCGAGAAGGCGCTCGCCGATCTCGAGAAACTCGTTGAAGATCTCGAAAGCGGCGATCTGCCGCTTGAAAAGGCGATGAAGAAGTTCGAAGACGGCATCAAGCTGACACGCAGCTGCCAAAGCGCGCTAAAAGACGCCGAACAGAAGGTCCAGGTGCTAATCAGAAGCGCCGGCGGCGACGAATCCCTGGAGGACTTCGAAGGGGACGACTGACCGCACGCACCTTCGAAGTCGTAAAGGCACGGCCGTCAGCTTGCCGCTGACTGAAGCGATACGTCGGGTCAGGTATTCGTACTAACGGACGAATCGCTCTGCAATCGCGTGATCAGCGAGCGCAGGAACACCTTGTTGAAGCGCAGCTGGCACGAGGAACTGACCTGCTCCATCAAAGTGGAGCTGACACGCAGGATCGTGACCGGTCCGTTCGCCTTGATGGATGCCTGACGTTTGGCACCTCGAACGTAGCTCGTTTCACCGAAGCACGCTCCGTCGTCGAGAATGCCCAGCGATCGTCCGTTCGCACTGACCTCGGCCTGACCGTTGACGATGATGTAGAAGCGATCGTCGATCTCGCCTTCACGAACAATCTCCTCGCCATCGGTGTATTCGGTCCAGTCGGAGGCACGCAGCACTTCCCAGATCTCCGCGTGCGAGAACTCGTGGAAGAACTTCAGCGTCCGCAGGAGATCGAAGTGTTCCTGGTTGTCGAGGCTGTCGTACTTGTTGCGGAGGTCCTGGTAGACCCGCGTCAGATCCGCCGCCATGGCGGCGCCGCTGGCGCATCGCTTGCCGGGATCTTTTTGCATCGACATCGCGACAACCTGCTCCAGTTCCTCAGGAATGTCGTCACGATAGGTATGAATCGGCGGCGGCGTCGCGTAGACGATCTGGTGCAACAGCTTCGACAGGTTATCCGCCCGGAACGGCCGGAAGCCCGTGAGCAGCTCGTACAAGACCGCGCCGAGCGAGTAAACGTCTGAGGACGGCGTCAGGTCTTCAGACTGCACCTGTTCGGGCGACATGTAGCTCGGACTGCCGGCAATGCCTTCGATACGCGAGATGTCCGAGTCGCTCACGATGGCGATGCCGAAATCAATGATGCGAACGTCGTTATCCGTGGTCAGCATGATGTTGCTGGGCTTGATGTCACGATGGATGACGCCGCGTCCGTGCGCGTAGTGCAGCGCCTTCGCACACTTGTAGATAATCTCTACAACATCGTCAATGCGCAGGAGGTTGTCAGGTTTGCAGTAGGCGGCGAGGGTTCGCGCGCCCTGGATGTGCTCGGTGACGACGTAGTATTTGCCGTTCTCTTCGCCGGCATCGTAGATCGGCAGAATGTTCGGATGCTGCAGCATGCCGACCATGTGAGCCTCATTGAAGAACATTTTGCGCGATACCTTGGCCCGATCGGCATCGCTGTTTTCTTCAATGTTGTAAACCTTGATGGCAACGTCGCGACGGTAGTACGGATCGTGCGACAGGTAGACCATTCCGGTGCTGCCCCGCCCGACCTTGTTGATAATGACGTACTTGCCGATTTTGTCCGGGACATCAGCTTCCGGACGAATTTCGGTGACGTTTCGGGCCATATTTCTGTAACTCGATCAGGTCAGTGCCCACCCCCCGAAAGCCAGCAACAGTGCGGCATAGAGGGCGGCTACGAGGTCGTCCAGCATAATTCCCGCCCCTCCCTTCATTCTGTGATCCAGGTCGCTAATCGGCCAGGGTTTCCAGATGTCGAACACGCGGAACAGCACAAATCCGGCCAGCCACATAAGTGGTTCAAATGGTTGCCAAAAAAGTACCAGATATATGGCGGCGATCTCGTCCCAGACGATGCCTGAGTGATCGTGGACACCGATGCGTCTCGCGCTCTCGCCGCAGAGCCATATCCCCACAAGGACGAGCATTACGCCGATACCGGTCTGCACCGGCAGTGTCAGCCCCAGGGTTAACCAGGCCAGAAGCACACCGAGTACCGACCCGACAGTGCCAGGCGCGACGGGCGACAG
>CAZMEA010000339.1:0-2962 GCA_964565135.1 uncultured Woeseiaceae bacterium
GCTGCGCGAGTTTTGGATAGTCAGGCACATTCGTACCCGTTGGCGTCCACAGTGTGCGTGCGGGGCTCCGGTAGAACTCGACCAGGCCGCCGAGGCGTGGCGCCATCTCCGTCATGGCGGCTGAGTTCAGGTCGGAAGTCCGGATCGCGCGCGACACTGCGACAGGCGACAGCCCTCTGCGAGGATCGCGATGATCTCGACGTAGCGGACGAGGAGGACGATTTCGGCGATATCCAGGTCTTCCTGCGAACCCTGACGGACAACAGCTTCTCTCGGTGAATCTCGGACTATGTACCGAGCCAGCTGCCGGTGGGCGGGAACATTTTGTAACGACAGTAGCGGCACGCGAGACGACGAAAGGCCCCTCGTTGAGAGGGGCCTTTACGCTTCCGTCTGCCGAACGCTAGGCAGCGGGTGCGTTTGCGAAGTTACCCTCGGGAGTGCGGCGAGTGGCAGCCTTCCATCGCCACAACATCACCAGCCCGATAAGAGCGAAAGTCAGTTCGAGCACCATCGCGCTGACGATCGACGATGCGGGCATACCATCGAGCGCGATACTGACGAGGCGGGGCACGCCGAAGGAGCCGTAGACGAGCGTCACGAGCTGCACGGCGCGCAATCGCAGAGGCGCGCGAAACGCGGCCGTCAGAATGATTACAGCACTGCTGATGAGTATCCCGCCGGGCGCCCGGATCTCCGAGAGCAGGTTCGGGTTTCCCCCGAGCGTGACGCCGTTGCTGCCGTGGAAGGCATGCGGGGCCATAACCAGAGTACTGCCGATAGTGAGCAGTAACAGGCCTGCGAGAAGCAGGAAAATGACAGTCAGTGAGTTTTTCATGCGACTTTCCTCCAGAGTCCGGTAGCAGCAACTTCACGTGCAAAACCTGAAAAGTCCTTCGGCGGGCGACCGAGCGCGCGTATTACGCCGTCGGACAGATGAGAATTCCGTCCGTCCATGACGACGGAGAACAGATAGTCCATGGCAAAGACGAACTCCTCGGGCGCACCGGATTCAGCCATACCGGAAACGAACGCTTCCCTCGAGACTTCCTGGTACGAGATGTCCCGGCCGTTGGCCTTTGCCAGTTCATTCGCAACGTCGCCAAACGTGAGCAGTCGTGGCCCGGTAAGTTCGTAGATCTTTCCTGCGTGCCAATCCTCGGTGAGCGCGGCGACAACGACGTCGGCGAGGTCGTCCAGATCAACGAACGGCTCGCCGACGTTGCCCGCAGGCAACCTGAGCGCGCCGTTCAGGACGAAGTCGAGAAACGCGCCTTCCGAGAAATTCTGGTTGAACCAGGCTGAACGCACGACGGTGGAGTCGACGCCGCTCTCGAGAACGATGCGTTCGCACTCCTGAGCTTCTTCCTCACCCCGGCCGGTAAGTATGACGAACCGGGTTACGCCCATTCGCCGCGCAAGTTCCGTGAATCCTGCGATTGCGTCCGTCGCGCTGCTGACGCGAGTGTCGGGCGAATAGTTGATGTAGACGGACCCGACGCCATCGAGGCACGCGCTCCAGGTCGATTCGTCGTTCCAGTCGAATGCCGGCGACGCCCGTCGAGAGCCTCGCCGCACGGTGTAGCCGCGGTCAGCGAGGCGCGCAGCGACTCTGGAGCCCGTCATGCCGGTTGCGCCGGTGACAAATATCGGTCTTGTTTGCATTGGTCATCTCCTGGTGTTGTGGGGATGACAAAAGCCTATTGGCGGGGCGCCACGGCGTATTGGCATGCGATGCCAGTGATTGGGCATCTCGTGCCAGATACACCGGAGAAGCCGGATCAGGTCGTGGAGTTAGCCCGACGAAAACTGGTTGGTGTCTGTCCGTGCCAGCGCTTGAAGGCGCGAGTGAAGGTGCTTTGCTCGGAATACCCGGTCAGGAAAGCGATCTCGGCCAGCGCAAATTCCGTCCGGCGCAGCAACTGCACGGCCAGGTCACGGCGCGCGGCGTCGACGAGGTCCTGGTAGACATAGCCTTCTTCTGCAAGACGCCTTTGCAGCGTGCGGTTACTCATACCCAGGCGCATCGAAATATCCGAGATTTTCGGCACACCTTCGCTAAGCGCACGGGTGATCTGTGCGCGCACGCGTGCCTCGAACTGGTCGTCGTCTGTTCGCCGCGCCAGTTCCTTATCGAGGTGGGTGTCGAAGAACTCCGAGATGCGCTCGTCGCCGAGTTGGTTGCCGGAGTAAAGCAGCTCGTCGGCGATCTCGAGGCCGTCGCGGTCTGCGCCGTACTGAACCGGGCAGCGGAAATGCGCCGCATGCGCCGAAAGATCATCAGGCTCTGCATGGGAAAAGCAGACTTCCACCGGCGCGAACTCCTGCCGGCAGACTTCACGGCTTATCGCCGTGGCCGCCGCCACCGCCAGCTCGTTGGTCATCTTCAGGCCCAGACGTGTTCCCGGATCGGGGCGCAGCGCCATGAAGGCCGATCCGTTGCCCGGTTCGACGATGTAGTTTGCGACGTTCGTGACCACTTTCCCGTAGCGCTCCACACGCTGGAATGATCCCCAGAGGTCGACAGCAGATTTGAAGGCCAGCCCGAAAGCACCGTAGTCGTCACAGCGCATCGAGGCGCCTGTTCGAACGGCGATGGAGCGTCCGCCCTCGTAGTTGCCTGCGATGTGTTCCAGCAAGCCGAAGTAGGCTGTATCCGGGATCATCTGCGCGGGTTCGGTCTGGGCATCCGGGTCGATGCCTGCTGTCTCTAGCAAGGTTTGCCGGCGGTCGTTCTTCGAAGGCGCACTAGCAGACGCAATGTCTACCGTCCTTAGCGCAAAGAAAGCCGAGATATAGCCCATGCAGGGACTCTAGCAGCAGCCAGCATTCTTCAAGAAGTTGTCAGGGAAAAAAGGTGTCAGACACCTTTTTCAGAAGGCGCAGGCTACCTTTTCCGCTAGTACTACTGCGACTGCCAGACCTGGATCAGTTCGTCGTACGGCACCGTTTCCCCGGGCGG
>CAZMEA010000340.1:0-2955 GCA_964565135.1 uncultured Woeseiaceae bacterium
TCGTTATCCCAGTCGTCCCAGTCGGACAGCTGCTCGCGCAGCCACGCATCTTCTCTGCGAGCGTCCAGGCGCTGCCAGGCGGATGGGGAATAATCTGGACGAGAACCGACATCGATTGCGATGTCGTCCGCGAGATCTTCGTCGAAGTCCGAGCCGAACGTCGGATCGAAATCATCCGTGTCATCGGTCGAACGATCGTTAGGGTCGCTCACCTTTGCCTCCTCGCTAGAACCCTTGCGGTCCATTACCTCGCCGCTACCCGATCGGTATCGGCGGTTGAAGAAACACCTGTAATTTCGCGGAATATAGCGCGGCCCGGCGGCCTGTCAATTGAATCTTTTCTTACAGCCCGGACGGCCTGCAGGCGTGCAGACCGAGCATATCCCTAGCGACGTAACAGCCAGAGGATGAAGGACAACAAAGCGCTCACGAGGAGCATCGTGACGAGCGGAAAATAGACCTTCAGGCCGTCGCGTTCGATGACGATATCACCGGGCAATCGTCCGAGGGAAAGCTTGCTGAGCCAGGGCCAGGCGAGTCCGATCAGCACAAGCAAGATACCGAAAGCGATCAACACGCGCTGCATGCCTCGGTCGCCTAGTCACCAATCCTGACGACCGTGCGCCCGGTCACCGCCCCCTGCATGTAGGCGTCGAACGCATCGGGAAGATCCTCGAAGGCAATAACGTTCGCGGCGATGCGCGCAAGGTGCCGCGGTCGCAGGTCGCCGCCAATACGGCGCCAGGTTGCCAGCCTGAGGTCTCGCGGCGTGTCGACGGAGTTGATGCCCAGAAGACAAACCGCGCGGAGGATGAACGGAAGTACGGTCGTTTCCAGCTTGATACTGGCCGCGTTGCCCACGCTGGCGATGTTCCCGCCGTAGCCCATTGTCCGGCACAGCCAGGCAAGCATCTCGCCGCCGACGTTGTCGATCGCCCCGGCCCAGAGTAATTTTTCGAGCGGCCGCGACCCGACGTCGATGTCTCCTCGCAGCAGCACGTCGCCGGCACCGATTTCGCGCAGATAATCTGACGCGTCGTCCTTGCCGGTGACCGCTACGACGTCGTAGCCCCGTGCGTCGAGCATGTCGATTGCGAGGCTGCCGACGCCACCGGTAGCGCCGGTAACCACAACAGGACCCTGGTCCGGCAGCTGACCGTTCTGTTCCATCCGATGAATGGCGAGCGCCGCCGTGAACCCGGCCGTACCGATCTGCATGGCCGCGAGTGGCTCCATGCCGACCGGTAAGGGCACGACCGCTTCTGCCGGGACCCGGGCAAACTCGGCGTAACCCCCGTCGCGGGTTTCGCTGAGCCCGCAGCCGTTGACGACCACCGGCGTGCCCGGATCGAGCTCCGGGTCCTCGCTCCGCTCGACGACACCCGCCAGATCGATACCGCCGACCAGCGGCGACGTCCGAAGAATCCGCGCCTTGCCGGTAGCCGCCAGCGCGTCCTTATAGTTGATGGTCGAGTGCGTGACCCGAATGACAACGTCTCCCTCGGAGAGATCGTCGATCTCAAGGTTCACGAACGAGGCGCTGACGCCATCGCTCGTCTGTTCCAGGCGGAATGCTTTGAACGGGTTCATCAATGCGTCTTCGATAAAGCGCCCGGTTCCGGGCGATTGTCCAGCCAGTGTTCGAGACCCATGACGTTCAGGGTCACATCCATACTCAGCACGTCACGAAGCGACGACTCGTCGAGCGCTACGCCGTGTGCCCGCGCCTCTGCGATCAGGTAAGCATACATCGCTTCCTGCAAACGCTCCGTCCTGTCGCCGTCGCCTGTCCCGGGGTCGCCTTCGGCCAGCGCAACGAAGCCGTCAATGCGGCGGTGCATATCCGCGCCGAGCCTCGCGACGTCGGTCACCAGGCTGAAGTGCGTCAGGTACAGGCGCGAAGGCGCGAGCGAAAGTATCCGGTCGATCGCCTCGTGTGCCGCGACCGGGTCGAAGTGGACAGGGGTCGTCGTCGGATACACGAACTCACCGGCGGCGGTGTCGAGCTCGCGATAGGAAATTCCGAAACTGTCGCCGGTAAAGACACCCTCGGAATAGGGGTCATGCAGGCAGTAATGATGACGCGCATGACCTTCGGTGTGCAGCGTCTTGAGCGTCCGGCCACCGAGATCGAACGTCGCCTCATCGTCAGCAATGACGATACGTGCGTCATCAATCGGCAAAATCTCACCGTAGAGCTGGTCGAAACGTTCCTCACCGTACACGGCCTTCGAGCCGGCGATCAGCCTCGCCGGATCGGCCATGTGTCGTGCCCCACGCGGATGTATCACGGCGCGCGCATTGGGCAAGGCTTGCATCAGCAGTCCGGCGCCGCCGGCGTGATCGAGGTGCACGTGGGTTAGAAAAACATAGTCGACATCGGCCGGATCGAGCGACACTCGATCCAGCGCTTCGAGCAGACAGGCGACACTCGAGTTGGCGCCCGTGTCGACGAACGCGCCGCGGCCGTTGTGTACAAGGAGGTGACTGGCATCGAGCAGCGGCCGAACGTAGTCCGTGTCGACCGCCGTAATGCCGAAGCCAAGATCAGTCGTGCGCGCGCGTTCTGTCGGCACGACCAGGCTGTGTCCTACTGTGACTTGTCTGCCGTGTAGACGCCGTCACGACCGCTGTAGAACGTCGCCAGCGCCTCGATATCCGCGTCGGACAAGGTCGCAGCGAAGGCGGTCATAACATTGCCGGTACGCGCGCCGGATTTGTATTGGTTCAGCGCGTGGATCAGGTAGTCGAGATACTGTCCGGACAACACCGGCGGCGTCGGCTGCACAACCTCACCGCCAACGCCGTGGCAGGCGAGGCAGGTTTGGCCCGCTTCGGGATAGCCGGGCTCGTCGCCGGTGACCGTCACTGATACGGGCGCGCTGGTCTGAAACCAGGCCGCGATGTCTTCGATGTCCTGGTCCGACAGGCTGTAGCCCTGCGCCTGCATGGTCG
>CAZMEA010000341.1:0-2946 GCA_964565135.1 uncultured Woeseiaceae bacterium
TTGAGATCAATTCGTTGCTCGAAGTCACCGAAACTCAAATAGCCAGCTTCAATACCGAAGTTCTCACCGAATCGATAACCGCCCAGCAGACGGTAGGCTTCAACGTCGTCTTCGATATCAAACGCGTCAAAGGTCTCGTCAACACCCGCAGAGCCAATCGCGCCACCGACGTACAAGCCGGACTCGGCGGCGGCCGTTCCGGAGATCGCCGCTCCCAAAGCAATGCATGACATCCATGCCAAAGGTTTCAGTTTCATCTGTTCTCTCCATGATTCGCGCTGTCCCCGACACGAACTGCGCCATTAGGCGGGAACCATGCTGAAGAAAAGCTGAATAGGTTCCGATGCCGGCGCACCGCATGAGTGCAAAAGAGTCGTCTGCAATCGTTTGCCCTGAAAAGACTTTGGATCTACGCACATGTACTTACGTTTATGACACTTATATGACTGATATTTAGAGAAAAATTATTTGACGTCCGTTGAGGCAGGGATATACTGGAACGGTAGGCCGCGCGCCTCGTATTTATGTACGTCACGTTCGATGCAACAGATTGTCTCGTCGCGCTCTTCATAAGTACTCAGCACGTTCGGCAATAGCCTTCTGGTGAAGGTTTTGTACTTTGAGATCAACAGGTAATAGAAATGACGACGACGACAGGCACAGTTAAGTGGTTCAACGATGCCAAGGGCTTTGGCTTCATTGAGCAGGAATCGGGACCCGATGTATTTGCGCACTTCAGCGCAATTCAGTCGGACGGCTTCAAATCGCTGACGGAAGGACAGAAGGTCCAGTTCACGATTACCGAAGGCAAGAAGGGTCCGCAGGCAGAGAATATCGTTCCTTTGTAAGAACGCTTCTCGCCAAAAAGCGAACGACAGCCGGGCCGATGAAAATCGGCCCGGTTTTTTTGTGCGTGTGGACTAATTGGATGTCGAACGATCGCGACGTCGGTCAACGATCCTTAGCGGCGTCGAATCAATCCGTACCCAGTATTCGGTACGGACCGCCCTTCTCCAAAGCGCGCTGATAGGCCGGCCTGGCGCGCATGCGCTCAAGGAAGCCGTTCAGTGCCGGATAACTGTCCTGCATCGCCGATCGTGCCGACGCGGCTTCCACGGCAAAGCTCATCTGCACGTCTGCCGCCGAAAGTTCATCGCCAACGAACCACGTCGACTGCTGCAGCTGTTGCTCCATGAAATCGAGATTACGAGTGACATTCGGATCCAGGTAGCTCTCGTGGACTTTCTCGGCGAAGCCCTTGGCTATGGGCCTCACGAAGAACGGTACTGGTGCCGTTTCTATGCGGTGCATGATCAACGCCACGATCATCAGGGGCATGAACGTGCCCTCCGCGTAGTGCAACCAGTATCGGTAGGCCAGAAACTCCGGGGTACCCGGCGACGGCCTCAGGCGGCCATCATCGAAGCGATCGACGAGGTACTCGATAATCGCTCCCGATTCAGCGACAACCTCCTCGCCGTCGGTCAGAACCGGCGCCTTGCCAAGCGGATGAATGTCCAGAAGCTCCGGTGGCGCCAGAGACGTGCTCGCATCCCGCTTGTACAACTTCAACTTATAGTCGACACCCAATTCCTCCAGCAACCACACGATGCGCTGCGAACGGGAGTTCTCCAGGTGATGCAGAGTCAGCATTTTGGCTCCTTCAAAAAAAACGGCCCCTCAAGGAGGGGCCGCAGAGTGTCATGTCATGTCGTGACTCGGCAAGTCCGGATCAGGAACCACCGCTCAATGATGGATAGTCGGAAACCGCATCGGCACCGTTCAGCGGCTTCGTCTGCCCCTGGTGGCACGTTGCGCAATAGCCCTTCGGCGCATCGCCGTGCGGGCCAAGCCGGTTATCCGGATACTCCGGACCAAGCGGAAGCAGGTAGTTCTCGTTCATATCGCGAACCATCTGCAAACCATGCCAAGCGGTCGTACGCATCGGCGTACTGATGCTCCACTCCTGGAAGGACTGGGAGTTGTGGCAATACGTGCAGTTCACGTCCAGCGCCTGAGACCAGTTCAGCATCAGTGCATACTGCGACTCTGTCTGCGTGAACGGCGCTCCAGCCTCTCCACTCGCATGCGGGTCGTCACCGGCAACGCGCGCCGCTGATGCATCCGTCGACGTCAGGTAAGTCGAGAACGGCTCGACGGGCATAGACGTAAAGCCAACATCGTAGCCCGGTCGGTTCTGACCATTGTTCCAGCCGACAAAGTACTTCTGCGGATCGTGGCTTTCGAACCAGATGTACTCCGGAACGTTATTGCCGCGATGGCAGGTGTAGCAGTTCACACCCGCGCCACCGACATGATCGCTCCATTGCGCATTGATGTTCTGCGTCATCTGGAACATGCGACGGGATACGACCTTGGTGTAGATGTCGTCGCTCGCGAGGTTTGCCGGGTTGTGGCAGTAGTTGCAGCCCTGCTCCGGCGAAACCCACTCGGTCACGGTTGTCATCAGTCGAGTGAACTCGGCTACCGACAGATCGCCGAGCACCTGGACGTTCTGATAAACGTCACCGGCACGCGGACCGTCTCCGGATACCGCGGGCAATGCAGCGGGGTACGCATTCTCGCCCTGATACATGCGCGGGTTCTCGACATCGATCATGCCCGTTCCCCGATAGCCAACCTGGGTCGACTCTATCGGAGGACGTTCACAACCGGTCAGAATCAGCACCGGCAGCAGGATGAGACAGGTCAGTGTTCTCTTCATAGTAAGCATGTCCTTATCTCCTCACTGCGCCGGGTCAACGACGGCCGGGTAGACATCCGGATACGTCGGCACCAGGTTGTGCTCGATGCCCCAGAGGTACCAGTTGTCCACGACGGTGCCCGTCAGCAGAATCCCGATACCGCCCGTAAGCGTCGTCAGCACCGCAAACCACCAGGCCCATCGGTGAATTGACTCGATCGTCGCGTTGAAGCCCATCGTCC
>CAZMEA010000342.1:0-2938 GCA_964565135.1 uncultured Woeseiaceae bacterium
ATCCGCCCAGACCGATCGCTGGTGTCCCGGCAGCGATGGCGATGTTCAGGTTTGCCGAGCCGGTGTTGGAAAACGAGGGCTCGAAGCCGAGCCGTTCGGCGACGTGCCCGGACCAGCGCACGAGATCGCTCTCACGTGCGCCGTCGATCTGCCCTCCCGGGACCAGGTTCTCGGGCTCGAGTCGAAACGAAATCCCGGTCTCGGCGGCAACGTCGTCGAGGATCTTCCCTACGTCGTTCTCGATCGAGGCAATGATGTCCGCATCGAGCGAACGAATATCCAGTGAGAACCAGCCTTCCGGCGGCTTGTGATTAAAAACGCTGCCGCTTTGCAGCATGGCAACGTTGATCCGGGTCGTTCGATCAGCGAATTGTTGCGGCTGTGGCAAGCCAAGAATGCGGTCGACCGCTCGCGCGATGCCGAGATTGATGTTCGGCAGGCCTCCGCGCAGGGTGTGCCCCGGCGGACCGGATGCGACGACCTTCCACCAGTGTATGCCCAGGGCGCCGTAGGAAATTCTGCGACCATCCCCGAGCACGTCGATGTACTCGCGAGCGGTGCCTTCGTATTCGTCATAGAGATCGCGCATGCCAACCAGGCCCGTCTCCTCCTGGGCGACAGCCGCAAACACGAGGTCGTGCTCCGGCCGAATGCCAACTTCAACCAGTGCCCGTGCGGCCGTCAGCATGGCAGCCGTCGTCGACGATGTGTTCGTGCCGGGACCGACGACACGATCGCCCTCGATCGACGGTCGACTACCCCTGGCGCGCTGATGCTCGACGACGGTTTTCAGATCATCCAGGGTCGAGACAAACACGGTAGCCGCATCCGATCGACCCGGGATCCGGCCGATCACGTTCGGCGAGTCCGTAATTCGAACGTCAACCAGGCCGATTCGTCGCATCTCTTCGGCGACGCGCGCAGCCCGTTCGTGCTCTTCACCCGACGGCGACTCGATGGCGCCGAGCTCAACGAGAAATTCAGAGGTTTCCTCGCGCCAGGCGCGAACAAGCTTTACCGACCGGACTGCGTCGGCACCGTCGAGCACGTTGTCCTGTGCAAACGAGGGTGCGCACAGTGCCAGGGCGAGGAGCGAAACCGCAGCGCTGTATGGGTTCAGCACCGAATTCCCCCTGCTAGACCGCGCGCAGTGCGGATTCGAACTCGGCGATGATGTCATCTGCGTCTTCGCAACCGACGGAGATGCGAACCAGGTTGTCGCGCCACGGTTGCGGATACACCAGCGTAAACACGTCACCGAGACTGACACCGCGCCCGAACAGTTCATGGCTGTTGGCAAATCGGTTCATTTCATCCGCGCCGCCTTTGATCCTGAAACTCAGGATGCCTCCGCAGCCCTGTGGCAACAGGTTTTTCGCCAATTCATGCTGCGGGTGACTCTCTAGACCGGGGTACTTCACCCACTCGACCTTGTCGTGGGCTTCGAGGTACTCGGCAAGCGCCTGTGCGTTCTCCGAATGTTGCCGCATACGCAGCGGCAGGGTCCGCACGCCGCGCATCACCAGCCAGGAGGCGATGGGGCTCAGGCACTGGCCGAAGGCATCGAGCTTGAGGCGTCCTTTTCTCATGTTGGCGTCCGAGCCTGACAGCGAGCCGGCCACGGTATCGCCGTGGCCACTGATGTACTTGGTCGCCGAGTGCAGCACCATGTCTGCGCCATGCTCCGCTGGCCGCATGAGGTACGGGCTCAGAAATGTGTTGTCGACGATGAGCGTCAGTTCGTGCTCGTCCGCGATCGCGCGTAGCGCCGGCATATCCGAGATATAAATGTTCGGATTCGTGACGGTCTCGACGAATAACGCCGTGGTGTTGGCCTTGATCGCCGCGCGCACGGCATCCAGGTCGCGAATGTCGACCATCGTCACGTCGATTCCCATCGACGGGCAGTCGTCTTCGAAAAACTGCCGGCTGATGACGAAAAGGTCGTTGGTCACGACGACGTGATCGCCGGCCTTGGCGGAGATCAGGATCGAGATTGCCACTGCCGCCATACCTGACGAGGTGATCAGCGCAGATTCCGTGCCCTCGAGCGACGCCATCTTGGCTTCGAGCGCCGCGGTCGTCGGGTTTGCCGTCCTCGAATAGAAAAAGCTGTCGAGCGGATTCTTCATAATGGCATCGGCCATCTCCTCCGCCTTCTCGAACGAGAATGTCGCTGTCTGGTAGATCGGCGTGTTGTGCGCACCGGTGCCGCGATCCCAGCCTTCTCCGGCGTGGATGGCGCGGGTCGAGAATTTTCGAGTCATGCGTCTGCCTAAAAATTACTGACGATATAGCCGATCAGCACGACCAGCAGCACGCTCGGCACGACCCATTTCAACCACAGGAAATACGAGTCGTGCCAGCCGGCCGGCTGTCCGGAAAAGATTTGCAGTTTGGTCGCCGCCGCGCCCAGGCCCCAGGTAACCGTAATCAGGGCTACCAGGCTGCCGAACATTTGCATCCCCGAGCCGAAAATCAGGTCGAGTGTGCCGACGATGCCAGGATCCAGTGAACTCGGCAGCATGACCAGCGCTTCGACGACGAACATCGCCAGGATCACCTTTGTGCGACTCGACTGGATCTTGAGGATCTCACTGATGCTGCCGACGATGCCCTCGAGCGCGCCGAGTGCGGACAGAAAAGCAATCAGGCTGAGCACCAGCAGGAACGCGCTGCCCAGCACCCTGCCGCCTGGCATGACGCTGAACAGGTTTGGCAGCGTGGAGAAGACGAGTGTCGGCCCCTGCGACAGGTCCAGGCCGAATACGAGAATGGTCGGTACGATGAACAGCGATGCGAGGAACGCCGCGCCGACGTCTCCCAGTGCCGTGAACGCCGCGATGCGTGGAATGTTCTGCCCCGGCTGCATGTACGAGCCATAGATCACCATGATCGTGCCCGCGAGGCCGAGCGAGAAAAATGCCTGGCCGAGCGC
>CAZMEA010000343.1:0-2924 GCA_964565135.1 uncultured Woeseiaceae bacterium
TCGGGAGACCCGATGAACGAGACGCTGCCCAACCTGCCACCGATGCAGGACCTCCGCGAGCTGCTGCGCTTCGAGGCAAGAGAAGGCCGGATCTGGCTGGGGGAGGAGCGCATGATCCTGCTCGGCTCGAGTGAGATGCGGGCGCTGCGCCGGGAGCTCATCGAAACACTGGGCGTCGAGCGGGCCAGGAGCACGCTGATGCGAATGGGCTTCAGCGCCGGGCAAACGGACGCGGACACCGCGAAACGCCTGCGCCCGAATGGAACCCTGCACGATATCTTCGCCGTCGGCCCCCAGGCTCACATGATCACCGGCCAGGTCAAAGTGACGCCCGTGGTGCTCGAGCTGGATGAATACAGCCGATCTTTCCGTGGTGTGTTCGAATGGCATAACTCGTTCGAAGCCGAGGTGTTTCTCGCCGAGTTCGGGACGAGTGTCGACCCTGTGTGTTGGGTCCAGACTGGCTATGCCGCTGGTTACACGACCCGATTCACGGGTCGTCAGACGCTGTTTCGCGAGTTGAGCTGCGCCGGCTGCGGCGACGACAAGTGTCTGCTGGAGGGGCGCTTCGCAGAAGACTGGCCCGATGCGGATGATCTGCAGCGTTTCTACGAACCCAGTCGCGTCGCTGACCAGCTGATGTCGCTGCAAACCCAGGTTGTGAGCCTGCGCGACACGGTTTCTGAGGTACCGGGATTCGGTGACATGGTCGGATGCTCCGAGGGCTTCCTGAATGCACGCGATCTGCTTGCAAAAGCGGCGGACACGAATGTCTCGATCCTGCTGCTCGGCGAGACCGGCGTCGGCAAGGACATGTTCGCGAAGGCCGTGCATAAAGCCAGCAGTCGGTCCGATAAACCGTTCGTCGCCATCAACTGTTCCGCAATTCCAAAAGACCTGATCGAGGCTGAGCTCTTCGGCGTTGAGAAAGGTGCCTACACCGGCGCGGAGGCGTCACGCAGCGGACGCTTCGAGAGAGCCGATGGCGGTACCCTTTTTCTCGATGAGGTCGGTGAGCTGTCGCTGCATGCACAGGCGACGTTGCTAAGGGTCCTGCAGGAAGGCGAAGTCGAGCGCCTGGGCGGTCAGGACTCGCGCAGCGTCGACGTACGGATTATTGCCGCGACCAACAAGGACCTGATGGGTGCCGTGAAAGACGGCAAGTTTCGTTCGGATCTGCTTTACCGCCTCAACACTTACACGGTCACTGTGCCACCGTTACGGAACCGGCACGAAGACATACCGGATCTTGTCGAGCATTTTGTGAAGCGCTATGCCGCAACGCACGGCAAGGGGGCGATGAAAGTCTCCGATCGTGCGCTCGCCATGATCCGGTCCTACGACTGGCCGGGCAACGTACGCGAGCTGGCCAACGTTGTGGAACGCGGCGTCATCCTCGCCGGCAGCGAGCAGACCATCCGCTTTGCGAATCTGTTTCCGCATATCGCGCACGCTAACGAAGCCGAGTCCGCGGTCCCACGAACCGGCGCCCGCGTGTCGGCGCAGGAGATTGCCGATGCCGTCCTCAACGAGAACGTCGATCTGCAGTCGTTCGAGGAAACGCTGATCGCACGAGCGCTGGAACGATCGGGGGGTAACGTGTCGCGCGCCGCCCGGCTGCTGGGTGTCAGTCGCCCGACGCTCGACTATCGACTCAAACGACGTAGGGCGAACGGATAGCCTGGGCAAGAATTCATCAAATAGTGAATTTCTAGGCTCTGAAGAATTTGTCATTTGATGAACTCTCCGGCGCACCAACCGCACTCATCGGCCGGAGATCTCATAACCTCCTGAATTTTCTTTCTTTCTGTCACCGGCACGGTTCTTGCTGTTATTTTGGGCAGATGGAAAACCATACGCGAGATCCGACGGTGGATGCCCCGGTCCAGACGGTGGCGGCGATGGACGGCTACGTGTTCGTCAGCCGCCCCGTGGGCTACGTAATGGACAGCGAGAGCATCAAGGTCAGCACTGCGCAAATCACCTCGGCGTGCCGTGACGCGGGCGTGAACGGCGTGCTGATATTCGGCCCGCGTACCTATGTTCGCGCGACCGAGGCGGAGCTCACTGAAATTATCGAAACCTACGCGACAGTCGGTCTGAGAATTGCGATCGTGGAATCGCACAACGCCAAACCGGAGACCACGAGCTTCTTCCGCCAAGCGGCCAAGTCCCGCGGCGTACCGGTTCGCTTCTTCGACAAGATCCGCGACGCGACTGACTGGCTGTCTGCCTAGAACAGGCTAGGCCCCCGGATCCCGTCGTGGCTGGCAGGACGGGCAGTAGAAGTAGCCCCGGCTGCCCACATCCACGCGTTCGATCGTAGTACCGCACTGCCGACACGGGCGGCCATCCCTGCCGAACACCCAGAAGCGATACTGCTGATAGGTGTGTCCGGCCGCCTTGAGGTCGCGCGCCATGCTGGCTGGCACGGTAACGCCGCGAGTCCGATAGGAGCGACGGCTGATCGTCAGCGTTTCTCGAGCGAGGCGACGTCGGGATCGAGCATCGAGATCCACAGGCCGGCTGCCTGCATGCTCGCCGGCGCAAAACAGGATCTCGGAGCGAAGGTAGTTGCCGTTCCCGGCCAGGAAAGCCTGATCGAGGTACAGGCTGCCCAGTGAGCGCTTGCGGAATCGGGTGTCGTCCAGTCGGTCGGCAACGCTGTCGACCGTCAGTTCCGGGTCCAGAATGTCGGGCCCAACGCGAGACAGGAAAGGATGCGCCGCCTCTGTGTCGGTCGTGAGAATCTCGATATCACTGGCGCTGTAGAGCAGCGCACTGTGGGTATCTGTGTGCAGCGCAACCCGCAGGCTGCGGGACGTCTTCGGCGGTTTGTCGCGCTTGGCCGTGTACCAGCGACCGTAGAGCTGGTTGTGGCTGTACAGAGTCAGATCGTTGTCGAAGCGCGTCAGCATCGCCTT
>CAZMEA010000344.1:0-2923 GCA_964565135.1 uncultured Woeseiaceae bacterium
CACGATCGAACACCCCGAGAAGCTTGCGCAGCTCCATGTAGATGAACGTGTTCATGATGACGTAGAGAAAAATGAACAGCCCGATCCCCAGCAACAGCGGGCTCTGTATGAAGAGCTTGAAACCGGCAAACGGGTTGCGGCCGAGATGCTGCTGCTGGCTCAGGTCGACATGCACGTCCTCGTTGCCGAGCTCCGTCATCTTGAGCTTTTGCAGCGCGAGAATGATCGGCACCGGAATCAGCAGCATCACCGCGGAAATCGGGATCAGGTTCAGTGTGCCGATATCGTCGCCGAAAAATGTCGGTACGGCCGGCCCGACCATCGCACCGAGGCTGGCACCCGTTGCAATGACAGCAAACAGGCGCGGCGCCTGTTCACGTGAGAACAGGTCTGACATGAAACTCCAGAACACCGAGACGTGAAACAGACTGAACACGCTGAGCCACACGTAAAACGCCTGGTTGACGAGCTTCGGGTCTGGCAGCGACGTCGATGCTGCGAAGAACGCGACGAACGAGAGCGAGAAAAATACATAGACGCTGGGCACGATCCGGCTGAATCGAACCAGGGATATCAGCCAGCCGTACAACGAGACGGCGATGACGCTAAAAAAGAAGGTCAGCGTCCAAAGCCAGTTCACCTCTTCCTGCGTCCACTCCGCGGATATCGAATCGCGCGGTGCTCGCAGAATGAAGTAGGCCGCCATCAGCGTGAACACGAACAGGAACGACAGAACCGTCGCCCGAATTTCGTTGGCTTCGATTTTGGCAGTGGCCCTGAGGATCCGGGCAAGCGGACCGCTTCCGGCGGAGTTATTGTTATTCACGTTTTCTGTCGCCCTGGCAGGCTGTCGGGATTCGCCTGCGTTCGGACGCTAGAGTGCCATACTTGCGACCAAAAGGTGGTCGGTGGCCGAACCGATTGGCTATTTGCCGCTGCACAGACGCGAAGAGCGGGCCATGAAGCCCGCTCTTCGATGGTGCCGAACCAGGTTCGGATCAGCGCGCCAGATCGGCAGCCGCCAGCAGGTCGTCTGCGGGCAGCCTTACCTTGTAGTCCGGTTCAACGAAATCGAAGACGATCTCACCGGCGGTGTTGACCACGTAGACGAAGGGTACCGACAGCGCGTTGTGCTGGCCGATGGAGCCTTTCGCAACTTTGTAATCGCGGCTTTCGAGACGGGCACCGAGACCCTCTCCCGTGCGGAACGCGGTACCGAAAGCAAGCCCGGCTTCGATGTTTGCGTCCGAAAGGATCGTGTAACCGAGACCTTCAATGTCTTCCTGAGTCTCGTCCTTCAGGCTGGAGTAGAGCTCGGAGGGGGCATCACCGGACAGGAACAGCACGTCGACGCCCTGCTCGTTCAACTGCGGAACAACGTGGCGAAGCTCGGACAGGTGCAGGTTGCAGTACGGGCACCAGCCGCCCCGGAACGAAATCAGAACCGTCGGCTTCTCCAGAGACGCCGGATCGAAGCTGTAGGCCTCTCCGTCCACGGTCTGCACCTCGAAGGACGGCGCAGCGTCGCCGGTCTTCAGCGGGGTCGTTTCATCGGCGCTCGCCGGAAGCGATGCGTATTCTTCCGCGACAACCATCGCGGACTGTGAGCAAAACAGCGTCAGACTCATGACCGCGCCCAGGGCCAGAGAAGTCAGGGGCTTACCGGAATTCATCGGATTCTCCTTGTGGTGTCGCTACCTTAGGACCGGGTGGCTCTGCGAATTATTTCAGCCCCGGCCAAATATCTATTCGTAGCGCAGTGCGTCGATCGGATCGAGGCTCGCCGCCCGTTTCGCCGGCCAGATACCGAAAAACAGGCCAACGCCGGCGCTGAAAGCAAATGCCGTCACCACAGATGACGACGTGACCACAGTTTGCCAGCCTGCGATTTCGTTCGCGAGCTGCGCCGCGCCCGTCCCCAATCCGAGCCCCAGAAGACCGCCGATCAGGCACAGGGTCATGGACTCGACCAGAAACTGCAGGAGAATGTTGGCTCGCGTTGCACCCAGCGCCTTGCGAATCCCGATCTCGCGCGTCCGTTCGGTCACGGTGACCAGCATGATGTTCATGATGCCGATACCGCCGACCAGCAAGCTCACCCCGGCTATGCCAGCCAGCAGGTACGTGAACACTTCGGTGGCTTCCTGACGCGAATCGAGGAACTGTTTCCGATTCATGATCGAAAAGTCATTGTCCTTACCCGGCAGGATGCCGTGCTCGCGTCGCAGGATGCGCTCGATGTCGACCATGGCCTGTTCGATGGGGACGCCTTCGCGAATCCGGACGCTGATGCTGTTGACCTTGTCGTCGCCGGCGACGCGGAACTGCGCCGTGCTGAGCGGGATCCAGACATCGTCGTCCGGATTGCTGAATCCCGACGAGCCTTTCGCCTCCAGTATCCCGATCACCTCAAACGAGATAGCGCGAATCTGAATCTTTTGTCCGACCAGATTCGCTGCCGGCGTGTCGAGCATCTCGGGTATCTCGGCGCCCAGCACGGCGACGCGACGACGACTCGCGTCGTCCGAGTTGCTGAACATGCGTCCGTGCTCCATGACGAAGCCGTGTACGTCGACGTAGTTCGGCGTCGTCCCGAGAACCGACACGTTGAGATTCTGATTGCCGTACTTCACCTGGAAGCGACCGGACAGCTCCGGCACGACGCCGTCGAACAGAGCCGAGTCGCGCGCCAGCGCCATCGAGTCCTCGGTCGTCAACGCCATGTCCTCGCGAGCAACGCCACGATTGAAGCGATTCGAGGTGCCGACCGACAGGATGTCGCCGCCCAGCGCCGCCATCTGCTGATCGATCGCGCGCTGTGCGCCCGTGCCCAGCGCAACCATGGTGATGACCGCGCCGACCCCGATCACGATGCCGAGCATCGTCAGCGCAGCGCGAAACAGATTGCCGCGAATCGACTGCA
>CAZMEA010000345.1:0-2915 GCA_964565135.1 uncultured Woeseiaceae bacterium
TCAACCAGTATCCGCTGGCCATGATCGAGCGTATCGACGTTCTGACGAACGGCGCCTCCGCTACCTACGGCTCGCAGGCTGTTGCTGGTGTGGCAAACATCATCACGCGCAAGGGTTTCGAAGGCTTCGAGATCTCCGGTGGTTTGTCTGACGCCGCGATCGACACCTGGGACCTCAACCTTGCTGCCGGTTCGCAGTTCGACAAGGGCGGCTTCAACATCTACGCAACGTACTACGAGCAGGATCGCATCGGACGAACGGGCTTCCCATGGCTGGACAGCCGTCTCAACGGCGATGGTGACCAGAGCCGGTCTTCCTTCCTGTCCGGTACCGGTTCTCCCGGCTCCAGCGAGCGCGCCTTCCTCGGCGCAAACGGTGAAGCGACATCCGTAGCAGGCGCCATCCGTTTTGCCGACCCGGACTGCGAAGCAGCCGGCGGCGTTATCGGCGATCCGGAGGTATTTACGTCGACGACCGCGCAGAACACCTGCCGCTACAATTTTGCCGATCAGGTTTCGGTAATAGCAGCCGAGAAACGTTTCCAGGTGTTCACAGAGTTCGATTGGGAGTTCAACGAGAACGTCAAGTACTACGGCGAGATGAACTTCTCCAATAACAACATCCTGCGCGATAACGGTGGCCAGCTTCTGGCCACGGGTAAGGCAACAAACGGCGGCGTCACAGTACTGCCCAGCCACCCGTTTAACTTCTTCGTCGAAGATCCGCTGAACGACGCGGCGCTCATCTACATCGGGCCCGACAACTGGGATCCGGCCGTTCACTGCACGGACGCGACGTCCAGCCCGACCTGTCAGTTCCAGACGGCAACCCTGCGTAACATCCACCGGCCCTTGGGTCCCGCCATCACCGGCACACCCCTCGCGCCGGAGGCGCGTCGTGAACTGACTTACACGCGTATGTTGCACGGTTTCGAGGTCACACTGCCGAATGACTGGTTCCTCGACGTCTCGTACATGTGGGCAAAGGCGCAAGCCGTAAACAACTCGCCCGTTTCGATCAGGTCGGATACGTACCAGCAGCTGGTTCGCGATGGCGCCTGGAACCCGTTCGGCACGCGACTCGCCAACCCGAGCCTGATCTCGCCGAAGGACCTGACAGATACGGTCAACTGCTTTAACGCCGAGTTCGGCGGCTGTGCAGCCGGCAATTCGCGCACGGTTCAGGAACAGTGGAACCAGCGATCGGTTAGCCAGTCCACCGTGGTCGAACAGGTCGTCGACGTCGTGGCATCCGGTGAACTGTTCGAGGTCGCCGGCAGCCAGCTCTTCGGCGCTATCGGCGGTCAGTTCCGCGACGTCTCCTATCGTAGCTTCCCCGATTCCCTCAACTCCGCAGGCGAAGGTGGCGGCCAGGGCATCTCGGGCGCCGTTGTTGGTGGGCAGGATGTCTACGCGGTCTTTGCCGAGGTCGTAGCACCGCTCGGTGACTTCGGCGAGGTGCAGTTCGCGATTCGTAACGAGGACTACGGCGACGGCATATCGACGACCGACCCGAAGGTGTCCTTCGAACTCGGTCTGACCGATACGATCGCGGCTCGCGCATCCTGGGGCACGTCCTTCCAGGCACCGACCGTTCGTCAGACCGGTCTTTCAACGTCATCTGCGTTCATCGATGACCCGGCATCCGCAACCGGACCCGGAGGCTCGTTTGTCTGCACGGACGTCGGCCAGACGAACAACATCGCCGTTATCGTTCAGGGTGCAGAGGGCCTGCAGCCGCAGGAAGCCGAAAACTTCAACCTCGGCCTCGTGTGGCAGGGTGATGCGCTGCGCGCCAGCCTCGACTACTTCTACTTCGACTACACGGACCTGATTGCTCCGGAAGCAGGCGTACAGGCTATCGTTGATGCGCAGTGCCCTAACGGCAACGACGGTTCTCCGATCGTCGAGGACCCGCGAGTGTTGCGTGACGCAACGGCGCAGGTACGTGAGGTTAGTTCCGAGTTCGTTAACATCGGCGGGGTTGAGACCAGCGGTATGGACCTCAACGTCGATTACGGCATCAACATCGGTGAGGGTGAGCTGAACCTGAACCTCGGTGCGACCTTCCTGTTCAACTTCGACGTTGATACCGATGGCGATGGAACCAACGAGTTCGACGGAGCTGGCAGCCGTAACTTCACCAACAGCTTCGACACGCTGCCTGAGCTGCGCGCGAACGCTGGAGCGACGTACTTCTGGGGTGAGCACCTGGCTCGTCTCGGCTTCAACTACATCGACGGCTACCGGAACGACCAGGGTCGCAATCGCATGGTTGATTCGTGGACGACGATCGACGCCCAGTACTCGTACACCTTCAGCGGCCTGATTGGTGACGGCGATACGTCTCTGACGCTTGGTGTGAACAACATCACGGACGAGGATCCGCCGGGACTGTTGGCGAACAACGTGGACGGCACACCGCAGGAACGTTTCAACCCGGTAACGGGTGCGTTCAACCGCGGCCTGTACCAGCGTCCGGGTTACGACAGTCGTGCCGGTCATGACCTGCGTGGTCGAATCGTATACCTGCGGTTCAAGCACGCGTTCTAGGCATGCCGATAGCAACAAGACAAGAGGGGCCTCGTGCCCCTCTTTTCTATTGTGCGCTGCTGATTGCGCCGGTGCAGTTTGCACTGGCGCAATCAGTCGACCTGAGCGAACTGGAGCGATGCGCCAGTCTGGAATCGGCGACTGCGAAGCTGGCCTGCTACGAGGCGTTGACGCCTGTATCTGAGCCATCGGCGCCGCCGGAAATACCGGAAGCTCAAACCGGAACGACCGCTGGCGAGGCCGCAGCAGAGCCCGACGACAGCCCGCCCGCTGCTGCGTCTCCTGAGCCTTCACCTGCCGCCAGTACAGCGGCGCCGGCCACTACCGGTTCATCCCGGGCAACAGAAGCGGTACAGAGCGCGG
>CAZMEA010000346.1:0-2914 GCA_964565135.1 uncultured Woeseiaceae bacterium
CGTACTTCCATCTTCTCCGGATGCAGGCGCTTGTTCTTCGCCGTGGTGTAGTAGTGACCGGTGCCGGCGCTCGATACGAGTTTGATCTTTTCACGCATTATCGTGCACTCCCAACCTAGATCCGCTGGCCCTGCGCACGCAGGTCGGCAACGACCTGGTCGATGCCCAGCTTGTCGATGATCCGCATGCCCTTGTGGGATACGCGCAGGCGCACGTACCGCTTCTCGGACTCGAGCCAGAAACGCTTGTACTGAAGGTTCGGCAGGAACCGACGACGCGTCTTGTTATGTGCGTGGGAAACGTTGTTACCCGTCTGCGGGCGCTTCCCCGTAACCTGACATACTCTGGACATGGGACTTAAGTCTCTGATTTTTCAAAAAATCGCCCTCGGGTCGAGGGCGCGGAGCCGCACTTTATACCAGCGTGTCCGTCGCTAATCAAGGTCATGAAGACGCGCATTCAGGGCTTCTCAGATCAGGCCGCGGCTGGCGAGCGACGTGCTTTTGCCCTCGCCGACGATGAGGTGGTCCAGGAGCCTGATGTCGACCAGCTCCAGAGCCGCCTTCAGGCGCCGCGTTATGCGCTCGTCAGCCTGGCTCGGTTCGGCAACCCCCGATGGGTGATTATGCGCGACGATGACTGCAGCCGCGTTTTCGGCCAGCGCCTCCTTGACGACCTCTCGCGGGTAGACGCTGGTTCCGTCGATCGTGCCGCGAAAGAGCTCGGCAAAACGCAGTACGCGGTGCCGATTATCGAGGTACAGGCAACAAAACACTTCGTGGGGCAGGTCCCGGAGACGCGCCTTCAGATAATCCTCGGTGTCGGTCGGATTTGTCAGCGGCTGCCCCACATCTAAGCTGGCTTCGAAATAGCGGCGTGCGAGTTCGGGGAGCGCCTTAAGCATGGCGAGTCTCGCGGGCCCGATTCCATGAATGTCTCTCAGCGACTCGTCACCGGCGTGAAGCAAAGGCCGCAGGCCGCCAAACGTCGTCAGCAGCCGATCAGCGAGGTCCAGCGCGTCATCGGCGCGTGGCCCGCGCTGGATTAAGATCGCCAACAGTTCCCGCTCGGAAAGCAGCGGAGCGCCGTGGGTGCAGATTCGCGTTCGCGGCGCATCGTGACCCGCCGTTCCGGATTCGTCGGTGGACATCCCTATCCCTGCAGCGAAGTCTTGCCTCAGTGTCGGAAACCCGGCCGCGCACAAACAGCGCACAATTCCTGTCATTCGTATTGATTCGGCTGGCCGGTCTCGACATATTGACAGCGTCGTCAGGCCGATTTCCGTAAAACAGTCCTACACGACGTGTTCATTCGTCCGCGCATCGGTGGATGTCCCGACCAGAAGGCCTGGCCGCCCTTTGACTCGACGATCGGATGCCATGAGGGCATCCTTGGGTGCGGGCAGTTATTCCCTGTAGTTTCGCGAGGATATCCCCGATGAAACTTGGACAAGAAACGTTGTTGCTCCTGCTAGCGACCAGTCTGATCACTTTCAGTGCTGGCGCAGAAGTGCCCGGGACCGAGCATACTTTCCGGCTTGAGGACCGTGAGCCAAGACCGACGGCCACTCTTGAAGACGTGGCCTGGCTGGCCGGCTCATGGACGGGCAGCGCGTTTGGCGAGCGTTTCGAGGAGGTCTGGAATCCACCTTCCGCTGGCTCGATGGTCGGCCTCTTCAAGCTGTACGACGGCGACGAGGTCAGCTTTTACGAGATTCTGTTGATCGTCGAAGAGCAGGATTCGCTGGCGCTCCGCGTCAAACACTTCACCGCGGATTTCGTCGCGTGGGAAGAGAAGCCAGACTACGTATCTTTCCCGCTAGTGAGAGTCGACACCGACGCGGTGCACTTTTCCGGCCTGAGCTTCTATCGAACCGGGACTGACTCCATCGACGGCTACATCGTGATGAAGAGCGCATCGGGTATCCAGGAGGAGAAGCTCGAGTACCAGCGAGTTCCTGGCCGTTGACGGCGCCGAATATCGCCCGTTTGAAGAATTGTCAGAGCCGGGTCGAACGGTGCTGCAAACGGCACCAGCACCGCGGCTTGCCTGTCAACGTCGGTACGACCGCAGAACTCCGATAAGCCGGCTACGCAGTCGGCGCCAGCGCTGCCGGTGAGAACAGGACACCGAACAACTCACACCATATGACGACGCTGCCGTATTCGGCGACATCAATGCCTGTCGGAATCTCGTAGTTCTGGTTGCCGACGTTGCCCTTCAGTTTCCCCAGATTGACGAAACCGCCATCGGTCACGTCGTCGGCGGACGATGGCGAAGGATGTTTGGCGAGATAAACGACCAGTGCAGGGCCATTCGTCGTTCGGAAATCCTCGAAGCGGACGACGTGTCTTCCATCGGGTAACTCGTACAGCGACGCGACGCCGCTGCCCTTGTGGACGGCATCCGCGTCGACGAAATTGCCGGAGGCCAAGACTCGGGGTTGGGTCGGCATCGCCTCCTCAGCCGCCGTGTCCGGCATCGCGGCGGCGGCCGTCATGATGTCATCCTTCATGCCTACGCGTTTCTCTTCCGACATCGCCATTACGCCGTCGATGTTGAAACTGCCGTCGTTGAGCACGAAGTCAAATGATTCATCCACCTGCGCGTCGATAAACAACGGGGAGACAAATACCCATCCGGCACCCAGCAACAGCGCGACGACAACAAGAATGAGTACAGGCTTCATGGACAGGCTCCCGGGTTTGTTCGATACATCGGACCACGGTCAGCACCCGATTATTTCAGATCGGCAGGGAAGAAAGACGTTCGATTGCAGGCTGACCGCTAACGATCAGCCTCGCGCGACGTCGTTCCCGTCGTGGTCGGCGGCAGCCGGACGGGCAATTCAGTACACTCGCCGTATGAATATTCTGCTTGGCATTTCCGGCGGCATTGCCGCCTACAAGACACC
>CAZMEA010000347.1:0-2914 GCA_964565135.1 uncultured Woeseiaceae bacterium
CCGCGAGCGTCGCCGCGCGCATTCACGAACTCCAGCGTCGAGTCGCCTTCCGGTGCAACGTAGGTGTCGTCAGGCTCTTCCTGCTCGACCCGCAGGAACAGCGACAGCTCGTCGATGGCGCCGCACAGCTCGTAGAAGTAAGCCATGTAGATGCCCATCTGCGAGATGCCGACGAAGACCACCGAAAGCACGAGCTCGGCTGCGACCAGCTGCCCCAGCGTGAGCTGACCCTGGATGACGAGCCAGCCGCCCAGTCCCAGGAGAACCGCGCTGGCTGCAGCATAGAGAAACAGGAAGCAGAGGATCTGCGCGAAGTGATGGCGGAAATGCAGCGCGTGCTGATCGATGTATTCGCGCGTGACCGCGTCACTGCGCCGTATGGCCTCACCAATGTGGCGCTCTGACTTGTAGAAGCCGTTCGACATGCCGAGGCCTTCCAGCCAGGCGGCGGTCGCGTGCTTGCGGTGCGATAGATCGATGGCGCTGATGATTGCGCGCCGGCCCCAGACGATCCAGATGATCCAGATAAGCGCAATCATCACGAGGTTGAAGGCCAGGAACAGCGGGTGGTACATCGACACCAGGATGAAGCCGACGACTGCCTGCAGCAGGATCGTGAAGCCTCCAACCAGAAGGTTGGGCAGGGTCTTCTGCACGATGATGATGTCGAAGTATCGGTTGAACAGCGCGCCCATGTTGTAGTCATGGAAGAACGGGTTCAGCGCGTAAATGGACCGCAGGGAGATCTCGGACACCATGCGCGCGTAGAACCGGCGTGCAAACAGGTCCATCAGGTGGATGCGAAGCGCATTCAGGCCGCTTGCCAACAGCAGCAGGACGAACAGCGTCACCGACAAAACCACCAGGGGCGTCGTCAGCCCGGTGTTCGCGACGGTATTGATCAGCATCTGCACCGAGATCGGCGTCGCGAGCGACAGTATGCCGATGCCGATACCGTAGACGGCAGCCAGCTGGTAGTAACTTGCCTCCGGCGCAAGAATCCGCGTGAAGAACGAGAAGAACTCGCGCAGAGTCACCTTGTGGGCCAAAACGTTGTCCGTCATGACTGCTTGTGTCCTGGTTAAAAGTAAGCACCCGCAGCGGCGCCGGGGCCACTGTACCGTGGCTCGGATGCCGGTGTCGGATTTTTGGGCGGGCGCCGTCGTCGCGTTGTCGGGCTGTAGGCGGCGGCCCCACTCAACGTATTGATATCGTGCCAGATTCCTGGCTCGGAGTACGAGTCAGGATCGGCGATGTTGCAAACGGTTACACATTAGCGGGGCCAATGTGAATTCCCTGACGCCGCCGCCGCGGGAGAGCGCGGCTGACACGGCGCAGGGGGATTTTTCGTTGTAGCGGCGGTCTAGCTGTCCGCGGCCAGGGTGGAGAACAGGCGAAGCCGTCGGGAGTGGCCGCTGAGGTGCCGCTCGCGTCGACCAATCGCCCGCCGGACCGCCCGTCTGGAACGGCGTGCCGTCGCGTCAATGGCCTTGTACAGATCGCGGGTGGTGGTTTCGATCATGACCGGCGCACGATGACGAAGCTGGACGCGGACCAGCGCCGTCTTTTCGTCCGGCCCCTTCGAGCCCGCGTCATCCTTCAGAAAAGCGTCGACTGAGACAATCTTGTCGGCGTAGCGGTCCAGTGCCTTGCCGATCTGCTCATGTACTCGTGCACCGATGGTCGGTGTCAGTGTAAATCCCTGTGACTGAATACGAATATCCATTGCTGCCCCTTGGCGCGCCTCCTGTTTCCTCTCACTTCGAAGGGAGATGATACGCATGTCTACAATCTGGTAAAGTCGATCTATTCGATCGATTACTACGGCTAAGCCGTACTATTGACCGGCTTTGGCCCGAGCGGAATCCGGGCCAGTCGAGACCCAGCGGAGGACACGGATGCGCCACCTGAATTACAGCCACCTGTACTACTTCTGGACCGTCGCCCGTGAAGGCAGCATCGCCAAGGCAGCCGACGTCCTGCACATTACGCCGCAGACCATAAGCGGGCAGCTGAAGCTGCTGGACGAAGCGGTCGGTCAGCGTCTGTTCAACAAGGCGGGTCGTGGTCTCGTTTTGTCCGAGATGGGGCGCGTGGTCTTCAACTACGCGGAAGACATCTTCTCGATCGGCGCAGAACTGGCAAGCGTTGTTCGGGGTCAGGAGACCGGCGGTCAGTCCGTTCTCAATGTCGGGGCGGTTAACTCGATGCCCAAACTGGTCGTGGAGCGAATCGTTGCGCCCGCGCTTGTGGGTGACAATCCGGTTCGGGTTCGCTGTTCCGAAGCGTCGCTGGAGAACCTGCTCGCAGAGCTGGCGGTGCACAGGCTGGACCTGGTGTTGTCCGATCAGCCGATGCCCGCTGGGCTGGGACTACGCGCTTACAACCACCCGCTCGGTGTGAGTGGTCTGTCGTTCTTCGCGCGCAAGCAGCGCGCCGCGAAGTATCGCCGCGGGTTCCCCCACAGCCTGCATCGGGCACCGATGCTCATGCCCGGGCCACATACAGCGCTTCGCAGGCATATTGACGAATGGCTGGATGCCAATCACCTGGCCCCACACATCATCGGCGAATTCGACGACAGCGCTTTGCTCAAAGCATTCGGCGAGGCCGACCTTGGTCTGTTTGCCGGTCCGACCGTAATCGAGGCCGAGATCTGCCGCATGTATCGCATGGGTGTCATCGGGCGCATCCCGGATGTCACCGAGACGTTTTACGCGATATCGGTCGAGCGTCGGCTCAAGCACAACGCGGTCGTCGCGATCACCAACACCGCCCGCGCGAACCTGTTCGGACCGTAGAACGCTCTGGCGGGCGCAGGCCAGATGCCTCAGGCGCCTTCCTCACGGCTGGCGGCCATTGGCACGTCGCTGTAGCGGAGTGCGAGTGCCGCTATTCCGAGAATCAGGATCGC
>CAZMEA010000348.1:0-2913 GCA_964565135.1 uncultured Woeseiaceae bacterium
CGGACTGCTCGGAAACGTTGACCGCGCCGTTGACGCCGAAGTTGCTCGCGCCCGCGTTTGCGGCAAAGCCCTCGGTCTTCGACGCCTGCTGCCTGTAACTCTCCTCGTCCATATCGACCGTCATGCGCGCCGTCGCACCGAAGGTCACCGCGTAAGGGTAGTGCGTGCCGAACTTGTTGATCAGCGCCTGGTAACGATGGTTCATCCGTGCGTCTTCCACGGCGTCGATGAAGGCATCCGATAGCTGCACGTAAGGATGGTCCACGACCAGCGCGTATTTCTTGTGTCTCGAGAAACCCACCGCCTGCGCCGTGGTGCTGCTCGTCGACATGCTCGTCGAGGTTGTCTTCGTACTTGAATACCCGGCGCTTGCGCCCCCAATCGTCTCGCCCGATTTCGGATGCCGCGCGGTAAAGCCGATTTGCGCGCCAAAGCTGTGTGACGCCGTTTCCTGGATGTGCTGCTCACTCGAGATCAACGACTTCCGGTACACCGTCCCCTGGCCGCTTTCCGGAATGTAGTGCAGGTTGACCGGCACGATATGACGCTCGGTGGTGTAGTACTTCTGCGGGTCGAGCTGCGCGAAGATTTCCTGCTTGTTGTTCTGGTAGAGGTACAACGGGTCCTGCATCGCCACGTCGTAGCCCCGGCGGCTGGCGGGCAGGTACCCCAGGTTTTGCGGCAGAAGGAACGGGTGGTTTGCCGGTTCCTGGGTTGCCATGATCTCGAGCGTGTTGTTCGGCTCCGGGCGAAAGAAGTCGTTGCCGCCGAGATTCAGACGAATGCGTCCGCTGCGACTCACGTTGATCCGCAGGTTGTTGCCCCACGGGAATGCGCCCGCGGCCTGGTAGGTTTTGACGGCGCCGCCGCGCTTCAGCACGTCTGTCAGCGGAATGCCGTCGCTGCTCGTGAAGCGCACGAAGTTCTCGCCCTGCAGGCCGCGGGTCAGGAACAGTGCGTCATCCGAACTGGGCGAAGCCACGATCACCAGGTGCCTCGGCGTCGTGAAATTGCCGTTGGCGAGTTTCATCAGGTCGGGCCCGGCTGCGCCCCAGATCGTCTCGTCGACCAGGTTCTCCGCCAGAATGATCGGCGACTCGGTCCGCCAGACGCCATCGAGGCGTGCCCAGCAGAGTGCATTCAGATCCTTTGCGGCGCCGCGTTCGACATCGTCCATCGTGAAGCTGGCGAACGCCCGTTCGGTAAACCGATCGACGACCGGTGGCGCCGGCGCCACGGCCTCCTCACCTGCCTCCGGCGCGCGTGCCTTATTATCGCAGCCGGCAAAGATGCTGTTCGGATTGCTCGTAAAGTCCTGCGCCTGAAGAGCGGCCGATGCCAGCATCAAGGCGCAGCCCGTCACGAATCGTCGAGTCCGTGTCATGTCCGATGCTCCGGTTACAAACTCAGTAGGCGCAGATGGTTTGCCCGGTGTCCGGGTCGATGCCGATGGGCGTGCAGTTCTCCGGGGTGCCACCGGCGGAGGGCGTCGGTGCCGGAGCTGGCGTCGGCGCCGGAGCTGGCGCGGGCATGACCGGCGGCGCAGCCGGTGGTGCGGGCGCCGGTGCGCTTCCCGGCATGCCGGGCAACGGTGCTACGTCACCCGGCTGGCTCGGGGCGTAGCTCGGGATGTCCAGGGTCTGGCCGGTGGCGGCCGTAACTTCGGCCGTCAGCGCCTCCGGGAACTGGGGCTCGAGCCGGATCAGCGCATATCGAACAGGGCCGAACTTGCCCTGTACCGTGACGTCCAGGTTTCCCTCCGCGTTGAGCCGCATGTCTGCCGGGCCAAGCAGCGGCAGGTCGTCGGCGCCGTACTGGCCTGCCCCGGTCCGGCGGAAGTTCTGCATGACCACCATGTCCGGTTGCACTTTGAGCACCAGCAGGTGCAGCCACGGGTCAACCGCGTACGCGCGTCCCTGCTCAATCCGGATCTTCTTCCGGATCGTCGAAATCATCCACACACCGTCGATGGGCAACGCCTGCGTGCGTGCGACGCTGTACTTGTCCGGCAGGAACGCCGGGATCTGGGGTACGCCGGCAGCTTCCGCAATGACCTCGCTCATGTCCTGGGCTGCTGTCGATTGCGGCCCCGCGAGCGCCAGGCAGAGCACTGTCAGGCAGGTTGAAATCGCTGCTTTCATCGCACATTCCTCTCTCTTGGTCCGCACGTTATGGCGGCACAACTTCTGGCCCTGCGACGGCAAATCCGGGCTCTCTGGTTGGTTAAGCGGAAACGGTTCGAGGATAGCCCCAAATTTGTTCCGGGAGTAGCGATCTACGGCTGAGACGGGTCCCTTATGTTTAGTCGTAGACGACCGAACCGATGATGGCGAAATGGTCGATCACGGCCCGCTTGAAGGCGTCGATACTGATCCGCTCGTCGTTGCCGTGGATGCGTGAATACTCCGCTTCCTGGGCGACGATGGGATCGAACCCGTAACTCGCAATGCCAAGATCACGCGTGAAGTGGCTGTCCGTGAAGCCGGATGCGACCGACGGCATAACGCGCGATCCCGGATACCGTTCGGAGGTCACTTCCTCGATTGCCGAGTAGAGCGGCGTATCGGTCCCTGACACGGCCGGTGTGAAGGCCATGATCACCTCGATGTCGACGCCGGTGTCCGAGATGAGCTCACGAAGTTCGTCGACGAAAATCTCTGACGGCCGGTCCGGGAGGATGCGGCAATCGATCTCCGCCCAGGCTTCCGGCGGCACGACGTTGATCTTGTTCGAGCCGCCCATACGGGTCAGCGAGCAGGTGTCGCGGGTCAGTGCATGCAGGTAGCCCGAGTATTCCTGGAGTTCTGCCAGGAAGCCCGGCTCGGCGACCGCCTGCGAAATGTTGGCAAAGGCTTCGGCCCATTCGTCCGACGCTGAAACGGACAGACTCTCGAACATGCGATCGACCGCGGG
>CAZMEA010000349.1:0-2912 GCA_964565135.1 uncultured Woeseiaceae bacterium
AGCGTCGACATCCTGCCCGGATCGACCTCGGTTACCCCGAGGCAAAAACACACCGCCGAGTTGGCCGCAGAGCCACGCCCCTGGCACAGAATGCCGCGTTGCCGTGCGAACGCAACGATGTCTTGAACAGTCAGGAAGTAGGATTCGTATTCGAGCTCACGGATAAGTCGCAGCTCATGTTCGACGAGCTGTACGACCTTCTCCGGCGTACCGCCCGGCCAGCGGCGGCGCATTCCGACTTCCGTCAGCTGACGCAGGTAACTCGCCGGCGATTCGCCCTCGGGCACGAGCTCATCGGGATACTCGTACGCAAGTTCATCCAGCGAGAAATCGATCGCCGAGGCAATGCGCAACGTTTCCTCGAGCAAGGCTGGCGGATAGATGCGTGCCAGCGTATCGCGGGAGCGCAGATAGCGTTCGCCGTTCGGGTACAGTGCGAAACCCGCCTGCTCGAGTGGCACACCTTCCCGAATGGCCGTCACGGTGTCCTGCAGCGCACGTCGATTGCGGCTGTGCATGTGCACATCACCCGCCGCGACGAGCGGCAGCCCGAGCGACTCGCCCAGATTGCCGAGCTTCTGCAGCCGTACCGCCTGTAAACCGTCGGCCAGAAGCTCGACACCGATCCAGAGACGCTCGGCAAACGCATCGAGAATCCAGCTGTCATCGCGCGACAGCAATAGCTGGTTGTCGGGTATCCAGAGCAGCAAACAATCCGGCAGTGCGGCGGTGAAATCATCCGGCCCCAAACGATAGCTGCCCTTGTCGGCGGCACGTCGACCACGGGTAATGAGGTCACAGAGCGCGGTATAACCACGATGGCTTTGTGCCAGTGCTACCAGCTTGAGTCCAGTCTGCAGGCGCAGCTCGGTGCCGATGATCAGCTTGGCGAGCCCGGCATCTTTCGCCGCCATGTGTGCGCGGACGACGCCGGACATGGAACATTCATCGGTCACCGCCAGCGCCGAGTAACCGAGCGCCGCTGCCTGCTCCACCAGCTCTTCCGGATGCGATGCCCCGCGCAAAAAGGTGAAATTGCTCAGCGCATGCAGTTCGGCATAGCGCGGTGTGGCCGTCGCCATTGCCGCGTCAGCCAAACATACCGTGGAGGTACCACGTCGCCCGCTCGCCCTCGTCTCTGCCCTTTCGACGATCGCGATACACCCACAGGCAAACGCCATCGTCATCACGAGCCACGAAATAATCCCTGGCGATGCCGGCGTCGTCCCACCAGCCAGACTCCAGCCGTTCAGGCCCGCTCAGACGCAAACGGCTGCCTCGATAACACGGGCATCCATCGCGTACAGGCAGCGGCTCGGGCACCTCCAGCATCCACAGGGGGCGGCGTAACAACAGGCTCTGCGTACGTTGAATGTCCGGCAACAGGCGTGGCACATCGGCCTCGTTCCAGAACCCGGCAACCGCAGCGCAATGTGGCGGCGCTTCAACGGCCGGCGTCGGCCGCCATGCATACTGCGGTCGATGCTCGGCAACGGTTGTCACGCCCTGCACGGCATCGGATCCCATACGGGCATGCAGACGCTCTACCAGGTGCTCTATAGGGTCACTCGCCGACTGATGCTTGCCGACTTCCAGGAGCTCGGGCGTGTTCAGACTGGCCGACTCACCGCGCCCACCGCACAAACGCAGCGCAATGACGGGCGCCGGCAGAGCGGTCTGCTCGAAGCGCAGCTGCAAAAGCTCAAACCAGTGCTCCACGCCCTGCCCTGCACGCACGCAGCCCAGCACCAGGTGAGTAGCGTCTGCCTGCAGATGGAAAAAGCTGATGCGAACGCGCTGGATCTGCACCTGCCGCCTGCGCAGAAACCGTTCGAGTCGATACAGCAACTCACGACAGGCATGCAGAATCTGCTCGCTATTGCTCAACTCGGCGTCAAACTCGTAGTCGGCACTGAAGCGCTCCGGCGAACGAAAGTGCTCGCGCGGATCCGGCAAGCGGCCGAGAGCCCGATCGAGTTCGTTCAGCAACCGCACACCGAATCGCCTCGCAAACCCCTGCCTCGGCAGACGCATGCAGTCACCGACATACGTGAGCCCCATGCCGCGCAGCTTGTCGATCACGTTGTCGGACCAGCCGGTGCAAGCCAGTGGCACTTTCCGCAACCGGCCCGCCAGCTGCTGGCTGTCGCCAGGCTCACTCGTATCCGCAAAACCTGCGCGCGCCAGCCACAGGCTTGCCAGCGGCGTTGGCGCCGCAGCCATAACGAGGTGCACGCCGCGTACGGCCAGTGCGTGGGAAATGTCCCGACGAATCCTGTCGAGACCACCGTACAAACGCAGGCTGCCGGCCACTTCGAGCAATAACGCGTTCGCCGACTCGACAACGACAAACGACGTGAAACGATCGGCCCAGGCAGCCAGCCGCTGCACCAGCGCGTCTTCGCGAGCCGGATCGCGTTCCATCAGGAGCAGCTCCGGACACAGCGACAGTGCCGCATTAACCGACAGGCCGGGTTCGATGTCCGCGGCCTCCGCAGCCGCATCCACCATCAATACCCGCCGAACGCCGTGCTGCTCTTCGAACACCGCAAACGGGCCAGCCGCATGCCCCCTGAGTGCATCGAGGGATAACTCCGGCAGGTAGAGACAAAGCCACAAGCGTTTTGCAACAGCGCGAGGCGCCGTATCGACAGGTGCGTCGGGCACCGCTGGCAACGCCAGCGTTTGCTGTACGGCCGGAGCGGCACCGTGATTCGCTGGTCTTGCTACTACCGCGGTCGGGGGAGCGTCCTGCGCTGGCGCGGGCATGTCGTCAGGTACAGCCACCGGTTATGCGTCCGCAGGAATGCCATCCGCAGGACCACCCACCACATTGCGCAGCGTTACGGGACGACCGCCACGACTTTTCAGAATGCAAAGCTCTGTTGGTCGCAACCGGATACGCAGGGCAG
>CAZMEA010000350.1:0-2896 GCA_964565135.1 uncultured Woeseiaceae bacterium
GCGCCCGTATCACAGAATCCGACCGGTCCTCCAGGGTCGCAGGCTCCGTCAGCGCCTGCGCAACACCTACTGACCTCGATGCATCCTTCACATAGATCACGGGGCCCTCGTAATTGGGCTCGATCTTCACGGCGGTATGCGCCGGAGACGTCGTCGCGCCGCCAATCAGCAACGGCAGATCGAAGTTCAGCCGCTGCATCTCGCTGGCAACGTGCACCATCTCGTCGAGCGACGGCGTGATCAGGCCCGAGAGACCTATGATCTGCGCGTTCTCCCGTTTCGCTGCTTCGAGAATCCGCTCGGCCGGCACCATGACGCCGAGGTCGATGACCTCGAAGTTATTGCACTGAAGTACAACGCCGACGATGTTCTTGCCGATGTCGTGCACATCGCCTTTTACCGTGGCCATGATGACCTTACCGTTGGTCTCGCGCGCACCGTCCTTCTCCGCCTCGATGAACGGAATCAGGTGCGCCACCGCCTTTTTCATGACGCGGGCAGACTTTACGACCTGCGGGAGAAACATCTTGCCGGCACCGAACAGATCGCCAACGACGTTCATGCCATCCATCAGCGGGCCTTCGATCACGCTTAAGGGCCTGTCGGCAGCGAGCCGCGCCGACTCCGTATCCTCGACGATGAACTCGTCGATACCTTTGACGAGTGCATGCTCGAGACGCTTGTTGACATCGAACTCGCGCCAGGCGAGATCGGTCTTGTCCTGCTTGGCGGCTCCGCCGGTCCCTTTGTACTTGTCGGCGATGTCCAGCAGGCGTTCGGTCGCGTCGTCCCGACGGTTCAGGACGACATCTTCGACGACCTCTCGCAGCTCGTCCGGCAGGTCCTCGTAAATCGCAAGCTGCCCTGCGTTGACGATGCCCATATCCATACCCGCTCGAATCGCGTGGTACAGAAACACCGAGTGAATCGCCTCGCGTACGGGATTGTTGCCGCGGAACGAGAACGACACGTTGCTGACGCCCCCGCTGACCATTGCGTGAGGTAGCTCATCCTTGATGCGCTTTGTGGCCTCGATGAAATCGAGTCCGTACGTGGCGTGCTCTTCGATACCGGTTGCGATCGCGAAGATATTGGGGTCAAAGATAATGTCTTCCGCGGGGAAGCCAACGCGCTCCGTCAGTATTCGGTACGAACGAGCGCAGATCTCCACCTTTCGCTCGACGGTGTCCGCCTGCCCTTTTTCGTCGAACGCCATAACGATGACCGCTGCGCCATAGTCACGAACCAGCGTTGCCTGCTCGACAAACTCGTCCTCGCCTTCCTTGAGACTGATCGAGTTCACCACGGCCTTGCCCTGAACGCAGCGCAGGCCGGCTTCGATGATTGACCACTTCGACGAGTCGATCATGACCGGCACGCGCGCAACATCGGGCTCGGAGGCAATCAGGTTGAGGTAGGTCAGCATCGCCTGCTGCGACTCCAGCATGCCCTCATCCATATTGACGTCGACGATTTGCGCGCCGTTGTCGACCTGCTGACGGGCTACCTGAACGGCTTCGGCATAGTCGTCGTTCTCGATCAGTCTGCGAAAGATCGCCGATCCGGTTACGTTGCAGCGTTCGCCGACGTTCACAAACAGGGAATCCGGACCGATATTGAGCGGCTCCAGGCCCGACAAGCGGCAGCGCTCCGGGATCTCGGGTATCGTGCGCGGCGCCATGCCGCGAACGACCTCGGCAATTGCACCGATGTGGTCGGGCGTCGTCCCGCAACACCCGCCGACGAGGTTCAGAAAACCACTCTCGGCGAACTCGCCTATGACGGCGGCCATAGACTCCGGTGACTCGTCGTATTCACCGAACTCGTTTGGCAGACCGGCATTGGGGTGCGCACTGACGCGCGTATCGGACACCCGCGAAAGCTCGGCCACGTAAGGCCGCAGGTCGGCAGCCCCGAGCGCGCAGTTGAGCCCGATCATGAACGGTTCGGCGTGACGTACCGAGTTCCAGAAGGCCTCGGTTGTCTGTCCCGACAACGTTCGGCCCGACGCATCGGTGATCGTGCCGGAGATCATGACCGGCAGCTTGAAACCCACTTCGGCGAACGCGCGACGGACCGCAAAAATGGCCGCCTTCGCATTCAGCGTATCGAAGATGGTTTCGATCATCAGGAAGTCGACGCCGCCTTCGATCAGCGCCAGCGTTGCCTCGCGATACGTGTCTGCCAGTGCCTGAAAGGTGATGTTGCGAAAACCGGGATCGTTGACGTCCGGTGAAATCGACGCCGTTCGATTCGTCGGTCCCAGGACGCCGGCGACGAAACGCGTCTCACCGGTCTTCGCCGCGTGGGCATCAGCACATTCGCGCGCGAGGCGCGCCGCGGCGAGGTTCAACTCGGGCACCAGCGATTCCATACCGTAGTCGGCCATCGAAGGCGCATTGGAATTGAAGGTGTTAGTCTCAAGTACGTCCGCACCAGCATCGAGAAAACTCGTGTGTATCTCGCGGATGACGTCCGGCCGCGTCAGCGACAGCAGATCGTTGTTACCCTTGAGATCACTCGACCAGTCGGCGAACCGCTCACCGCGGTAATCGTCCTCGGTGAGTTTGTAGCTCTGGATCATGGTGCCCATTGCGCCGTCGAGCACGACGATGCGCTCGTCCAGCCGGCGAAACAGTTCTTCAATACGGGTATCGCGGTTCATAACCAACATCTCAGGCAGCGGCGGACTGAGGCCGAATACCGATGGCCTGGCAGATCGCGACCGTCAGTTCGGATCGATTCAAGGTGTAGAAATGGAAGTCATCCACGCCTTCGCGCTGCAGTGCGTGCACGAGCTCAATGGCGACGCTGGCTGCAATCATCTGTCGGGTCTCAGGGTCGTCATCGAGTCCGGCAAAGCGCTCATGCAACCATTCAGGGACAGAAGCCCCGC
>CAZMEA010000351.1:0-2856 GCA_964565135.1 uncultured Woeseiaceae bacterium
GCGCGATACTGTGCGGCCCCAGAGTGCTTCTGGCCGACGAGCCGACGACCGCGCTCGATGTCACCGTGCAGGCGCAGATACTCAACCTGCTCCGTGAACTGCAGGCAGATCTCGGGCTCGGCCTGCTGCTGATCACTCACGACATGGCGGTGATCGCTACCATGGCCGACCGCCTGCTGGTGCTCGATCAGGGTCGAGTCGTGGAATCCGGCAGCACCCGGGACGTCTTCGCGCAACCGTCACAACCGGCCACTCGCGACTTGCTGGCGGCGGTCGTGGGCAAGGACGTCATCGAACGTCCCGGTAACGATGTGTCAGGCAAGGCGGTCGATAGCGCGATCGACAAACAATCCGCGTTGTCGGTCAAACAGCTGTCCGTCGTGTATCGCGAACGAGCGTCGGGTCTGTTCGGCCGCCAGGTCTCGTTCGCCGCGGTCGACAATGTGGCACTCGAGCTTGCTGCCGGCGAGACGCTGGCGATTGTCGGTGAATCGGGTTCGGGAAAGACCAGCCTTGCCCGGGCCATTCTCGGCCTGCTGCCGGGCCATAGCGGCACGGTCAGCATCATCGGTGACAGGCTGCCCGACGATCTCGGCGCGCGAACGCGGACAATGAAGTCGAGGCTGCAACTCGTTTTTCAGGACCCGGCAGCCGCGTTTGATCCGACCATGCGGGTTGCAGACAGCATCGCCGAGCCATTGCGCGTACAGCGCACCGAGCTCGGTGCGAACGACCGTCGACAGGCCGTCGAGGCGATGGCAGTGAGGCTTGGGCTCGAACCGGACCTCCTCGATCGCTATCCGCATCAGCTCTCCGGCGGGCAGGCGCAACGAGCAGCAATCGCGCGGGCACTGATCTGCGATCCCGACATCCTGATCTGTGACGAGGCCGTCGCCGCTCTGGACGGACCTGTGCGCGAAGAGGTTTTGAACCTGCTCGCCGAGGAGCAACGATCGCGCGGCCTGTCGATGCTGTTCATCACCCACGACCTTGGCGTAGCCCGCCGCATCGGTCATCGGGTCGTCGTCATGTACCTGGGTGAGATTGTCGAACAGGGTTCGTCATCCGCCGTGTTCACGCGTCCGCGGCATCCGTACACACGAGCGCTGCTCGACGCAGTGCCGGTGGCCGATCCTGAGGCACCCGGACCGAGGCCCCCGGGCGGCGAGCCAGCATCGATCATCGCGCCGCCAGGCGGCTGCCGATTCCATCCGCGCTGTCCCTACGCGGTCGAGATTTGCAGCACGAAAAAACCGGAGCAGCGGGCCTTCGACGCGGGCGTCGTCGCCTGCCATCGGGCAGCTGATCTGGATTTGACGCGAGCGCGGTCCTAGCGCGGCAAACCGCTGCCAAGGGGCAAGCTCATTGGTGCACCGTTAATACGCAGGCGTCCCTGTTCAAACTCGACGGCCATGACATAGTCCTCGCCCTCTTTCCGCAGCATGCCGCTGGCAAGCGCCCCCCGGATCTGCGGGTCCAACTCGACCAGGGCGTCGTACAGGGATGCGGCAACGCGGGCGTCGAGTGAGGCACGACTGTTCAGCAATACCGTGGGCCAGCTGAAGTCGCGATCACCGGACGTATCGTCGACGTTTACGGAAAGGCTGAACTCGGCGGCGACGGGATCGACGCTGACGGTCGCTTCAGCGATGTCGAACTGCCCGCCCGCAGACACAAGTGCCTGCAGGTGGCGCTCCAGTCGTGGGTCCGTCAGCGCCAGCATCGGGTCGTCATTCAGATCGTCCAGCTCACGCCAGGTTTCCAGCAGCAGATCCAGCGCCGCGGCGTCGACATCATCGATCTGCATCGCAAACCCAAAACGGACATCACCGACAGGGTCGGCGTCCAGCAGCCGAAGATCCAGTCGGCTCTGCGTGCCGAAGCGATCGTCGGTGACGGCGCTTTCCGCATCAAGGGTAAGGGACTCGACGATCACTTTGCCGGTGTTGGCCGAAGACGCCATGGGCGCATCCAGTTCCAGGCCGCGAAGCTCCACCGCGAGATGACCGTCACCGAGCGAGGCCGTCCGATCCTCGTAGGACCAGTCTACGGTGAGACGTTCGAGCAGGGCATCAAGGCCCGGCCACTCTCCGGCCAGGGTGTCGACAACCGCCGTCACGGTCTCGGTCTGGCCATCTGAGCCGACGGTGTAGCTCAGGTCGAGGTTCGCCCAGCTGACGGTGCCGTCGTCGAGCGGTTCGCTGCCCGCGTCCGCGAGGTAGCGGAACGAGGTTTGACCGCCGACGCCGAAAAAGCTGTAGAGGGCTCCGGGCAGCGACATCAATTGACCGTCACCCGGATCGATCTGCACCGTCGACACCGCGCTGGCGAGCGCCGGGTTGAGGCTGCCGCCCTCACGTTGGACGGAACTGACGGGTATCAGACCGTGATCGAGGCGGGTGTCGATGACGAGCGCCGGTCCGGGGCTGTTTGCGGCTGCCGCCTCGGCGCTGTAGGTCGCGTCCACCAGATCCCTGAGGGTGCCGTGCCGGAGCGCAACGCGGTGTCGTCCTGTCGACGAAAACCAGCCTCGTTGAAAGGATTCCTCGGCGATCTCGACGTCATCGCGCTCCACCGCTACCTGCTCGAGACTGGCATCGATGCCGCGCTCAGCCAGTCGACCGACGATGCCGGGCGACAGCAGAATCAGGAGGGCGAGCGCGATGAGCAGAAAAACCAGCCAGCGTTTCACGGGATGCTCCGGGGGTGGCAGTCGATGGTCGGGGGCGGCGGGCCAGCTGCCCGAGCGCCGAGTATGCCCGTTCAGCCCCTTGAAAGTCCGCAGTTTCGGGCTGTGACGTCCCCTATGGAAAATCGCGATCAGTGTCACTACCATAGCGCCCTCGAAATGGCCGG
>CAZMEA010000352.1:0-1270 GCA_964565135.1 uncultured Woeseiaceae bacterium
GCTGTCGAACTGCTCGTGCACGTTGCCGTGGCCTTCGGAATATCGTCGATGCGCGCGGTAAATCTTGCGGCGCGTTGTGCTAAAGCCGCTGCAGCTGCAGCCTGGCGGTCGTCGGTAGGCGAGGACGATGTGCGCATCGCGGCACAGCTCGTTTATCCGCAGCGTGCGACCCGTATGCCATCCGAAGCCGAACCGGAACAACCAGAGCCGCCGCCGGAGTCAGAACAGGAGCCGCCCGAAGAGAACGCAAGCAAGCAAAAGGACGAATTGCCGGATGACATCATCATTGATGCTGTTCGGGCGAACGTTCCGGATGGCTTGCTCGATATCCTCGAGGCACAACGCCTCCGACGACAGGCACAGAGCGCCGGCAGCCGTGGCGGACCCAAGTCCCGGAGTCGACATCGCGGCCGGCCTGTGGGCACGCGGCCCGGACTGCCGACGAACGGTGATCGGCTGAACGTACTGGCAACGCTGAAAACCGCAGCACCGTGGCAGTCGATCCGGCGCAAGGCGTCTCCGCATTCCGAACGCCCCTTGCACATCCGCAAGGAAGACCTGGCCATCAATCGGTACGAAGACAGAACGGAAACCACGACCATCTTTGCAGTGGATGCATCGGGTTCCCAGGCGGCCCAACGCCTCGCCGAGGTCAAAGGCGCCATCGAGTTGTTGCTGAGCGAATGCTACGTCCGTCGTGATCAGGTTGCCTTGATCGCGTTCCGAGGTCAGTCGGCCGAACTCTTGTTGCCACCAACGCGCGCACTGGCACGCGCGAAACGCTCGCTGCGCGCTTTGCCCGGCGGTGGCGGTACGCCGCTGGCTGCAGGACTGGACGCCGCCCGCGATCTTGCCGTCGCCGAAACGCACCATGGCCGAAGTGCGACCGTCGTTCTGCTGACCGACGGGCGGGCGAACATCAATCGTTCTGGTAATGCTGACCCACAGGTCGCTGAAGAAGAAGCGCTTGCGGCAGGACGGTCGCTGCGCGCCGAAGGAATCCGCAGTCTGCTTGTTGACACATCCCGTCGCCCCCGTCCGCGAGCCCGCAACCTTGCCAATGCAATGAACGCTCGCTACGTGCCGCTGCCGCACGCCGATGCACGAGCAATCTCGGAGACCGTCCAACAAGGTGTAGCGGCATGACGGCCCACGTCGAGTTGCCATCCTGGCGCGCATTGGCGGCACCGATTGACGATGCTTCCCTTGTTCGCGTGCCCGAGGACTGGCCAAACCGCGAGCTTAGTCGGATCGTTCTGAGCGGTGGGCG
>CAZMEA010000352.1:1370-2856 GCA_964565135.1 uncultured Woeseiaceae bacterium
GCCGGTGCGGCTATCGCCTTACAGCTCGAGCTTGACGGTCACGGGCGCCCCACCACCACGATTGGACTGAACGCGGCGCTGCAGCCCTACGGCGGTCCCTTCCAACCATTCCTGGCGTTGCTTTCCGGTTCGGTCGCGGCATCGCCCTGGCTGGTCGATCGGATCGTGTCGCGTGCTTCAGACCGACGTTCGATTGCACGTCTGCTGGAAAGCACCGGCTCGGTCATCGATGGTGAGGGTGCGTCGCACTATCAGCGACTGATGATGCGCCATGAGCACGTTCGCGGTGTGCTGTCGATGATGGCCGCATGGCGGCTGGGTTCTCTGCTGGAGAATCTCGATCGGCTCGGAAGCGAGCTTGTGATGATTACAGCTCGGGGCGACAAGGCGGTCCGTCCGCGCGATGCCGAACGTGTGCGCCGCTGGCGTCCGGATGCGCGAATTGTCTCCGTCGATGGCGGCCACCTCGTGCATGAGGAACAGCCCGACGAGATCGCGGAACTGATCCAGACTATCATTCGCCGTGACGGCGACGACACGACCCGAGAGGGAGGTGCTGGCTAATGTACGGATATGACTTTAAGTCGACGCTTCGTTACAGCGCGGACATGCGAGCATGTCGCGCGCTGCTTCGCGAAGGGTCGTATTCATTTCACGCCGCGTCGTTGCTGCTGCCATCGGAGTACCGCAATCCGATTACGGCCCTGTACGCTTTCTGCAGGGTTGCCGACGATGAGGTCGACGAGAACGATGATCCGCGTCGCGGCCTCGATTCATTGCACCGACGCCTGAGTGCCATTTACGCCGACCAGCCTCGCGACTGCCCCGTTGATCGGGCATTTTCGGACGTGGTGCAGCGGTTCGGGATTCCGTTCGCGTTGCCCGCTGCGTTGCTCGAAGGCTTCGAGTGGGACGTGGCCGGGCGGCACTACGAAACTCTGTCGGACGTCTATGCGTACTCGGCTCGGGTTGCCGGCACGGTTGGCGTCATGATGGCCATGCTGATGGGGGCGCGGGATCCGCAGGTACTGAGCCGTGCCTGCGATCTGGGTGTCGCCATGCAGATCACCAATATCTGTCGCGACGTCGGCGAGGATGCGAGAAACGGACGCGTCTATCTTCCGGCCGAGTTGCTCCGCCAGCACGGTGTGAACGTCCAGGAATGGTCACGTAATCCTGTTTTTAATGATGGAGTTAGTAGATCAATCCAGATTTTACTTGAGGTTGCGGACCGACTTTATCTGCAGTCCGAATGGGGTATCTCCCAGCTGCCGGTTCGCTGCCGTCCCGGCATCTTCGCGGCTCGATCAATTTACGCCGAGATCGGCGCTGAGATTGAGAAGCGTGACTTCGATTCCGTTACCTCGCGAGCCTTCGTCGACAGTGCAAGGAAGGTTCGCCTGCTTGCCACGTCGATGCGAAAGGCGGTCACCGACAGGCCGAAGGATTCAGCGCCATCGCTGGCAGAAACGCGTTTCCTGATCGA
>CAZMEA010000353.1:0-2836 GCA_964565135.1 uncultured Woeseiaceae bacterium
ATCTCAAATTTCTGGAATTCGAACAACCCATCGCCGAGCTCGAGGCAAAGATCGAGGAGCTCCGCTACGTCACCGATGACACGGAGGTCAATCTCTCCGAAGAGGTCGCGAAGCTTGTCGAGAAGAAAGAGTCCCTGACGGCATCCATCTTCTCAAAGCTGACCTCGTGGCAAATCGCGCAAATTGCCCGTCACCCGATGCGCCCATACACGGCGGACTATCTTTCGCACCTGGCGCCTGATTTCCAGGAGCTCCACGGGGATCGCATGTTCGCCGACGACCCCGCCATCATCGGTGGCATCGGCCGACTGGACGATCGCGCCGTCATGTTTATCGGTCATCAGAAAGGACGCGACACGAAGGAGCGGGTGCGGCGCAACTACGGCATGCCGAAGCCGGAAGGTTACCGTAAGGCCCAACGGCTCATGCGATTGGCGGAGAAGTTTCAGCTTCCAATCATCACCTTTATCGATACGCCCGGCGCGTACCCAGGGGTTGGTGCCGAGGAGCGGGGGCAAAGCGAGGCGATTGCACACAGCCTCTACCTGATGTCGCGGCTGCGTACGCCGATCATCAGCGTCGTGATCGGGGAAGGTGGCTCCGGCGGCGCCCTCGCCATTGGCGTCGGCGACCGTTTGCTCATGCTCCAGTACGGTGTCTATTCCGTCATTTCTCCGGAAGGCTGCGCGTCCATTCTCTGGAAGAGCGCTGAGAAAGCCGAGGAAGCTGCCGAGGCCATGCGCATTACCGCGGATAACCTCAGCGAGTTCGGACTGGTTGACGAAGTGCTGCCAGAGCCGCTCGGTGCTGCGCATCGTGACCCGGGTGGCATGGCGGAGGTCATTCGCAATGCGCTTATCAAACATCTCGATGATCTCGGGCAAAAGTCAGTCGACGAGCTTCTCGCCGAGCGTCAGGTACGCCTCGCCAGCTACGGCGAGTTCAAGGGCGACTGATCGCCTGTCGAGCTGTCGCCCGCCGGGCGGGTGACCTATGCCGCTCGACAGGAAACGTTTCGAAGCTACTCTATCGGCCATCCGCAAGGGCCGGCCGGCACCGCGCAGGTATGTCATCGCGTTCAGCGGCGGTGTCGATTCGGCGGTGTTGCTCCACCTCGCTGCCAGCCTCGATGACGACGTGCCTTTGATCGCGCTGCATATCGATCACGGCCTGCATCCCGAGTCAGCCCGATGGGCCGCGCAGGCGGAGCGTTTCGCTGCGGGGCTCGGCATAGACTTTCGCGTGACCAACGTCGAAACCCGCGATTCGGGCCACGGCGTCGAGGCGGCGGCGCGGGCCGCGCGTTATGCCGCGTTCGATGAGTTTCTGTCTGCCGGTGACTGGTTGCTGTCGGCGCATCACCGCGACGACCAGGCGGAAACGCTGCTTCTGAACCTCCTCAGGGGAAGCGGAACGCTGGGGCTCGCGGCGATGCCTCAAGCCCGGCCGTGCGGGCATGGACTCCTGGTTCGCCCGTTCCTTGATATCGGTCGTGATGCCATCCATGCGTACGCCGGCGAACACGAACTGGACTGGCAGGATGATCCGTCGAATATCGACCGCCGGTTCGACCGTAATTTTGTCCGACACGATATTGTCCCGGTACTCAGAACTCGTTGGCCAGGTGTCGGCAAGGCGCTGGCGCGCAGTGCAGAGCTTGCCGCCGATACGCACGCCCTGTTGGACGCGCTTGCCGCGGCGGATTTCGAGGATATTGGCGCCGCAACGCCCCGACGCCTGCCGCTGACCGGGCTACGGCGGCTCGACCCTCGTCGCCAGGCAAATCTGTTGCGCTATGCCTGCCGCAAGGCGGCATTGCCGACGCCGCCGGCATCCCGACTTCACGAGGTTCAACAGACGCTTCTTTGCGCCGCTGAGGACGCGCAGCCGGTCGTAACCTGGCCCGGTGCATCCGCGAGGCGCTACCGCGACACGGTCTTTCTGCTGGGCGAGGACGCTGGAAGCGAGTTGCCGACCGCCATTCTGACGCCGGACGGGTCCGTCGAACTTGGTGAGGGCCTCGGCACATTGAGCCTGCGGCCAACTGCAGGCCTCGGCATTGCGCCGGATGTGGCAGGGGCGGGTCTGTCCATTGCACAGCGACGGGGTGGCGAACGGCTGAAACCGTCGCCGGAAGGCGCTACGCGGCGGCTCAAGAGCCTCTTGCAGGAGGCGGCTGTTTTGCCCTGGATGCGCGATCGATTGCCGCTTCTCGAACGCGATGGAAAGTTGGTCGCGGTCGGCGATCTGTGGATAGATGCGGCGTATCAGACAGAATCCGGGTACGCGGTTGTCTGGCAGAACAAGCCCGAGATCATCTGACGTTCTTCAGATTGTGGTCGATGCGGTGATCTGATACCGTTTCACCCCGTCTTGATTCAGCGACGGGTCTCACTTCGCCCCCGTTTAAACGTGTCCTGCGCCGCCGTTGTCGGCGTGAGGCTGGTCTGTTTTTCGGGGTTGTGAGTCGGGGGCAAACTGCATGCGCCAATTCTTGGCCAGTTGCGGTGCGTCATCCGACCAGCGGGTGTCCCGCCCGATAATTCTGGTAGCGAATGACATCTTACGTATTCATCACGGGCGGCGTGGTTTCTTCCCTTGGAAAGGGCATTACTTCGGCCTGTCTCGGCGCGATTCTCGAATCGCGCGGTCTGTCGATCAGCATGATCAAGCTGGACCCGTACATCAACGTGGATCCCGGCACGATGAGCCCCTTCCAGCACGGGGAAGTCTTCGTGACGTCCGACGGTACGGAGACGGATCTCGATCTTGGCCACTACGAACGTTTCGTGCGCACGACGACTGGTCGTAACAGTAACTTCACGACCGGCCGCAT
>CAZMEA010000354.1:0-2802 GCA_964565135.1 uncultured Woeseiaceae bacterium
TACGATGCCTACTATCTCAAGGCGCAGAAAGTTCGCCAGCTGATCAGCGCGGATTTCAAGGCGGCCTTCGAGAACGTCGACGTCATCGCCGGTCCGACGACACCGACGCCCGCCTTCGCGCTTGGCGAGAAGACGGACGACCCGATTACGATGTACCTGAACGATATCTACACGATTGGCGCCAACCTGGCCGGACTGCCGGGTATGTCGGTGCCTTGCGGATTCGCCGCTGGCCTGCCGGTCGGGCTCCAGCTCGTCGGGCCGCACTTCGCCGAAGACGTTCTGCTGCGCACCGCGCATCAATACCAGCTCCAGACGGACTGGCACACCCGCGCGCCGGAGGCCTATCAGTGAGCGGGGCGTGGGAGGTCGTCATCGGGCTCGAGATTCACGCGCAGCTCGCGACCGACAGCAAGATCTTCAGCGGAGCTTCCACGGCCTACGGGGCGGAACCCAACACGCAGGCATGTCTCGTCGATCTCGGCTATCCCGGCGTACTGCCGGTGCTGAACGAGGAAGTCGTGCGCATGGCGGCGAAATTCGGTCTGGCCGTCAACGCGACGGTCGCCCGGCGTTCGGTGTTCGCGCGCAAGAACTACTTCTATCCGAATCTGCCGAAGGGCTACCAGATCAGTCAGTACGAACTGCCGATCGTTTCAAAAGGCGAGCTGACGATTCACGTGGACGGCGGCGAACCCAAGCGCATCGGGATCACTCGTGCACACCTGGAGGAGGATGCCGGCAAGTCGGTGCACGAAGGGTTTGGCGCGAATTCCGGTATCGACCTGAATCGTGCCGGCACGCCGTTGCTGGAGATCGTCTCCGAGCCGGATTTGCGCTCTGCAAAGGAAGCCGTGGCGTATATGCGCAAGATCCACTCGATCGTGCGCTACCTGGATATCTCGGACGGCAATATGCAGGAAGGTTCGTTCCGTTGCGACGCGAATGTCAGCGTCCGGCCGCGCGGTCAGGAAGAGCTCGGCACACGGACTGAAATCAAGAACCTGAATTCATTCCGCTTTGTCGAAAAGGCGATCAATTTCGAGATCGAACGCCAGATCGACGTGCTCGAGGATGGCGGCGAGGTCATTCAGGAGACGCGGCTGTACGACTCGGCGCGTGACGAAACCCGCTCCATGCGCAGCAAGGAGGAGGCGAACGACTACCGCTACTTCCCCGATCCGGATCTGTTGCCCGTTGAGCTTGACGACGAGTACATCGAAGCGGTTCGCAAGACGCTGCCGGAGTTGCCCGATCAAAAGGTTGCGCGCTTCGTGGCGGACTACGGGCTGCGGGAGGCGGATGCCGAAGTGCTGGCGATGAGCCGCGCCATGGCCGACTACTACGAAGCCGTGGCAAAGGCGACGTCGGCGAAAGCGCAGATCGCCGCGAACTGGGTCGTCGGCGAGCTGACCGGCGCCCTGAATCGCGACGGCCAGGACATTACAAACAGCCCGGTCAGCGCCGATGCGCTCGCCGGTTTGCTGGATCGAATCGCGGACAACACGATTTCCGGCAAGATCGCGAAGGAAGTCTTCGAAGCCATGTGGGCTGGCGAAGGCGATGCGGACGCGATCATTGACGCCCGTGGTCTGAAGCAAATCACCGATACCGGCGCTATCGATGCGATTGTCGACAAGGTCATTGCGTCAAACCCGTCGCAGGTCGCCGAGTACCGCGGTGGCAAGGACAAGCTCATCGGTTTCTTCGTTGGCCAGGTCATGAAGGAGACCGGTGGCAAGGCGAATCCCGCACAGGTCAACCAGGCGCTGAAGGCGAAACTCGACGAGGGAGATTGACGTGACGGCTGGTCGTAATGACGCGCTGATACCGTTCGTGTTCGAGAACCTGCCAGTCCGCGGCGCAATCATCCAGTTGCGCAAAGAGTGGCGCGCGCTTCTTGCGGGTCACGACTACTCAGACGAACTGCGTGAGATTCTCGGGCATGCGGCCGCGGCGACGCCCCTGATCGCGCAAAGCATGAAGGCTGGAAGCTCCGTAACGCTGCAGCTGTCCGGCAAAGCACCGTTATCGATGCTGGTGATGCAGTCGACCAACGACCTCGAGTTTCGCGGCCTTGCGACCGCAGCACGCTCGACCGAAGGCTTGTCGTTCGACCAGCTGACGGACGGCGCGCGCTGCGCGATCACGGTCAACAACGTCAATGCCGAGAGACCCTACCAGGGCATCGTCGAAGTTGGCGGCGACTCGCTGGCCGGCTGTCTGGAAAACTACTTTTTTCGCTCGGCCCAGGTCCCCAGCTATCTGAGTCTGATCGCCGACGAAAACGTCTGCGCTGGTCTGCTTTTGCAGCAGATGCCGGGCGAGCTCGAGCCGAACGGTGACGACTGGCGCCGACTTGGATTTCTCGCCGAGACTCTGCGTATCCAGGATGTCGTCGACGGTGTTGGCACTGAGCTTCTCGGCAAGCTGTTCAGCGAGGATGACGTACGCGTGTTCGAAGCGAGGGACCCTGTGTTCCGCTGTCGTTGCTCGCGCGACCGGGCAGCGAATGCGCTGAAGCTGCTTGGCGAAGAGGAATGCGAGCTGACGGCGGCCGACGAAGACCATATCGTGGTCACCTGCGAATACTGCGGTAACCGCGAGAGCTTCGACCCCGTCGACATCGCTGCCATTTTTGCGGCCGGCGCTCCGGTCGCGCCTCGCAGCGTCCACTGACCGCTCAGGGGCAGGCGCTGGATCCGCGTCTCGAACAGCTTGGTATCGAGCTCGCGAGTTGGGACGGCAAAGCCCGCTCGCCCATCGCTGAATGGTATGAGAAGTACCGGTCTGTGCCTGGCT
>CAZMEA010000355.1:0-2800 GCA_964565135.1 uncultured Woeseiaceae bacterium
CAAGAAGCGCAAGGAATCGCTTGGCGGGCTGATTCGGTCGGTGGCGGCATTGCGCGATCGGTTCGGCAAGGTCTATGTGAATGTCGGCGAGCCGATCGACGTTGAGGCAGTGCTCGATGCGTCAAAACCAGGCTGGCGCGAGGAGTCGACCGACCCGGTCGAGCGGCCGCCATGGATCAATACCGTTATTAACGAGCTCGGTTCCCGCATTATGGCGGAGATCAACTCTGCTGCCGCGGTAACGCCAATCAGCCTGCTCGCGATGGCGTTGCTTGCTACGCCGAAACAAACGATGGGTATGGCTGAGCTGCACCGTCAACTGCAGCTGCTTCTGGATCTGCTCGACCGGTTCCGCTATTCCGGCTCTGTAACCAAACCGGATATGACGCCGCAGGCGATTTGTGACCACGGCGTCGACATGGGCCTTATCGAGATTACCAGCCACGATCTCGGTCAGGTCGTACACATGACCGAGCACAACGCCGTGCTCATGACCTACTTTCGGAACAACATTCTGCATCTTTTCTCCGTGCCGGCGTCCATCGCCTGCTGCTTTATTCAGGGTCGGCAGCTGGAACATGGCGAATTACAGCGACTGGTGCGATTGATCTACCCTTTCATGCGAAAAGAGCTGTGCCTGAAGTGGGATGCTGAGACGATCGACGAGGTAACGACGGCTGCAATCGAAGCGCTGATCGACCTCGAGCTGCTCGCGCGCGGGCGCAACAAGAAAATCCTCGTCCGTCCGCCGTCAGGGTCCGCCAAGGCGTTCCAGCTGTTGATGCTCGGGCAGTCCATGGTGCCCATGCTGCAGCGCTTTTACCTGGTTATTGCCCAGCTCGTGAAGAACGGTTCAGGGCAGCTGTCCAGAACGGAGCTCGAGCAGTTATGCCACAAGAGCGCGGAGCGGCTGTCGATGATATACGGGCTGCATTCGCCGGATTTCTTCGACCGGCACCTGTTCCAGGATTTCATCAGTGAGCTTCGTGAACTCGAGGTCCTGCGTAAGAACCAGGACGGAAAGCTGGAGTTCGACGATGACATTACGCGAATAGGCGAGGATGCGCGCCTGGTGCTGGGCGAGGAGATTCGCCACAGTATCCTTTCCCTGACGTTTGCCGACGAGGCCGCGAGCCAGGACTGAGATGACAAACTGCGATGTCGCATCCTTCTATCGCTTCACCGATCTCGATGATCCCGATGCCCTGCGCGATTCGCTGCAGGCGCAGTGCGAGCAACGCGATCTGCTCGGCACCGTGTTGCTGGCCGGGGAGGGCGTCAACGGCACGCTTGCCGGACGCGGCGTTGCGATCCAGGCCGTTCTCGACTGGCTGGCCGAGAGGCTGGCACTTGATCAGCCGCTGGAGGCCCGCTGGAGCGTCGCCAACGAAGCGCCGTTTCGACGTATGCGCGTACGGACAAAGAAAGAGATCGTTACGCTCGGCCGCCCCGAAATTCGTCCGCAGGCCGGCACCGGCAAGCACGTGTCGCCGGAGGAATGGAACGCGCTTCTGGCACGCGATGACACGCTGTTGATCGATACCCGAAATCGTTACGAGGTGGAGGTCGGCACGTTCCCGGATGCCATCGACCCGGAGACGGACAGTTTCCGCGATTTCCCGGACTTCGTGGCATCTCTCCAAGAGGCCGATCGCGATCGGCCGGTTGCCATGTTCTGTACTGGCGGGATCCGCTGCGAAAAGGCGGCGGCTCTGATGATGGACATGGGGTTCCGCGACGTAAATCAGCTCGACGGCGGCATCCTCAACTACCTCGAAAACGTCGACGACGCCGAGAATCGCTGGCAGGGAGAATGCTTTGTCTTTGACACCCGGGTGGCGGTCGATCGCGATCTCGCTGAAGGCGGTTACGTGCAGTGTCATGCCTGTCGTCGTCCGCTGAGCCAGGCCGATCTCGCTTCAGATGACTACCGCGAAGGGGTGTCCTGTCCGAAGTGTATCGATGAGCTCGATGCCGGACGCGCGGAGCGGTTGGAGGAACGACGCCGCCAGGTTCGGCTGGCCAGGGACCGCGGGGAAGCGCACATTGGCCAGCGCCTGGATGAATCGGATAGCGGAACCTGATGCGCGCGGGCGCCGTGCGACGTTGTCGGCCAAGATGAGAATCTTTATCATTTAGCGTTCCGCCCGGCCTCCGGGCCCTTTGCGCCCAGACCCCCCATGACGACTCTCGAACATCTACAGCCCGGAAACCGCTATCGCGTCGATGAAGTCGATGCGGCCGACCCGGTTGTTCAGCGGTTGATGGTGCTCGGCCTGGTGGAGGGCGCCGAAATCGAGCTCGCCAGTTCGGCCATCGGCGGCGATCCGATCGAATTTCGGCTGTTCGGTACGTCACTGTCGCTGCGTCGCGAGCATGCCCGGTGCTTTCAAGTTTCGAAGATAGACTGACTTGGCCAGCCCGACAGTAAGCCGCGTCCCAGCGGACCAGATAGCCGTTCGCCGTCGTGCGACCCACTCCATTGCCGTCGTCGGCAATCCGAACAGCGGCAAGAGCACGTTGTTCAATCGACTGACGGGTATGAAGCAGAAAACGGGTAACTATCCGGGCGTCACGGTCGAGCGGCACATCGGCACCCTGACGGTCGACGGCCAGCCGATCGAACTGATCGATCTGCCCGGCACTTTCGCGCTGAGTGCGACGTCGCTGGAGGAACGAATTGCGGTGGATGTCGTGCTCGGCCGGGTAGAGGGTACTGCCAAACCGGCCGGCATCCTCGCAGTGGTCAGCGCAACGCACCTCTACCAGGGGCTGTACCTGCTGCAGCAGATAATGGAAC
>CAZMEA010000356.1:0-2782 GCA_964565135.1 uncultured Woeseiaceae bacterium
AACAGCGCCTCGAACTGGGTCGCGACTTCACGCAGCACGGCTTCGCTGTTCGAATCCGCCTGGGCTTCGACGCGTAGCGTGTTGTACTGCGAGAAATCGGTAACCGGAATCGTCATTACACTGCTCTTGCAAGTATCAGATGACCACGAGCTCGGCGCGCAGCGCACCGGCCTGTTTCAAGGCTTCAAGTATCGCGACGAGATCGCCGGGGGCGGCGCCAACGCGATTCACGGCCTGAACAATGTCATCGAGATCCGTTCCAGGATCGAACAGGAACATCTTCGATTCCTCCTCGACCACCTCCACCGCAGAGTCGGGCAACACCACGGTTTCTCCGGCGTTGCTGAACGGCGCGACGGGCTGACTGGCAAACGGTCGCTCGCTGATCGTCACGACCAGCGATCCGTGCGAAACGGCGGCCGGCGAGACCTTGACCTGCGATCCGATGACGACCGTCCCCGTGCGCGAGTTAATAATGACGCGAGCGGCGACCTCGCCTGGCTGAAACTCGAGGTTTTCAACATAGGAGAGGAATGCCGTCTTCTGGAAGGCGTCGAGCGGTGCACGAATACTGACCGACGCAGCGTCGAGTGACTTTGCGGTTCCTTCACCCAACGATCCATTGATCAGCTTTGCCAGTCGATTCGACGTCGTGAAGTCCGGTTGATGCAGGTTGAGTACGATTTCCTCGCGCGTATGAAAGTCATTGGGAACCGTCCTCTCAACCGTGGCTCCGTTCGGAATCCGGCCGGCACTGGGAATGTCCACGGTAACCCTGGAACCATCGGCGCCTTCACCGCCGAAACCGCTCACGATCAGGTTACCCTGGGCGATCGCGTAGATGTTCCCGTCCGCGCCTTTCAGCGGCGTCATCAGCAGACTTCCGCCGCGCAGGCTCTTGGCATTGCCGATCGAGGAGATCGTGACGTCAATGGTCTGGCCGGGTTTGGAAAACGGCGGGAGCTCTGCGTGTACCGCGACGGCCGCAACGTTCTGCAGCTGCGGAATTACATTCGGCGGAATGGTGATGCCGAACTGCAGCAACATGTTGTTCAAGCTCTGTACGGTGAACGGCGTCTGCTGTGTCTGGTCACCGCTGCCATCGAGACCGACGACGAGCCCGTAACCGACGAGTTGGTTGCTGCGCACCCCGGCGATCGAGGCCACATCTTTGACTCGATCCGCTTTCGCCGAAACGGCTGCAAACAGAAGCCCCCCGGCGACGAGCGCGAGCGAGAAGGCTTTGAAGAATGTACGAATTGACGTTGTCATGATCGCTGCCCGCCTAGTACGGATACAACACTGAATGGAAGAAGCGGGAGATCAGCCCCATGCGATTCGCCGCTGCGAGAACACCCTTGCTGCTGTAGGTGATCTGGGCGTTCGCCACCTTGCCCGAGGGCACGGAGTTGTCGGGACCGATGTCGATGGATCGAATAATGCCTTTGAGGCGAATGAATTCCCGACCCTGGTTGATCGTGACCCATTTCTCGCCCTGAACGATCAGGTTACCGTTGCTGAGTGACTCAACGACCGTCACGGTGATGTCACCGGTCAGGCTGTTGCTTTGATTGCTCGCGCCCTCGCCGTCGAAGCTCATATCACCCGCGAGGCTGCCGCCGAAGACCTCGTCACCGTTTCGTGTAATCGGCCGGCCGAAGATTGTCGGATTCGTCAGTGAAGCCGATGTCGACTTCGATGTTTCGGTGCTGGAACTCTTCGAGGCATTGGTCTGTTCCAAAAGCCGAACCGTCACGATATCGCCAACTCGACCCGCGCGACGATCTTCGAAAAGCCTCAGGCTCGACTGCGACTCGTATATCGCGCCGGACGTCGCCTGGCCGGCTATTGGCATCGTGTACTCCGGCATCGGCATCGCTTCATCGACATGCCGCGTGCCGGCACAGCCGGACGCGAACACCGCGAACGCGAGGAGCCAGATCGAATTCCGCTTTTCAATGGTCATATCGTGTCCCGTCAGACGTTGTTGTTCAGGTACTGCATCATCTGGTCGTTGGTCGAGATGGCCTTGGAGTTCATCTCATACGCGCGCTGCGTTTCGATCATGCCGATGAGTTCGGTAACGACATTGACGTTTGAGCCCTCGAGTGCACCCTGACGAACAGCGCCGAGACCGTTCTGACCCGGCGTGCCGGGCTGCGGAGTGCCGCTCGATGCGGTCTCTCTGAACATGTTCTCGCCGATCGGCTGCAATCCGACCGGATTAATGAAGTCGACGATCTGCAGCGTGCCGACCTGCGAAGGTGTGGCCTGCCCGGCCTGAGTCACGGACACGATGCCGTCGGCGCCAATGGTGATCGACTGAGAGTTGGGCGGGATCGTAATGCCGGGCTGGACGATGTAGCCGCTGGCCGTCACAAGCTGCCCTTCCGCGTTTTGCTGGAAGCTGCCGTCACGGGTGTATGCCAGGTTGCCGTCCGGCGTAAGAATCTGAAAGAAGCCTCGCCCATCGACCATCACGTCCAGTCCATTGCCGGTGCTCAGCACAGAACCCTGGCTGAACGACTTTTCCGTTGCGACGACGCGCGAGCCGGTGCCGATCATGAGGCCGCTCGGAAGTATGGTGTCCTGGGACGTCTGACCGCCAGCCTGCCGTACGTTCTGATACAGCAGATCTTCAAAGACGACGCGGCTCTGCTTGAAACCGGTCGTGTTTACGTTCGCCAGATTGTTCGAGATCACGGACATGCGCGTCTGCTGCGCGTCCAGTCCGGTCTTTGCTGCCCACAAGGCCTGATTCATTGTCTATTCTCCGCGAGTC
>CAZMEA010000357.1:0-2761 GCA_964565135.1 uncultured Woeseiaceae bacterium
TATCACCAGGTCATCGATACCGACTTCGTCCCGCCAGCGGCCGAGATCAAGGCTGCCTACGACGAGGGCGAGGCAATGCCGATCGTGCTACATGATGGCAGTCGTATCGTGCTGCGAAAGACGGATGAATCCTACGATCCGACGAGCCGCGCTTCTGCATTTTCGTTCCTTCGCGACAGCGTCAATGCTGGGGAAATCATCACCGGTCTCCTGTACATCGACAAGGAGTCGGAGGATATGCATGACCTGTCCGGCAGCGTCGATCGACCGCTCGCAAAGATACCTTACGAAGACCTGAATCCCGGTAGTGAGATCCTCGCCGGGGTGATGAACCGCTACCGCTAGAGGAGTCTTCCGGCGCTGATGCGGCTGCTGGCGTCGGTCAGGCTCCGAGCGTCGTCGCACGTGCGCTGCGCAGGGTTGAGGTCCTGATCCCGGTCTTGCTCAGCTAAACTTGGTGCATCATGACTTCCGATAACGCCGTCATTCGTCGGCCGCCCGGTATTGCGGACGCTGTCGAACTCAACGCGGACGATGAAACGCTCGCCGAATTTCTGCGCCTCAGGGATCGATTCGGCAATATCGTCGCGATGAAGTCGGCACGCGGGCGAGAAGTGTATTTCGTCAATGAGCCGCGAGCGATCCAGCGCGTGCTGGTGCGAGACCACGAGAAGTACGTCAAGGGTCCGGGATTCGAACGGGTCAAGCTGCTGCTTGGAAACGGAATCTTTGTCAGCGACGGCGCGCACTGGCGTCGCGCCCGACGGATGGCGCAACCCGGATTCACCCGACGGAAGCTTCGTGGCCTGATGGATCTGATCATCGAACGTGTGGAAGTGCGCGCCACCGAATGGGAGCAAAAGGCCGAGGACGGCCGGTCGATCGACATTACAACGGAGATGAGCGACTTCGCGCTCGAGCTGATCCTCAGAGCGATCTTCGGACCCGATTACGATGAGCGCATCATCGCCGGCGGCGAAAACCCGTTTGCGTTTCTGGCCGAAGAGTTCTCGCGCGATATCAATCTCGTCGTCAAGTTTCGCGCGTTGCGCAACTTCATCCTGGAGATCATCGAGGAACGCAGGCACAGGGACATGTCCGAGAGTTTCGATTTTCTCTCTGTGTACATGTCAGCGGTGGACAAGGCAGGCGAGCCTTTTTCGAATCGCGAACTGCTCGACGAAGTGATGACTCTGATCATCGCCGGTTTTGAGACTTCTGCGGGAACGCTCAACTGGGCCTGGTACCTGATCGCAACCCATCCGGACGTCGCAGCGCGAATCGTCGCCGAAGCCGAACGGGTCCTGAATGACACTGCGTCACTGTCGAGCGAGTCTTTAAGCGAGCTTACCTATCTCGAGCAGGTCATCAACGAGACCATGCGTTTGTATCCGCCAGGCTGGGTGTTTTCGCGGCGGGCTCTGGAAGACACAGACATCGGCGACTTCGACGTCGCTGAAGGTACCGATCTCTACATGTCGCCTTACATCCTGCACCGCACGGAAGATTTCTGGGAACGACCTGACGAGTTCGACCCTGAACGATTCAGTGCGAAAAACTTCGATACAGAGCAGGAGGCTGCCTTCATCCCGTTCTCGCTCGGTCCGCGGCGTTGCATCGGCGAATACTTCGCCATGCTGGAGATGAAGATCAATCTGGCGCTACTCGTACCTCGCTTCGAGATGCGCGCGGTGTCCGACGTGGAACCAACGCTCGACCTTGGAATCAATCTTCGGTCGAAAGGCAGTATCCTGCTTAATGTTCGCCGAGTATCGAGCGACAGGACACCTTAGAAGAGCGTCGTTACCTGCGTATAGAGATACACAGTGTTGTCAGCGGCAGGTGCGGCGGGTGCATCTTCCAGGAGCTCGCCTTTGAACAGAAGCGCGCCGCCGAACTCGACACGCACACTGTCCGGGATGAACTCCCAACGGAATCGCGTTTCGATCTGATGACCAAGAAAATCGCCCGACTGCCCTGAGGGATCTCGCAGTCCGCTGCCGCGCAGCCTGTCCCGATCGCTGGCCAGCCACGCTGCACGGTAACCCGTCATCCATGCGGTTCTTTCACGCGGCGTCACCGTCAGATAAAGCCCTGTCGTATTGCTGTTTTCCCGGCGAACCAGGTTGTAGATGCTCGTTGGGCCGTAGTCGAACCGCAAGGGTCCGAACAGGCTGTCAAATCGTTCGTTCGAGTCATCGCCAGGTCGGTCATCGCCGCTGGCGTAGTCGAATCTTAGTTCCAGCACCGGATTCCACGCGCCGTTTAGACGTCGGCCGATGTCTGCGTGTAACAGCCAGGCTCGGTGATCGAGGTCGTTCACATCGACTGCCGAGGCCGAATCCCGCACGCTGCCGAACTGATAGGCACCCTCGACCTCCCAGTACCAGTCGTTCTGTTCTCCCAGCAGCCGAAAACCTGTCGTGACATAGTTTCGATTGAGCGTCGGCCGCTCGGACGAATCGCTGTCGTCGATGCCGAACACATAGACCGCCGCGTCGTGGCCACCGAACTCGAATTGATCGAGATGGGCGCCCCAGAATAGCGTCCGTGAGTCTTCGTCCAGTTTCACGTCGTTGTCGCGCAGCCCGTCAGAGTCGGCTGGCCGTCGTATGACCGGATTCGTCAGGAAGAACTGCAGGCGTGGTCCGTCGGATTGTGACCAGATGACGTTGGCGCCGGTGTGGGATTGCAGGGTGTTGCGAAAGATATGCCGCGCGACAAATCGATTGCTGCCCATTTGCATCGTGAAACGGCCGAC
>CAZMEA010000358.1:0-2757 GCA_964565135.1 uncultured Woeseiaceae bacterium
GCCGACGCCGGGCCGACGGTGCGGTTATGGACTGGGGAACGTCAATCAGCCGGAGCGCCAGGATTGGTCGCTCCGTGGTGATCGGCAAACACTGCAGCGTCGAGAACCGGGCCGTGCTGGACGGTGACTGCGTCATCGGCAATGGATGCATTGTCCGCAAGGGCGTACACCTGCGGAACGTGACCGTACTGCCCAACACAATCATTGGCGCAAACGTCATGCTCAGGGATGCGGTCATCACGCCCGCTGGCGTCTTTTCTCTCGAAGGCGAGTTTTTTGATCTGCAGCGGAGTGGACGAATCGGACGTGCTCGGGGCAACGAAGAAAACAGGACAGGCATACCCAGCGAGGCACTGAGTGTCATCGAATCCTCGGCTGGACCCTCCAAATCACGTTACAGGGAGACAGGTAATGTCGCACGTGTATAAGTTCAGCAAACGGCGACCGCGGGTCGCCATCATTCATGACTGGTGTGTCATCTACGGCGGCGCCGAGCGCGTGCTCGAGCACATCATCGACTGTTACCCGCAGGCGGATGTTTTCAGCCTCATAGATCGGGTGCCCGAAGACCAGCGAGGTTTCCTGCGCGGCAAGACGCCGAAGACAAGCTTTCTGCAGAAGATACCGTTCATTCACAAAATCTATCGCAAACTGCTCTTCCTGATGCCGTTCGCCATTGAGCAGTTCGATCTCAGTAGCTACGACCTTGTGATCTCGAGCAGCTATTGCGTCGCCAAAGGCGTTCTGACGGGACCGAACCAGGTGCACGTGTGCTATTGCCATTCGCCGATGCGCTACGCGTGGGATCATTACCACGAGTACCTGCGGGAATGCCGGCTCGAACGCGGGCCTCTGTCCTGGTTCGTTCGCCAGCAGCTACACAGGATCCGCACCTGGGACGCACGATCGAGCAACACGGTTGATCATTTCATTGCCAACTCGAAATTCGTGCAGGCGCGAATCAACAAATTCTATCGTCGCGATTCGTCGGTGTTGTTCCCGCCGGTCGAAACCGAGTTATTCGAGCTGTGCGAGCAAAAGTCCGACTACTACGTCGCCGCCGGCCGCTTCGTTCCTTTCAAGCGTCTTGATCTGGTCGTGGATGCGTTCACGCAGATGCCGGACAAGCGGCTCATTATGGTCGGCGACGGACCGGAGATGGCGAAGCTCAAATCAAAGGCAGGTCCAAACATCGAATTCGTCGGCTTTCAGCCGCCGGAGGTGGTCCGGGATTACCTGTCCGGCGCGCGTGCTTTCCTGTTCCCGTCGGAGGAAGACTTTGGCATCGTGCCGGTAGAGGCACAGGCAACTGGCACACCGGTCATCGCCTTTCGATCCGGCGGCGCGATGGAAACGGTCATCGGCATTGACGATGCATCCGAGCGACCGGCCACCGGTGTCTTTTTCAACAAGCAGCGGCCTGACAGCATCATCGATGCCGTACGCGAGTTCGAACAGGTTGAGGGCAGCTTCGACCCGGTCGCTATCAGCAACCACGCGGCCACCTTTTCGACAGCCGCGTTTCGCCAGAACCTCGTCAACGAAGTTGAGCAGGCGGTCTCCGCGTGCGGCTACACCCGTCGCGCCTTAGGAGCCAGTCCCCTCAATGCACAGCCGGAGCACACGAACCTTTGGGAAACGCTTGGCTGGGCCCCCAAACCCACGGCCGAGCGGGCATGATGACCTCGTCGGACGCGGGTTGCGCCGGGCTACGGGACTTCGGTGCCGTTTCTCGCTTCCAGAAGGCGATACCAGTCTGAGCGAGAGTAGGGCACATCGAGCGCGCGGGTCGCGTCGCGAATCCGGTCCGGATGTGTGGAACCGACGACCGGCGCGACGCGCGCCGGCAGCCGGAGTACCCACGCAAGCGCGATCAGGGAGACATCAACGCCGTACGCCGCTGCCTGTCGCTCTGCCTCGACGCGCAGCCGTTCGGCCTGTGTTTCACTGAAGGTATTGCCCCAGGCAGGAAACACCAGGCCGGCGAGCGGCGACCAGGCCTGCACTGCGATGTCGTGTTCCATGCAGTAGTTGAGCGTACCGTTCTCCACGGGATCGATGTGGTGGAGATTGATCTCGACCTGGTTAGCGATCAGCGATACATCGACAAAGGACTGCAGCAGGGATATATCCGCCGGCGAGAAATTACTGACGCCAAAGTTGGCGACCTTGCCGGCTGAACGCAATTCGTCGAAAGCCTCCGCGATTTCCTGAGGATTCATCAGGTAGTCCGGCCGATGCAGAAGCAGTATGTCGATTTGCTCTATCCCCAACCGCTCGAGTGACCCTTCGACGCTGCTGACGATGTGCTGCTTCGAAAAGTCGTAGCGCTTCGGCGCGCCGTTTTCCCCAGCGAAGCGGATGCCGCACTTCGTCGTGATCAGAATCTGATCGCGCAAACCGGGCGTTTCCCGCAGCAGCTCGCCGAAGGCGGCTTCGCACCCGCCACCCGCGTAAATGTCCGAATGGTCGAAGTGGGTATAACCGGCATCGACTGCGGCATGCACCGCTGCCTTGCCGCGAGCGACATCGGCCGATGTGCCGTCGCCCAGCATACGCATGCAACCGTAGATCAACCGCGATGATACGAGCCCGCTGCGGCCCACGCTGACCGTCTGCATTACAGCGAGGCATCCTCTGTGCTGCAGAACCGGATCATCGCGTTGGCCAGCTCCGGCCCGCAGTCTTCCTGCAGGAAATGGCCGCCGCCGTGCATCGTCTTGTGCGGCTGGCCGCTTGCCCCGGGCACGCGGGACT
>CAZMEA010000359.1:0-2745 GCA_964565135.1 uncultured Woeseiaceae bacterium
CCGCAAAGAACGGCATCCTCATCGTCGAGTTCGCAAATCAGCTCCGTGACCGCGGCGTCGAGTTTGGCGAGGCAATTATCGAGTCTGCAACGACCCGACTGCGGCCAGTATTGATGACCAGCATGTGTACCGCGTTCGGCGCCGTACCGCTGGTGATAGCGTCCGGGGCGGGCGCCCTGTCGAGACAATCGATTGGCGCAGTGGTCTTCTTCGGCGTTACATTCTCGATGGTGCTGACCCTGATCGTTGTCCCTGTGGTGTACACGCTGATCGCACGGAAATCCCACTCTCCCGAATACGTTGGCCACATGATCGACAAGCTGATGGCGAACAAAAGCAAGGGCGACAGCGCAGACGCGCCGGACAGCCAGCCGGCGACATGATCCACCGTGGCGCTGACTGACTGGACGCTATACGTAGCCACCGTTCTGGCGTTCATGGCGACGCCGGGTCCCAGCCATTTGCTGATGCTGTCCAACAGCATGTCGAACGGCCTGAATCGCTCGATTGCGACCGCCGCCGGCGACCTCACTGCGAATGCCCTGCAGATGCTGGCAGCAGGATTTGGGCTCGCCGCGTTCCTGGTCGCGTCGCAGAATGCGCTGGCCGTGATCAAGTGGGCCGGCGCCGCCTACCTGATATGGATGGGTATTCAGATGTGGCGGCGTGCCGCCGCGAACACCGGTACGTATAGCACTCGAGCCCGGAAATCCGTGCGCGAGCTATGGCTGCAGGGCTTTCTGACCTCGGCGGCCAACCCCAAAGCCGTGGTGTTCTTTGCTGCGCTGTTCCCGCAATTCATCCGTCCCGAACTGCCGTTCGCCACGCAGTTCTTCATCCTGTCAGTGACATACCTGGTTATCGATGGACTGTTCCTGATCAGCTACGGTGCCGGAGCGGACTACCTCGCGAGGAGAATGCGCGGCAAAGCTTCTGCAGTCCTGGATCGCGTTGGCGGTGCTTTTCTTGTCGGTGCCGGCCTGTTACTCGGCCTCAAGACTTTGCGAGAGTCATAAAAGCCGCGAAAAACCGACACCTTCTCATCACGATCCGGTAACGCGAGGAATGCAGACTGTGCTCTCGGATCCCGGGAGCCTCTTATGTCTGACACTGATCGTGACGTCGAGAAGCAATACTCGAACGGCGACAACATCCGCAAACTCGAACGCCTGGTCGACTGCATGAAGTCGGGCCAGCCCTTCGAGATTCAGGTTGCCGGCGAGCGAATCTATGTGCCGGCGCGAGCCACATTTACTATCGAGCATGAACGCTCGGACGGGGTGGAGGAACTCGAGTTTCAACTGCGCTGGTCGGAACTGAACTAACCGGCACAGCAGCACAAAAAAAGCCCGCATAAAGCGGGCTTTTCGAGACTCTGAGACAGAGCCTTATTCGTTCGCGTCAGCGTCACCGGCTGGTCCGTCAACCAGCATCACGAGCGCCATCGGCGCTGCGTCACCCGGGCGTGGGCCCATCTTCAAAATGCGCAGGTAACCGCCCGGTCGTTCCTTGAACCGCGGACCGAGGTCGCTGAACAGCTTGCCCACCACTTCCTTGTCACGCAGTCGATTGAATGCCAGCCGCCGGTTAGCAACGCCGTCTTCCTTGGCGAGGGTGATCAGCGGCTCTACGACCCGGCGCAGCTCCTTGGCCTTGGGCAAGGTGGTCTTGATCGTTTCGTGACGCAGCAAGGATGCCGCCATGTTGCGGAACATCGCCTTACGGTGCGAGCTGTTGCGGCCGAGCTTTCGACCCGATTTTCTATGACGCATGGTTCTAGCCTTTCCAAAGGAAGCCCGCGCATGCGGACCACCTCAGATATCGATTAAATTTCGTGCTCTGGACGCAGGCTCGGCGGCGGCCAGTTCTCGAGGCGCATACCGAGTCCGAGACCGTGTCCTTCCAGCACTTCCTTGATCTCCGTGAGCGACTTCTTGCCGAGGTTCGGCGTTCGAAGCAGCTCGACTTCGGTGCGCTGCACGAGATCGCCAATGTACATGATGTTCTCGGCTTTCAGGCAGTTCGCCGACCGGACGGTAAGCTCCAGCTCATCGACCGGGCGCAGCAGAATGGGATCAACCTGGTTGTCGGCAGCGGCGCCGGCGCCTTCTTCCTGACCCTGCAGGTCAACAAAGACGGACAGCTGATCCTTGAGGATGCTGCCGGCGCGGCGGATGGCTTCTTCCGGATCGATCGTGCCGTTCGTCTCAATGTCGATGATCAGCTTATCGAGGTCGGTTCGCTGCTCAACACGTGCTGCTTCAACGTCGTAGGTCACCCGATGTACCGGGCTGAACGATGCGTCGAGCTGCAGACGACCGATGGGGCCGGACTGCTCCTCGAATGCCGGACGCTGTGTCGCCGGACGGTATCCGCGACCGCGCTCAACCTTGAGGACCATGTTCAGCTCGCCGTCCTTGGTCAGGTTGGCAATGACAATGTCAGGATTCATGACCTCGACGTCATGGTCCAGCTGAATGTCGGCACCCGTCACCTGACCGGGACCACGCTTGGAGACGCGGAGCTCGGCGGTGTCGCGGCTGTGCATACGCACAGCGACCTGCTTCAGATTCAGCAGAATGTCGACAACATCTTCGGTAACACCTTCGATACTGGTGTACTCGTGCAATACGCCCTCGATCTCTGCCTCGACAATAGCCGCACCCGGCATCGACGACAGGAGGATGCGTCGCAGAGCATTTCCCAGCGTGTGGCCGTAGCCACGCTCGAACGGTTCGATGGTTA
>CAZMEA010000360.1:0-2741 GCA_964565135.1 uncultured Woeseiaceae bacterium
AATTAATACCGCGGCGTCGAACGAAGCTGCGTGATGATTGCGGATTGATCTTTAGTAGGTAGATCAGTAGGCAAGGTTTGGCCACTTCCTCGATGTCGAACGAGGACAGACTCCGATTGCAGATGATGTTTATTAGCGACTTTGAAAGGTTCGGGTCTGGCCAGATCTTCAAAGTCTGAAAGTGCCGCAGGCAGGTTGATTGAGTGGAATCCTTCGTTCGAAGGCTCCGCTCCCAAAAGATCAATCCGCGGCAACCCTCTTCCCGCTTGCTCGATCAAGTGGGCGGATTGGGCCTCTAGCTCAATTGGTAGAGCAGTGGACTCTTAATCCATTGGTTCGGGGTTCGAGTCCCCGGGGGCCCACCAATTCCCTAAACGCCTCTCGTTAAAAATGGTGTCAGATTTATTTTTTCTCTCTTAAAAGAGAAAAAACAAACCTGACACCTCTTTTCGAGACAACTTTTGCGAGCCTCTTCAGCTGTAATGAAAGGCGTTCAGAATCGCCCAGGTCTCGGCGGCATCCTGGCGCAGCGGCACGTCGACGTCCGCGCCATTGAAGAGGCGGTCATAGATCTCACTGCTGCGTTCGCTGATCTCGTCGGGCTCCGCGAGTCGCATCGACCAGTCGGGGAACTGCCGCTGCACGACGAAGCGACGGCGAAGCACGTAGACGCCGTGATGTCGCGGATCGTTGCGGATGACCTCGAACTTGCCGCCGACACTAAAAACATCGCCTTCGAGAAACTGCATAAAGCGCTGTTCGTGATAGAGCAGCAGGCCGGTGATGCCCAGTTGCTCATTGCTGAGCGCGGACTTGTTCGCCAATGATCGAAGATCTGGCCCTGACATGGGCAGCGTTGCGCCACTGACGTAAATCAGCTGATAGATCTTGTGTCGATCGTCCCTGGTCGGCATCAGCGTCGTGTACTCACGCTGCGTCCCGACCGCCCATCTGCCACCCGGAATGGGCTGGGCGAGGGCTTCGCGGTAACAACGTTCAGGAGTTGTCCAAGACGTTGATTATAGGGGGCATGGCGGGCTGCACAAATGCGGTGCAGACCCGGATCACGCCTTGCGTACTGCCCGGTATGTCGCACGGATGCCTGCCCCGACGGGTCATGATCGCGGACTGATACTTTGTATCGATCGGTTGTGGACATCGAGTCGCCGCCCGGACTTGAAAACCGGGTTTCACACCCGGATACACTGGTATACTTATCGGTCGGGTAACCTTTCCCGGCGCCAGTCCTGACGTGCGAAAGTGGCGGAATTGGTAGACGCGCAGGATTTAGGTTCCTGTGGGGTAACCCGTGAGAGTTCGAGTCTCTCCTTTCGCACCACGCTGGCTTGGGCGTAAACAGCTGATTTCATTTAACTAACAGAGACGGCGCGGCATCCGCATCGCGTCGCAGGAAAGAGCAGGTAACAGAATCATGATGGTCACCGTCGAATCGACCAGCGGCCTCGAGCGCCGCATGCGGGTGGAACTGCCCGCCGAGCGCATCGACAGGGAAGTGGAGTCTCGCCTGAAGCGAGTGGGTCGCACCGCCAAGATCAAGGGCTTTCGTCCGGGCAAGATACCGCCCAAGGTCGTCAAACAGCACTACGGCGCACAGATCCGGCAGGAGGTGCTGTCGGACCTTATGCAGAAGTCCTACACGGACGCCGTCATTCAGGAGAAGCTGAACCCCGCCGGCGGTCCGACGATCGAGGCGGTCCCTTCTGAGAACACATCCGACTTTGCCTACGTCGCCACGTTCGAGGTGCTTCCCGAGGTCGAGCTCAAAGGCCTCGACAAGATCAAGGTGCAGAGGCCGGACGTCGAGATCACAGACGGCGACAAGAACGACATGATCGAGAACCTGCGTAAGCAGAAGGCCACCTGGGTGGATGTCGATCGCAAGAGCGCCGAAGGTGACCAGGTCATCGTGGACTTTGAAGGCAAGCTCGCCGGCGAGGCCATTCAGGGCGGTACCGGTAACGAAATCCCGGTCGTCCTCGGGCAGGGCCAGATGCTGCCCGACTTCGAGAAGGGTCTGACGGGCGTTTCGGCCGGCGATGAAACGAGCTTCAAGGTCAAGTTTCCCAAGGACTATCACGCAGCGGACCTGCAGGGTAAGAAGGTCGACTTCGCTGTCACGGTTCACAAGGTCCAGGAGCAGGAGCTTCCGCCGCTGGATGACGATTTCGCCGAGGCCTTTGGTGTTACCGAGGGTGGTGTCGATCAGCTGATGATCGAAGTCGGCGAAAACATGGAACGCGAGGCGCGCCAGAAGATCCGCAACGACGTCAAGGAACAGGCGATCAACGGTTTGCTCGAGGCGAATCCCATCGACGTGCCAAAGGCCCTCGTCGATCAGGAGGCGCACAACATGCAGCACGAAATGATGCGTCAGCTCGGTATCGACGATCACGACAAGGCACCACCGCGAGAAAATTTTGTCGAAGGTGCGGAGCGTCGCGTTCGGCTGGGGCTGCTCCTCCGTCAGTTCATCACCGACCAGGAGCTCACCGTCGATTCGGATCGCGTGCGCGAGCATGTTGAGGAAATGTGCGCCGGGTATGAGGATGCGGACGAGATGGTGCAGAGTTACCTGTCCAATCCACAGCTGTTACAGCAGATTGAACCGGTCGTGCTGGAAGAGCAGGCTATCGACAAGCTCGTCGAAGGTGGCAAGCAGAGCGATAAGAAATTCGGATTCAAGGAATACATGAATCCGCCGCAACAGTAAGTTGAGAATC
>CAZMEA010000361.1:0-2724 GCA_964565135.1 uncultured Woeseiaceae bacterium
GAGCGTGCCCATGACCGGTACCGGGACCGCACTGGATCCCTTTATCGCGGACGGTTTGGAGATTGTCGTTAGCGGTGCGCCTGCAGCGGGCGATCAGATCATGATTCTGGCAACCCGCGGTGCCGCCTCCGGCATCGAGCTCAATGTAAGCGACCCCCGAGAATTTGCGGCGGCGTTTCCCACGCGGACGAGGGTAGGGGCCGGCAACATCGGCAACGCGGCGATCAGCGCGACGGCTATCGTCGATGGCGACGACCCCGGGTTGCTGACAACCGCAACCATCGAATTCCTGTCACCGACCACCTACAGCATTAACGGCGCTGGATCCTTCGCCTACACGAGCGGTGATCCGATCGTCGTTAACGGGAGCCAGTTCTCGATTACCGGGGTACCGGTGGCGGGTGATCAATTCACCCTGGAGGCGAACACCGGCGCCACCGGCGATAACCGTAACGCATTGTTGCTCGGCGGCTTGCAGACTCGGGGAATACTCGACGGCGGCCTCGTATCCGTAGGTGACAACTACGCGGGCCTGGTTGCCGACGTTGGCAACAGCGTCAGCCAGATTCGTTCCAACCTCAGTGCGCAGACGATACTTCTCGACAATGTTGAGGCCGATATCGCTTCGAAGTCCGGGGTGAATCTTGATGAGGAAGCGGCCGAACTCATCCGCTTTCAACAGGCGTACGAGGCGGCTGCGCAGATAATTGCAGTGACGAACACGCTGTTCGACACCCTCCTCGGCGCGGTCAGGAGATAGCTGGTGCGTACGTCGACACTCAGTAATTTCTTGCAGGGCGTGCGCGCCATGCAGCGCCTGCAAAGCGATCTGAGCAACACACAGCTTCAGGTTACTTCCGGCCGTCGCATATTGAAGGCATCGGACGATCCGCTTGGTGCAGCGGCGACCCTCGGATTTCGCGAATCCCTGGCGCGGCTTGCGCAGTTCGATCGCAACGCGAACCTGGCCAAGACGCGGCTCGAGTACGAAGAAACGGCATTGTCGTCGGTAACCAATTCCCTGCAACGCATTCGTGAGCTTACTTTGCAGGCTCTGAACAGCACCGAGACGCCGGAGTCGCGCGCGCAAATCGGCCTCGAAATGTCAGAACGCGTGACTGAACTTGTGCAAATCGCGAATCAGAAGGACGGCAAGGGCCGTTACCTGTTCGCCGGTAGCGTAGACGGTACCGAGCCGGTCTCCGTGACGAACAACAGCTTCGTCTACAACGGCGACGATGGAAAACGTCTGATTCAGATTGGCGATGCGCGCCAGATTTACGACGGCGATGCCGGTAGCGACGTATTCTTTAATATAAGGAACGGCAACGGCGTATTCCGGGTCGACGCAGACACGGCGAATACCGGAACCGGAATCGTCAAGACAACGGCATTGCTCGACTCGAGCCTCTATGACCAGGCACCGTACACCGTGCGGTTTGTCGCGCCAGATACTTACGAGGTACTGGACGCCTCTAATGCAGTGGTATCGACCGGACCGTATACAAGCGGCGAAGCGATACAGTTCCGCGGCATCTCCGTCACCATTGAGGGAGGAGCAGAAGCCGGGGACGAGTTCGCGGTTGAGCCGAGCGGCTTTCAGAGCGCCTTCGAAACAGTCTCTCGCATGGCAAACGCACTCGAGGCCAGGCCTGCCGGCAGCGTTGGCAACGCCCAGCTGATCACCACGTTGAACAACGGCTTGCAGGAACTCGACCTTGCGCTGGACCGCATTGGCAGCGTCCGTACCGAGATTGGTATTCGGCTTAATGCTATTGAGAGCCAGGTCGACAGCAATGGTGGCGCCGCGCTGTTGACCGAGCAGGCGATCTCGGAAATAGAAGATCTCGACTACGCAGAGGCGCTGTCACGACTTTCGCAGCAAAGCGCTATTCTGGAAGCCTCCCAGCAGAGTTTCGTTCTCACGCAACGCCTGTCATTGTTCCAGTTCCTCTAGCCACTCCTCGGCACGATGACTGAATGTGGAACTGGTTCACATTCCAGCCAGCACGCCCTAAAGATTTTCCAAACATCGAAAACGCATCAGACCGGTGTTCAAAAAATCTGCACAAATCTGCCTAAAGTTCTTTTTCGAAGCTCCGATAACCCTTGGGACGGCGCAACGAGCGACGCATTGTCTTTTCGTTGTAACGCATTCTCCGGAAGCAACATGCGGACCGGGTTTATCACTTAGGAGTTAGACATGGCACAGACGATCAATACAAACGTTGCTTCGTTGAACGCGCAACGTAATTTGACACGTTCGCAAGGCTTGCTGAATCAGTCACTTCAACGACTGTCTTCGGGCTTGCGAGTAAACAGCGCCAAGGACGATGCGGCAGGTCTCGCAATCGCCGAGCGCTTCACCACGCAGATTCGAGGCCTGAACCAGGCTGCTCGAAACGCGAACGACGGTATCTCGCTGGCACAGACAACCGAGTCGGTTCTCGGTGAGCTGGCCAACAACCTGCAGCGTATTCGCGAGCTGGCCATTCAGTCAGCCAACGCGACGAATTCGGCTTCGGACCGCGCTGCACTGGATGCTGAAGTACAGCAGCGTCTCGAAGAGATCGACCGTATCGCTTCGCAGACTTCGTTCAACGGCCTGAAAGTTCTCGACGGCACATTCGGCACGGCAACCTTCCAGGTTGGCGCCAACGTCGGTGAGACGATCAGCGTGAACCTGAGCCAGGGCGTTCGCACCAACCAGATCGGCAAGATCGC
>CAZMEA010000362.1:0-2709 GCA_964565135.1 uncultured Woeseiaceae bacterium
TGACGGACAGCGGGAGGAAACAGCGAATGTACAGACTGTTGGGCTTTTGTCTTGGCTCCGCCGCATCCGTGTCGGCGCTTATGTTTCTGATCGGCTGGCCAGACTTTCATCTGACGGGCGACGAGGACGATTCGGACCGTTACGACGTCGCCGTGCAAAAACTGAAGGCAAAACAGAAGGCGACGGAAGGCCTGGACGTCGAGACCGTGCTTTCACCACCGGCAGACGCCGAAGTCGCTGCTGCGGCGGCCGAATCTGCAGGCGACGTGACCGAGAATCCGGACACCTCCACGGATGCCGATCAGGGACCACTGGAACCGGAGCAACCACCGCCCGAGCTGGTAACGATGGATGACGGTGTTCCCGCTGCTGCCCCCACCGAGACGTGGCACACGATCTGGACGCCGTTTCGCAGCCGCATCGCCGCGGACGGATTCGTCAGCCGGCTCGAAAGCGTTACGGGACTCGACTATCGCGTCATGCAGATCCAGACCGGCGTCTACGAGGTTGCCTTTGCCTATGCCGACCAGGCCGAACTCGACACAAACCTCGCGCGAATATCGGCCGCAACCGGCCTCGATCTCGGCGCCGACCGGCCGTGAGAAGTCCCCTAGCCCTCTGCCTGCTGGTATTGGCAAGCTCGGCCGCGGCGAATGTGGAGGACGCGCCGTCGAGCGAACAGACCCGCGCGGAATGGCGCGACTACTGGCAGAACGACACGGACGTGTCACCACGCCTGAACTTTCCCCACGCTCGCTGCTTTCGAATAGCGGCGCATACTCACGACCTGCCCGAAACACTGCTGCTTGCCGTTGCCCGCGGCGAGAGCGACTTTGATGCCGACGCTCGTTCCCGTGCCAATGCGCACGGCGTCATGCAGATCCAGTGGCCCGGTACCGCGAAGCATCTGGGTATCTATCGCTTGTCCAATCTTTACGATCCCTGCACGAACATCGACGCCGGGGCTCGCTACCTCAGGGAGCTACTTGGCCGCTACGATGGCGACCTGCACCTCGCGCTTGCCGCGTACAATTACGGGCCCGGTCGTATAGCCCCGGGCGCGACGCGTATACCGAGCGGAGCAGCGTGGTACAGCGCGTATATCTACCGACACCTCGATTATGTGCTGGGCGACCGTCTCGTGCGGCCGACGGAACTCAGCCGCTATTCCGCGCTCGGGAAAACCGTACTCATCAGCTTCGGGGAACCGTATCGCGCCCAGGCGTTTGTCCAGCGCATCGAAGCAGGTATTTCGGAGGCCGATGCGCCCCTTCAGGTCGACTGGTTTCGCAAGGGCGTCGGTCGTTTTGACGTGGTCTACACCTACGCGGACAAGGACGACTACCAGCAGGGCTCGCGAATCCTGTCACGTATGGGCTTTGCGCTGCAGTAAACCCGCAGCCGCCCTGCCTTACCGCAATGCGCTTGCGTCGGTCGGCGGGCTGACTCTAGCATGGTGGCTCTGCACGAGAGCCGGAGCAAGATTGTGGGCAAGCACGTACCCGAAGTCATGATCAGCGAGGAAGAGATTGCCCAGCGGGTCAGCGAACTTGCCGCACAGATCTCGGACGATTATCGCGACAAGGGTGACGTCGTCCTTATCGGTGTCCTGAAGGGCTCTTTCATTTTTCTCGCGGACCTGTCGCGCCGGCTGACGATTCCGCGAACAATCGAGTTCATTGCGGTGTCCAGTTACGGCAATCGCTCGGTCCGCTCAGGAGCCGTTCGACTGTTGATGGACGTGCGCGGGCCTATCGAGGGTCGCCACGTTATTATCGTCGAGGATATAGTCGATACCGGGCACACACTGAGCTATCTGATGGGCGTCATGGAATCGCATCGCCCTGCGTCTGTCCGTTGCTGTTCACTGTTGCACAAGCCGGTGCGTGCGGAGGTCGATGTCGAGATCGACTATATCGGCTTTACGATTCCTGACGAATGGGTGGTCGGATACGGACTCGACTACGCCGAGCATGATCGGACCTTGCCGTACATCGGCATTGTCCATCCTGACGATCGCTGAACTGGGCTGAATCAGCGCCTAGTGAGCATCGGCGCAGCCCCCGACTTCCACCTCGATGGTCGAGTGTGCGATTCGATATTCGTCGGCGAGAATGCGCTTGATGGCGCGGACCGTTTCCGTTTGTCGCTCGACCGCGTCGTCGAGCACCACGTGCATGGTGAGAATCAGGTGCTCCTGCGTCAGTCCCCAGACATGTACATGATGGATATCGCATACACCCTGCACATCGCCTGTAAGTCGGGCGCGCATGTCGTCGACGTTCAGCCAATCAGGCGCGCCTTCCAGCAAGATGTGGGCGCTGCGGCGGACGACGAATATAGCGCTGCGCAGAATCAGCAATGCAACGATGACCGACAGGATCGGATCGATCGGCATCCAGCCCGTGTAGATAATGATCAATGCGGCAGCTATCGCCGCCACTGAACCCAACAGATCGCTCAGTACGTGCAGCGCGGCCCCGCGCATGTTCAGGTTGTCACGATCGCCGCCGTGCAGAATTGCGAAGGACGCCAGGTTTACGAACAGCCCCGCCACGGCCACCCACAGCATCGTCTCGCCCAGCACTTCCGGGGGCGACAGAAAGCGCCTGATGGCCTCGATCAGGATCCACACGACAATACCGATGAGCGTGATGCCGTTAACGAACGCGGCAAGGATCTGCAGCCGCTGATAGCCAAAGCTGCGCT
>CAZMEA010000363.1:0-2701 GCA_964565135.1 uncultured Woeseiaceae bacterium
TAAACGCGTCCTCAGCGGCGATGTTCTCGTTGATCAACGACTGTCGAAGCATCGATAGCGTCGGATCGATCTCACGTTTGCGACGCTCCTCAATCAGAACGCGAAAGATCTCCCAGATATCCTCGGGCGCACTAAAGTACTCGCGCCGGTCGTTCGGCAGGTGCTGCGACCGTACGAGTTGCCAGGACTGCAATTCCTTCAACCCCATGCTGACGTTCGAGCGTGAGAACTGCAGAGCATCGACGATCTGATCGGCATTCAGGGGCTCTTCCGACACGTACAGAAGGGCATAGATCTGCCCGACCGTCCGGTTGATGCCCCAGCGGCTGCCCATCTCGCCGAGATGGAGTATGAAGTCCTGCTTGAGGGGTGAGACGTTCATGAGTTTCGACAAATTTCAGGAATTACTGAAATTCTAAGATTTAGACTCAGTCCAGTCAAATCAAGGGGCGCGAAGTGTGATCAGGGCCTGATTCCGCAACCCACTGAATAAATTGGCTTTTTAATCGCCCAGACGAAACCGGGCAGACCGATAAGCGGCCTGCCCGGGTATACCAGCATCAGAACAGCGCTAGTAGGAGGGCCCGTCCTCGTAGTCGAGCCCGACGATCCGGGCCTGATCGGCGATCGCCTCGTAGAGCTTCTGGTCGAGGGAATCCTCAGCACCGCCGTCCTCTTCGACCTTCTGGCGGATGTAGTCCTCACGCGATTCCGCAAGCTCACGCATACGGCCCTGCAGCTCGGCCCGCTCGTCGGCGAGCTGCGCCACGTGTGCGTGCTGTTCTTCCGGCGACATCGCGGCGATTGCGGCCGGCAGCTCCTCGACGGCCAGGTCCTCGAGCACCAGTTCGCCTTTTGAGATCGCATCGACCAGCTCGTTCTCGCCGAGACGGTTTCGTTCGCCGGCGGCGGACACGTTGAAGGCCGCCCGACGGGCTCTCGCCTCGTCCGATGCGAGCGTGCTGAGTTTCTCGGTTGCAGCGACCTTGGCGGCGGCTGCTTCCTTGTCGGTATCCGAACCGTAGTAAAGGCGGGTTGCGTCGAGTCGCGCTGAGAGCTCGGCAAGCTCGGCATCGAACGGCGTCGTGTAGGCGACGGCACTTCCTGCCTGCTCGACCTGGAAGAACGTGCCGCTACCGAGGCTGGCGATCGCCGTCCAGGGCGCGATCGTCCCTGCCATGTCACCGCACTGAATCGCGTTGACGACGATGCCACGCTCGCGAGCGGCAGCGATGATCGCGGGGTACTGCATCTCGTCCTGGTAGTCCATGTGCGGCGGTGCGTCACCGACGAGGAAAATGACCTGGTAGGCCTGGTCCTTGTCACTCCACGACATCTTGTTGACGGCGTCATTCAGCGCCTGGTTCACGCTTTCCGGCGTGTCGCCGCCCCCGCCCGCCTGGAAGTCCATCAGCGCGGCGTACACCGAGTCGAGATCGCCAGACAGGTCGATCGTCTTTGTCACGTAGGCATCGCCGCGATCGCGGTAGCCCACCAGGCCGATGCGAATCTCGGGCGTCGGCTGCGCCGCTGCCATCGTGGACGCGATGGACCAGATCTTTTCCTTGGCGGTCTGGATCAGCCCGGACATGCTGCCGGTCGTATCGAGCACGAAGACGACGTCGATGACGGGCTGGCCGTTTGCGTTGACGGGTATGTCGATCTGTTCGAGCGGATCGACGATCTCTACGGTCTTGGCGTCGAGGTTCGGGTACCAGGCGACTGCGCCGAAGGTCAGCGCGAACAGAATTAAGGCGATAAGTTTTGTGTTCATGATGGTCTCCTTCGAATTCGGGGTTGTTAGTGGCGAGCAATCAGCTGGCGGAGGGCCGCGTCTGCCTGTCGGCTCGCCCTGTCAAAGTCGTCAGGCAGGTGCTGTCGTTTCCTGCCGGGAGCGAAAGACGTCGGGATGCCGACGAACACCGCCTGCGACAGGAAGAAACACCACGTCGCCAGCAGCACGCTGCCGGTATGCAGAAAGACGCCTGTCGCGAATGCGCTGGCGAAGGCGGTCAGGCCGAGATCGAGCAGTGACGTCAGGACGCCGCCGTGGAAATACAGCGAACGTACGAGCCAGATGGCTGCCGCATGTGTCAGCACGTAGACCGGGAACGATGCAATGAACAGCCAGGCGGCGATGGCCAGAACCGCCCATAAGGCAAGAACGGTGACTCGCCCGGTCCGCTCAGGACTGCGGCCGAGCAGATAGAGAATGTAGGCGAGCGCCAGCGCGGGGATAAGCAATCTGCCGAGCGTGCTGATGACGAGAATCGGCCCGAGGGCAATGACAAAGGCGGCAGCAGCGAAGGCAAGTCCGCCTGCGACGCCGACACCCTGCATGAACGAAGGCCGCTTCATGACGCACCTCGCAGCTGCTGCTCCCGCAGCATGGCGATATCGACATCGGCGTCAGTGATCGAGAAGTCGCGAGTCGCGCCCAGGCCGTCGACCGCGGGCTCGTCCGTTACCGATTCACCGGCGAACACGTCGGCTTTCTGGCGAATGCTCTCCAGGGTTGCGCGCTGTTCGCCGAGGCTCGCTTTATTGCGCTCGAGGTCGTCGGCGAGCGTGGCAAGCTTGCCGTCAAGATGCGCGGTCAGTCGTTCGGCCTCCAGCTTTTGCCGAACCAGCGCCCGAGCGAGCTCCGGCTTGTCGTTGGCGAAACACAGATCCAGCTCGCGGTCAGCCGTCTCGACGCGGG
>CAZMEA010000364.1:0-2697 GCA_964565135.1 uncultured Woeseiaceae bacterium
TGCACGGCGCGTGGCTGTCTGCCGCCATAGCCGAGTACTTTCGCGATCAGGGTCTGAATGTCCTGCTACTCATGGATTCGCTGACGCGATTTGCCCAGGCGCAGCGCGAGATCGCGCTCGCCATTGGCGAGCCGCCCGCGACGAAGGGCTATCCGCCATCGGTGTTTGCAAAGCTGCCGCAGCTCGTCGAGCGCGCGGGCAATGGCGATGTTGGTGGCGGATCGATCACCGGGCTGTATACCGTTCTGGCGGAAGGCGATGACCAGAACGATCCGATCGTAGATGCGGCCCGCGCTATTCTCGACGGTCACATCGTCCTGTCTCGTGAGCTTGCCGACTCGGGAATTTATCCGGCCGTCGACATCGAAGCGTCGGTCAGTCGAGCGCTGCATGCGATCACCGATGACGCGCATCGCGAGCACATAACCCGCTTCCGTCGCATCTACTCGACCTATCAACGCCACCGCGATCTGATCGCGGTAGGTGCGTATGAAACGGGCTCCGATCCTGCTGTCGATCAGGCAATCGCCACCTGGCCCGCCATCGAGGACTTCCTGCGTCAGTCACATGAGCAGCGCGAGGACTTCGCGGCAAGTCAGGCCGCCCTGCAGGCACTGCTGTCGGCGAGCGAGGATCGACCGGATGACACACCGGATCCGGCGTTGAGTGGCACGCAGCTTCATGAAACGGTCTGATCGTATTGAGGCGATTCGCTCCGTTGCAGAGCACGAGGAACGCGAGTGCTCGAAACGACTCGGGGCGGCGCAGCAGGCGCTCACCGCGGCAACGGAGAAGCTAGCCGAGCTGGACGCCTATCGCCGTGAATACCGCGCAACGACGGTCGTGCCGAGTGGGTCATCTGCGGCCGCCTGGCAGGAACATAACCGATTCCTGCAGCGACTCGATCAGGCCGTCGCCGCGCAGCAGGCGATTGTGAATGAGGGCGAGGCGGTGCGGGAGAAGCACCGTCGCCAGTGGATGGCAAAGCGACAGCGACTGGAATCCCTGTCCCGTGCCGTCGACCGCTACCAGGGTGCAGAGCGACTTGCTCAGGACCGTCGCGATCAACGGGTTCAGGATGATTCCGCGCCCCGGCAGCAGCCATTCGGCAAGCCGGAACGCTGATTGCGCCGTACCGGTATCCGCTTCGAACAGCTGGCACGGAACTTGCTCCTTACTGCTTACGTTCCGCCATAACCGCGACGAGACCAAACACATGCAGCCTACAACCGGACCGATTCTTCCCGGCGCCACACTTTCGACCTCCGTCAACGCCACAGAGCCACAGGGCCTCGCAGCCCCGCAGGACGGCGGCCTGACAGCCGAACGACCGCCGTTTCGGCGCGTCCTGAATCAGGAGCAGGCAAGCGGAGACGCAACCTCGGTGCCAGCCGGTGAGTCGGAGCCGGGCGGCAGCAGTTTGCCGGCGGGCGGCAATGCTCTGCCGGTGGCGGAATCGGAGACTCCGTTGGGCGCTGGCGATCTGGCAGGGTGGGCTTCACCGGACCAGCGCACCGCACAGCCGATCATCATTGGCACCGAGTTGACCGGATTGCCGGAAGAGGGCGCACTGCCGATCCTGACGGAGGCTGTCAGCGCCGTTCCGCTGCAGGATCCGATAAAGGGTTCCGGGGGCGCGGCGACAGTCGCTACCATGAACCGGGATGTACCCGGCCTGAAGATTCCTCTGGCTGAGCCGGTCGCCATTCCGACCTCTGTGGACAGGCAGCCGACCACCGGTGACCTGCCGATACTCAATAACCCGGTTCCGGGTCAGCTCGCCGACCGAGCTGAACCGCGGACGCCGGTTGCTGCCGGCATAGAACGTGCGGTTACGGCAGTGACTCAACAGGTATCGGCAAACACGCCGAATGCGTCAGCCCCGACGCCAGTCGCCAATCCGAACGAGTCCCGGTCTGTCATCGAACTCGCCCAACAGTTGACCACCGACGCTGGAAAACACGTCAACTCGCCGCTTCGAGCCAGCGCGACCGCGCCGGCCGACATTGGCACCGTTCGGGGCGATCGCGTTCAGCGTCCTATCATGGATCCGGCCGGTGCTCGTCCGCAGCCGGCCCTGGCGAATCTGATGTCCGTCGAGCTCGAGTCGAGCCCGATGCCCCCCGCGCGTCCAGCAGGCACGCGAGGCCTTGAGTCGGTATCGCTACCCGCCTCGCGACAGCCGCTCGCCGACGGGACAGACATGCGCGTCTCGCTGAATGTACTGCCCGGAGCGGCGGCAACCGACAACCTCGACCTTGGACTCGCGACGACCGACATTGTCGCGTCACGCGCACCGACGCCAGTGAGCGCTACGCAGTCACCGATCCCGGTGGCCTCCGGTATCACGGCGCCGCAGCCGGTTGTCCAGCCGACCAGCCTGACATCTGCATCCGCGCCAGCGCAGTTCTCGATCGACGTGCCGGTGCTGGATCCCGCGTGGCAGACGGCCGTGAACGAGCGAGTGGTCTGGATGGCAGGAAGGGGCGTTCAATCCGCCGAACTGCGTCTCAGCCCGGCTGAGCTCGGACCACTGCAGGTGCAGCTCGCGGTCGACGAACGCGGCGTGAACCTGACGATCAATGCGGCCCATGCAGCGACGCGGGAGGCTCTCGAAGGTGCGATCCCGCGGCTTCGTGACATGCTCTCAGAGCACGGTATGAACCTTGCCGACGCCAACGTTTCCGATCAGGGCGT
>CAZMEA010000365.1:0-2696 GCA_964565135.1 uncultured Woeseiaceae bacterium
CCGCCGACCCTCGCCTTGTAAGGGCGATGCTCTACCAGCTGAGCTAAGCACCCGATTTTCGCAGCAGGGCTGCGCTGGTGCGGCTGCAGCTGCGTTTGGCCCGGAGATCCCCTCAAAGCCGCATGGTTGTGCGGTTTGAGCGGTCCCCCGTGCCGAAGGGCGCGCTAGTTTACGGCATCCTTCAGGGCTTTGCCAGCCTTGAATCCCGGTACTTTGCTGGCCGCGATCTGGATGGGTTCACCCGTCCGAGGATTGCGACCGGTGCGAGCAGCGCGCTGCTTGACCGAGAAGGTTCCAAAGCCCACCAGCGAAACGGAATTGCCGCCCGCCAGAGCATTCGTAACGTTGTCGAGTACACCATCGACGGCTTTCGTTGCGTCGGCTCTGGACAGGCCGGCCGATGCAGCTACCGCGTCAATCAGTTCTCCCTTGTTCATGCAGTCACCTTTACGAGTAATGTTTGTTTTCCAATGCGACGATGCATAAACGCCGCATCTCCGTGTGCGCCCTTATTCTTCGTCTGGACGTTTGCTGACCCTTAGCATTTAAACGACGAATTAGCCCAAGCGTCGCGATAAAGCTTCGACCAAAACGCAAAAGGCGACTGGTCAAAGCGTGCGTAGCTTATACCAATCGCCTTTTGGAGCGTCAACAAATGCAGTAGTGACGCGGGTTTCAGCGTTTAATGCGGTCGAGCAGTCTCACTCGTAGCCTGATCGTCGGCGGGCTTTGCCTCGGCCTTTTCTGCGTCGACACCTGAGTCGGGTACCGGCATGTGAGAGAGCGCATGCTCGAACACCTGGTCAATCCATTTGACTGGAACAATCGTCAGTTTGTCCTTGATGTTCTTCGGTATTTCGGCCAGGTCCTTCTCGTTATCCTGAGGGATCAAAACCTTTTCGATGCCGCCCCTGTGTGCCGCGAGCAGTTTTTCCTTCAGACCGCCAATAGGCAAGACTTCGCCGCGGAGCGTGATTTCGCCGGTCATTGCAACGTCGCTACGCACTGGAATTTCAGTTAGGGCAGAAACCAGAGCGGTGCACATTCCGACACCTGCGCTGGGTCCGTCCTTCGGCGTTGCGCCCTCCGGCACGTGGACGTGGACGTCAAACTTCTGGTGAAACTCCTCGTCGATGCCGAGAACGCTCGATCGGCTCCGGACTACCGTCATGGCAGCCTGGATCGATTCCGTCATCACGTCACCAAGCTTACCCGTGTGCGTGAGCTTGCCTTTGCCGGGTACGACAGCGGATTCGATAGTCAGAAGCTCGCCTCCGACCTCGGTCCAGGCGAGCCCGGTGACCTGCCCGACCTGATCGTTGTCCTCGGCCTTCCCGTAGCGGTAGCGGCGGACACCGAGATATTTTTCGATTTGCTTCGGCGATACCTTAACGGTGCCGTCGCGAGGCTTGAGCAGCAGTTCCTTCACCACCTTGCGGCACAGCTTCGAAAATTCGCGCTCGAGGTTACGAACGCCAGCCTCACGCGTGTAGTGCTGGATAACATCGAGGACACTGGCGCGCGAGATCGATAGCTCGTCTTCCTTCAGCCCGTTTTCCTTCATCTGTTTGGGAATCAGGTAGCGCTGCGCAATGTTCAGCTTCTCGTCCTCGGTGTAACCCGGAATGCGGATCACTTCCATCCGATCGAGCAGCGGTGCCGGAATATTCAGGCTGTTCGCGGTGCAGACAAACATGACATCCGAGAGATCGAAATCGACTTCCAGGTAGTGATCGACAAACGTCGAATTCTGCTCCGGGTCGAGAACCTCCAGCAGTGCTGACGACGGGTCACCGCGGAAATCCATCGCCATCTTGTCGATCTCGTCGAGCAGGAAGAGCGGATTTCGCACGCCGGTCTTGGACAAATTCTGGATGATCTTGCCCGGCATGGAGCCTATGTAGGTGCGACGGTGACCACGAATCTCGGCCTCGTCCCTGACGCCACCAAGCGACATACGGACGAACTTCCGGTTGGTGGCACGCGCGATGCTCTGGCCAAGCGACGTCTTGCCCACACCTGGCGGACCGACGAGGCACAGGATCGGGCCTTTCAGGCGTTTCACGCGCTGCTGGACGGCGAGATACTCGAGGATTCGCTCCTTGACCTTGTCCAGGCCGTAGTGGTCCTCCTCGAGCACGCGCTCGGCCCGGGCCAGATCGCGAATGACCTTGCTCCGCTTTTTCCACGGCGCCTTGACGAGCCAGTCGACGTAGTTCCGCACGACGGTCGCCTCTGCCGACATCGGTGACATCAGCTTCAGTTTGTTCAGCTCAGAAGTCGCCTTCTCCTTGGCGTCCTTCGGCATGCCGGCTTTCTCGATGCGCGCTTCCAGGTCCTGGAGTTCGTTCGGCGCATCCTCCATCTCGCCGAGCTCTTTCTGAATCGCCTTCATCTGCTCATTGAGGTAGTACTCGCGCTGGCTCTTCTCCATTTGCTGTTTGACGCGACCGCGAATGCGCTTTTCGATTTGCAGCACATCAATCTCGCCCTCGATGATGCCGAGGATCTGCTCAAGTCGTTCCTTGACGTCGCGAATCTCGAGAATGCGCTGTTTCTCGGACAGCTTGAGAGACATGTGTGCCGCCACCGTGTCGGCGAGGCGGCCGGCCTCGTCGATACCGGACAGCGAGGTAAGGATTTCCGGCGGGATCTTCTTGTTGAGCTTCACGTACTGCTCGAACTGCGCAATGATC
>CAZMEA010000366.1:0-2686 GCA_964565135.1 uncultured Woeseiaceae bacterium
CCTACGTTCACGTGCGGCTTTGTACGCTCAAATTTCTCTTTGGACATGTCCCTTACTCTCAGTCGTAATCAAAACTTCTAACTGGCTTTCTTCATCACAACTTCGGCGACGTTATTCGGCACCTCGTTGTACTTCAGAAACTCCATCGTGTAGACGGCGCGGCCCTGGCTCATGGAGCGCAGATCCGTCGCGTACCCAAACATCTCGGCCAACGGCACTTCGGCGCGGATGACTTTCCCGGCCGGCGTGTCGTCCATACCCTGCGGCAACCCGCGACGGCGATTCATATCGCCCATCACGTCGCCCATGTAATCCTCAGGCGTAACCACTTCCACCTTCATGATCGGCTCGAGCAGCACGGGCGTCGCCTTGCCTGCGCCTTCACGAAAGCCCATCGATCCGGCGATCTTGAACGCCATCTCGCTGGAATCGACATCGTGGTACGAACCGTCGTAGAGGGTTACCTTAACGTCGACCATCGGGTAGCCCGCAATGACGCCGTTTTCCATCTGCTCCTGGATGCCCTTGTCGACAGCCGGGATGTATTCCTTCGGAATGACACCGCCAACGATCTGGTTGACGAACTCGTAGCCGGCACCGGCCTCCTGCGGCTCGATACGCAGGTAAACGTGCCCGTACTGGCCACGACCACCTGACTGGCGAACAAATTTGCTTTCCTGCTCGACCTGGCTGCGGATCGTTTCGCGATACGCCACCTGTGGCTTGCCGACGTTGGCCTCCACCTTGAATTCACGCTTCATGCGGTCGACGATGATTTCGAGATGCAGTTCGCCCATTCCCGAAATAATGGTCTGGCCGGACTCCTCGTCGGTATGCACGCGGAAGGACGGATCCTCCTTCGCCAGCTTGCCGAGGGCGATACCCATCTTTTCCTGGTCAGCCTTTGTCTTCGGCTCGACAGCGACGGAGATAACCGGGTCAGGAAACTCCATCCGCTCAAGCGTCACGACATTGTCCGGGTGCGTCAGCGTGTCACCGGTCGTCACATCCTTAAGACCAACAGCGGCCGCAATATCGCCTGCGCGAACTTCCTTGACCTCCTGACGGTCATTCGAGTGCATTTGCAGAATACGACCAATGCGTTCTTTCTTGCCCTTCACCGGGTTGAACACAGTGTCGCCGGAGTTCAGCACGCCCGAGTACACGCGGAAAAACGTCAGGTTGCCGACGAAGGGATCGGTCGCAATCTTGAATGCCAGCGCCGAAAACGGCTCGTCGTCATCAGCGTGACGCTCGGCCTCTGTGTCATCGTCGAGCACTCCGCGAATCGGCGGTACGTCGATCGGTGACGGCATGAAGTCGATGACGGCATCGAGCATCGCCTGCACGCCCTTGTTCTTGAACGCGGAACCGCACATCGCAACGACCAGGTCGTTACTCAGTGTGCGAGCGCGCAGCCCCCGGCGAATCTCGTCGTCGGACAGCTCACCGTCCTCGAGAAACTTCTCCAGCAGCTCTTCGTCGGCCTCCGCGGCCGCTTCAATCATCTTTTCGCGCCAGCTTTGCGCGTCGTCGGCCATGTCTTCCGGGATCTCACGGGCATCGTAGGTCATGCCCATGTTCGACTCGTCCCAGTAGATGGCCCGCATGCTGATCAGGTCCACCACCCCGGCAAACTCTTCTTCGGCGCCGATGGGAAGCTGGATCGGCACCACGTTTGCGCCGAGGCGTTCGCGGGACTGCTCGACAACCCAGAGGAAGTCGGAGCCGATGCGATCCATCTTGTTGACGAAGATCATGCGCGGCACGCTGTACTTGTTGGCCTGGCGCCAGACGGTCTCGGTCTGCGGTTCTACGCCATCGACCGAGCTGAGTACGGTGATCGCACCGTCCAGGACGCGGAGGCTGCGCTCGACTTCAATCGTGAAGTCGACGTGCCCCGGCGTATCGATGATGTTGATGCGGTGCTGATCAAACTGGCGATCCATGCCTTCCCAGAAGCAGGTGGTGGCTGCAGACGTGATCGTAATGCCGCGCTCCTGCTCCTGCTCCATCCAGTCCATTACGGCTGCGCCGTCGTGTACCTCACCGATTTTGTGGGAGACCCCGGTGTAAAACAGCACGCGCTCCGTCGTTGTCGTCTTCCCGGCATCGATGTGCGCCATGATGCCGATGTTGCGATAACGCTCAATGGGGGTGGTGCGTGCCACGGGAATGAACCAACAGGAAGCCGCTTACCAGCGGTAATGCGAGAAGGCCTTGTTGGCCTCTGCCATCCGGTGCGTGTCTTCCTTCTTCTTGACAGCTGCGCCGCGGTTTTCCGCAGCGTCCATCAGCTCGTGGGCCAGCCGGTGCGCCATCGACTTTTCGCTGCGGCGACGCGCGGCGTCAATGACCCAGCGCATGGCCAGGGTCTGGCGACGCGCAGGGCGTACCTCGATCGGCACCTGGTAGGTAGCGCCACCCACGCGGCGCGACTTGACCTCGACCACAGGCTTGACGTTGTCCAGCGCCGTCTCCAGGAGCTCGAGGGCCTTTGTTTCCTCGTGGGTCTCACGCTCACTGATACGTGTCAGCGCGCCGTACACAATACGCTCGGCGACGGACTTTTTGCCGTCATTCATGATCATGTTCATGAACTTTGCGAGCAGCTCGCTACCGAACTTCGGATCCGGCAGGATCTGGCGCTTGGGGGCCTGTGTTCTTCTGGACATCTCTTATCTCT
>CAZMEA010000367.1:0-2681 GCA_964565135.1 uncultured Woeseiaceae bacterium
GCGATGGCAACTGCTCGAAGAAGCGCAGGCGCGGTTTTCGTGGCCCGGTCATTGCGGTCTTGTCGTGGGTGTGGCGCGCGGCATCATCTTTGGATCTCGTACGTCGAAAAGGCAGACACCGCTACTCTACAAGCGACTGCATTCCAGCGCATACGCGTCAGCCCGCTACTGTAGTCCGACGTCCCAGACTACGCCACCAGACGATGGCATTGCCCAGGGCGAGGAGCAGGACGACGGGCCAGAACAAAGCGCTGATGCCACCGACCAGCCCGACGGGTGAAAACAGCAAATACAGGAAGATCACCGCGGAGAGCAGCGTCGTGGCCACGGGTCTGGCGAGGCGCCACGGCGTCAGATCCACCAGGTCACGCCGCACGTAGCTCCACGGATTCGGTCGTGGCAACAGCCTGCCGGCGGCAAGCATGATCGCGACCTCGGCGAAGAACAGCAGCGCATAAAGATGCAGGAAATGGATCGTGACCACGCTCTTGAGCACAAACTGCAGGAGGCCGTATGCGAGCACATGAAACACGATCACTATCTTTGCGCCGATGGCTGGTACTCGCCGCGTGAACAAACCGACGATGACAATCACGACCACCGGAATGTTGTAGAACCCGGTGAAGATCCGAATCACCTGCCAGAGGCCGTCCGGCGCGTATTGAAGCAGCGGCGCTACCGTGAACGAGAACAGCGCGATGACGATGCTCGCGAACTTGGCAACGCGAACCATCTCGGCGTCATCTGGCGGCGTCTTCTTCATCGGGCCGTAAACGTCCAGGCAGAAGAGCGTTGCTGCACTATTGAGCAGTGAATTGAACGAGCTGAAAACGGCACCCAGCAGGACCGCCAGGAAGAACCCGCCTAGATACGCTGGCAGATAATCACTGATCAGTCTTGGGTAGGCCTGGTCGATGGATGAGAGGCCGTCGCCGTAGAGATGGAACGCGATGATCCCCGGGATCATCATCATGAACGGCACCATGAGCTTGAAGAAGCCGGACAGCAGTACACCTTTCTGGCCCTCAGCCAGGTCGCGCGCGGCCAGCGTACGCTGAATGACGTACTGATTCGTGCACCAGTAAAAGAGATTGGCAAACACCATGCCGGTGAAGATGGTGCCGAACGGTGTCGGGTCCGCTGCACCGCCGATGGCATTCAGTTTTTCTGTGTGCTCGCTGGTAATGATGCCGAGCCCCACAGAGACACTGCCTTCGCCCAGTGCTGCGAGCCCGAGTAAGGGCACCAGCACGCCGATGATGAGCAGACCGATCCCGTTCAGTGTGTCGGATACCGCCACCGCCTTCAGGCCACCGAAGACTGCGTAGATCGCGCCAATGCAGCCGATAGCGACGATCGTAATGACCAGTCCTTCGCTGTAAGACACGTTCAACAGCGTTGGGACGTCGAACAACAGCAGCACTGCTATCGAACCCGAGTACAGCACCGAGGGAATCGTTACCAGCCCATAGCCCACCATGAACAGGATCACGGACATGCGTCGTACGGTGTCATCAAAACGGTTGGCGAGAAACTCGGGCAGGGTTGTGAATGCTCCGGCGAGGTACCTCGGCAGGAAGATGAGCGCCATACATATGGTGGCAAACGCGGCCGTCACCTCCCACGCCATGCTGCTCAGGTTGAAGCCGTACGCTGAACCGTTCAGTCCGATGAGCTGCTCTGCGGAGAGGTTGGTCAGGAGCATGGAGCCCGCGATGAAAACGCCCGTAAGTCCTCTGCCCGCGAGGAAGTACCCGTCCCGGGTGCTGACTTCGCCACGCGTCTTCAGATACGACACCCAGGCGACCAGGGCCATGAAAAAGGCGCAGCTGCCCAGAGTAAGAATCAGGCTGTTCGACTGCATTGCTTCCTCTGCATACGTGCCTGCCAGTGCGGACACGTCCGCGGCTTTGGTGCACCGTTCAGGGCTGGCTTGCGGTTGATTCGAGCTGCCGGATGAACGCTTCTACAGATGCGTCGCCAGGCCTCACCTTGGCGAGCCGACGTGCATACTCCAAAGAGACAGCCGTATTGCCCCGGTCGCGCTCGATCGTCATCAGCGCCTGGAGCAGATTCTCGTCGCCCGGAAAACGCTCCAGTGCGTCAGCCAGCACCCGTACACTCTCATCTGACTGGCCCGTCGAGTTCAACGCGATGCCGTGGGCATACGCGTATCCGGCATTCCCGGGGGCGAGCTCTGCTGCCCCGCGAAACTGAGCCAGGGATTCTTTCGCTCTACGCAGGCGTACCAGGGATAGCCCGTATGCATAACGGACGCTCGCGTTGTCCGGTCGGGCTGTGACTGCGCGCTCGAGCAGCTCGGCACTCTCGGCATCCCGTCCGGTGAGCCGGCGAAGATCGGCGAAGTTGGCCAGCGCCTGAACCCAGGTTGGATCGAGATCGAGTGCCGCGGTGAACCAGCGTTCTGCCTCTGCGTAGTTGCCGGCATCGACGTAGACGCCGGCAAGTGACGTTAGCGCATCGGGCCGATCGCCATTCAGCAAATGGGTTTCCCTGAATTCGTCCAGGGCGGCTTCGAGCGCGGCGCGCTGTGATTGCGGCAGGCCCTGGCCGAGCGCCGGCGCGAGCGCGCGCGCTGCCTCGACGCGAACAGCAAGCAGCGGGTCGCCGAGAAGTGGGCTGGCCAGTTGCCACCGCTCGTAGACGCTAAGGGAATCGAG
>CAZMEA010000368.1:0-2678 GCA_964565135.1 uncultured Woeseiaceae bacterium
CCGCCGAAGTCGTTCCACTCGTAGATACCCCGCAGGGTGACGCGATCGCCAAGACCGACAGGGACACGATCTGCCAGACCGAGATTGTGCGCGACGAGCAGTGTTTGCCCGCCGCGCACATTGACGATAAAGCGCTGGTGTCGTCCGTCCTCGTCGTCATCCGACAGCAGTCGAACGACGACACCGTTGACGGTCTGCCATGTACCGGAGTCACGCTTCTGCGGCCCGGCTCCGTCAGGCGGTGTGCGACGACGACGCACGCGTGACCCGCGATCAGCTGGTCAGCGGCACCATCGTAATCTCGACCCGACGATTTAGCTGTCGTCCCGCGTCGGTACCGTTGTCGGCTACCGGCATGCTCTCGCCCAGGCCTATCGTGATCAGTCGCTGAGGGTTCACCTCGCGAGTGCGCAGGTACTGGGCAACCGACTCGGCGCGCCGCTCGGACAATGCCTGGTTGTAAGCATCGGTACCCGTACTGTCCGTGTGACCGGCCACCTCGACAATCGTCTTGTCGAACTCGTCCATGACCTTGGCTACGGAGGTCAGCACGTCGAAGAACTGCGGACTCAGGTCCGAACTGTTGGTTGCGAACGTGATGTTGCCGGGCATGTTCAGGGTGATGTTGTCGCCGTTCCTGTGAACGCTGACACCGGTGCCGGCAAGTTCCGCACGGAGGCGCGCTTCCTGCCGATCCATGTAGTAGCCGATAGCGCCGCCCGCCAAGGCGCCAACGCCCGCGCCGATCAGGGCACGCTGCCGGCGCTCAACAGAATCATCGCCTGAGGCGAGGCCGACGACGGCACCCGATACGGCGCCGATGATGGCGCCCTTGGTAGCGGCGCTGGTTTTCGATTCGCCCGTATAGGCGTCCAGAGTTTCACAGCCCGACAGCGCGATCGACGCCGCAAGCACGAAAATCCCGAGTTTGTTCATGGTGTTCTTGCTCCTATGCTCCCAAGCATTGTCGCCATGGTCCGCCACAGCGAGAGGCGCATTGTAGGCATCCGCTTCCTGAACTACGACTGAAGACCGACGTTTTGTGAGGTAGCTCGCCTTTGCGGTCCGTGATGCCGGCTGATGCCCACGCCCGGGTGTAAGATAGCGCGCCTACCGTGACATTCTGTAAAACGCGATGAGTGAGACCGACCGCTGGCTGGACGAGCTGGCCGCCACCTACCGGCAGATCGGACGCGCGCCGGTCTACTGGTTATCCGTACCGGTGGCGATCCTGGGCTTCGTGGGGGTGCTCTGGTCATTGCCCGTTCCGGACGCGTTTCGTGAAATCTCCCCCGTCCTGAACTGGGGCACGACCTTTCTGCTCGCAGCCGTCGTTTATTACTTCATCATCTCGCTGCCGCTGGCGTTCGGCATGCTCCCTTTCGTGCTGGCCATCGTCGCATTTCACATCTGGCTGCAGTTTTCACAATTCTCCGCGGTCTACGCGTCGACCGGTCTCGCCATCGCCGGTCTCTTCGGCCTCGCTATGGGACGCCGCGGGCACGGGGGCATCCAGGCCATGGCCTTCGACATCCAGCATGTGATGATCGCTCCCATGTGGCTTTTGTCCCGTCTGTACCAGAAGATCGGCATACCCCACTGAACTGACCGCAGTCCGCGAGTCGGCTACACTATCGGTCTCACCGAAAGACCTGTTTCGCAGGAGTTACCGTGGCAACCACCACCCCGATTCAAGCAGCCAAACCGGCTGCAAAGCGCCTCGATCCGCTCGATCTCTACGACATTCGATCGGACCTGGCAGAAGACGAACAGATCGTTCAGGACACCGTACGGCGATTCGTCGCGGATGAATTCATGCCGCAGATCCGTGACGCCTTCGAGAACCACTACTTCCCGATGGATCTCGTGCCGCAGATCGCGGAACTCGGGCTCCTGGGCAGTTCCATCGAGGGATACGACTGCGCAGGTATGAACAGCATCAGCTATGGCGTGATCTGTCAGGAGCTGGAGCGCGGCGACAGCGGTCTCCGCAGTTTCGTGTCGGTCCAGAGCAGTCTTGTGATGTACCCCATCCACGCCTTCGGATCGGAGGAACAGCGGCAGGCCTGGTTGCCGAAACTGGCGAGAGGCGAGGCGATAGGCTGCTTCGGTCTTACAGAACCGCACGGCGGTTCCGATCCCGCGAACATGAAGACGCGTGCAAAGAAAGACGGCGACGACTGGATCATCAACGGCTCGAAAATGTGGATCACGAACGGCAGCGTCGCCGACGTCGCCGTCGTCTGGGCCATGACCGACGAGGGCATACGCGGATTCATACTCGAGAAAGGCATGCCGGGCTTTAGCGCGCAGGAAATCGAACACAAGTTCTCACTGCGGGCATCCGTGACCGGCGCGCTGTTTTTTGACAACGTGCGGGTCCCGAAAGAGAACATGCTGCCGAACGTGAAGGGGCTCAAAGGTCCGCTGAGCTGCCTTTCACAGGCGCGCTACGGCATCACCTGGGGCGTCATCGGCGCCGCGCAGGCCTGCCTCGAAGAGGCCCTGTCGTACACCGAAGACCGGGTGCTGTTCGACCGACCGCTGTCGCATACGCAGGCCGTGCAGATGCGCCTCGCCGACATGGCCCGCCGCATCACCACCGCGCAGCTTCTGTCGCTCCGCCTCGGGCGTCTCAAGGACGCGGGCGAGATGACCCCGAGCCAGGTGTCGGTCGC
>CAZMEA010000369.1:0-2667 GCA_964565135.1 uncultured Woeseiaceae bacterium
GGGGTGAGTCGGACGACGTTGACGTCGATGCGCTGCAGGAAATCGAAGAACACGACCATGATCACGGGCACGACCACAGTCACAATCATGATCACACCGAACCGACGAACCAGAGATCCGTTGCTCACGGTGCAGCAAAGTCGGCCTGGCGCGAACGCCTCGCCAGAATGGCCGGTTACGGCTACCGCACGGTGCTGGACGAGGTGGCGTTCTGGATCGTTGCCGGTCTCGTCATAACCGGCGTACTTCTGGCCCTGCTGCCGGAGGACTTCTTCTCCAGCACCCTCGGACTCGACAGCGGCATCCTGCCGATGCTTCTGATGGCCGTGATCGGTGTTCCCCTGTACACGTGCGCCAGCATGTCGACGCCGATCGCCGCAGGACTGATCGCGACGGGTCTGTCACCGGGTGCGGCGCTCGTATTCCTCCTGGCCGGTCCGGCGACGAGTATTGCCAGCCTCAGCATCGTCGGCAAGCTGCTGGGCCGGCGTTCGATGGCGGCCTATCTTGTCTCTATCCTGGTCGTCGCAATCGGCGCGGGGCTGTTGCTGGATGCGTTCGCCGCCGAGGCGATCCGGACCGCCACCGTGCAAACGTTCAACACCCCCGACGGTGATATCGAACAGGCGTTCAAAGCGCTCTGCGCACTGATCTTCCTCGGGATGTTCGTCGACAGTCTCGGCAGAAAGAGCTACCAGGAGCCGCTGCACGACATTCGCAAGCAGGGCAGCCTGCTGAAGGCCGGATTGCTGCACGTTCGCCGCCTTGGCTACGGTGTCGCCGCCGCGCTGCTGTTCATCGCAGCCGTCCCGGCCGTCACATTGCGCGTCGATCCCGGGCAAAACGGAATGATCATGCGCTTCGGCAAGGTTGTCGAACCGGCGCTCGAGCCCGGGCTGTATTTCCATCTGCCCTGGCCGGTACATACGACCCGCGTCGTCGATGTCTCTGACATACGCGAAATATTCATCGCGGCCTCGACCACCGAGTATCTGACGTCGGACGAAAACGTCATCGCGCTGACGTCAGCAATCCAGTATCGAATCGACGATCCTTACGCCTACGAATTCCGCGGCGAAAAGAACGTCGACCTGCTGCGCGACGTGGCCAGCCGGATCCTCGTCAAGGAAGTCCTGTCGCGCCCGATCGACGACATCTACACCACCGAACGCTCGACGGTGGAGCGCGAGTACGGCGAACGACTGGCCGCCGAAATCAGTGAACTGAACCTGGGTTTCGAATTGGTCGAGGCCCGCCTCGAGCACGTACATGCGCCGGAAAGCGTTCACGATTCGTTCCGGGACGTATCCAGCGCGCTCGAAGACCGCCAGAAGTCCAAGTTCGAAGCCGAGTCGCGAGCGATCGAGCTCGTCACCGACGCGCGAGGTCGTCAGGCCGAGTCCGTTGCCATCGCCGAGGGCGACGCGAGGGCTAGGATCCAGATGGCGGAGGGCCTCGCTGCGTCCTTTGTGCCGCAGGCGCAAACCCTGAGCCGGCAGCCGGAAATCGGTCGTTACAGGCTCCGACTCGAGGCCATCGAGCGTAGTTTCGAAACCCCGCGGAAGTACCTGAATACGGTACCCGGGTCCCAGGGCGTCGATCTGTGGATCGATCCGACGCGGGAAGAGGTCATTAAATTCAATTATCGCGAGTAAGTTGTGGCACTGAATACTGTTGAAAAACGCATACTTGCAGGTGTACTTGCCGTGGTTGGGCTGGTCGCCGTCGGTTCCTCGGTCTTCGTGGTCGATGAGTCCGAGTACGCCGTCGTATTGCGCTTCGGTCGCGTCGTCACCGAGATCGATCAGCCCGGGCTGCGAGTAAAGTTGCCGGCGCCGATCGATCAGGTTCGCCGATTCGACAAACGCATCCTTTATCAGGGCGTTGCCCAGACCGAGTTCCTGAGCGCGGACAAGAAGAACGTCCTCGTGTCGTCATACCTGACGTGGCGCATTCGGTCTCCGCGGTTGTTCCTGGAGGCCTTGGGAACACGTACGTCGGCTGAATCAAGGCTGTCGACCCTGGTCAAATCCTCTCTCGGTGCAGCATTGGGCAATCAGCCCTTTTCCGACTTCATTCCGGAGAATCCCGATGAGGCGTCACCGGCCGAAGCGGAGCAAAACCTGGCCAGCCTGGAGGACGTAGTCTTCGACGGTGTCTCCGGCGTGGCATCCGCGGACTATGGCATCGAAGTCGTATCGTTTGGTGTAAGCCGCTTTATCTTCCCGCAGCAGAACCTGCTTGCGGTGTTCTCACGTATGCGGTCGGAGCGGGAGCGCATTGCCAGCGCATACCGTTCGGAGGGAGCGGCAGAGGCACGGAAGATCCTGGCCAACGCCGAGCGTGAGCGGCGGGAGATCATGGCCGATGCCGAGGCGGAGGTCGAAATTTTGCGCGGCAAGTCCGAGGCCAAGGCGGCGGGCATCTATGCCGAGGCCTATGCGACTGATCCAGACTTCTATGCGTTTCTGCGCAAGCTTGAAACCTACGAACGAATCATCGACGAAAAGACGACGGTCATCGTGCCGGCTGACTCGGGATTGCTCGATCTGCTGTCTGCCGAGGATCTGTAGCCTTGCGTCGGATACTCATAGCTTTGGCACTGATCGTTGTCGCGGTTTATGCGGCGACGGGCGTGTATGAAGTGAAGCCTGAAGAGTCCGGCGT
>CAZMEA010000370.1:0-2634 GCA_964565135.1 uncultured Woeseiaceae bacterium
CGCTGCAATCGCAGCGTCGTCTCGCTGACCCAGCGCTTCGAAGCGCTGGGCGCCCTCAACCGCAGGCTCGAGTTCGTTGCCCCACGGGACGCTGACCACGCCCGGCCAGATAGCCGCCTGCCGGGAGTCGCGGACGAACAGCAGGCCGACTTCGCGCGGACCCATGTACCACTTGTGCGCACTGCCGGTAAACGAATCGCAGTCGAGGTCCCGCAGATTGGCATCGGCGAATCCCCACGTCTGCGCGCCGTCGACATGTATGTGGATGTCGGGATGTCGGCGACGGACGACTTCGATGATTTCAGCCGCCGGAAGCCGAAACCCCGTGACGTTCGAGATATGGGTAAACGACAGGACGCGGGTTTCCGGTCGCACCTTGTTGGTCACGTGTTCGATAACCTCATCCACCGAGCCCGCATCGATCGGGACATCGAAGTGACGGACCGTGCACCCGGTCCGGTCGGCCCGGACCTGCCAGGCAACCTTGTTGGACGGGTGATTCTGATCCCACAGCAACACCTCGGCGCCAGACTCCAGTGAGAGCCCCTGGACGACGATGTTGTTCGCCTCGGATGTGTTGCGCACGATCGCAATCTCGCTGGCGGAGACGCCGAGCTGCCGCGCGATTCCGGCACGCGCCTCGTTCTTGTGCGCCTCGATGCGCTTGCGGTTCGGGCCGCTCATGTCGACGTCCAGCGATGCGGCGTAACGCGCAACCGCGTCGCGAATCGCCGTTGGCATCGGACAAAGGTTCGCCGCGTTCATGGGAACCTTGTCATCCGCAAAGCCGAACGCCTTGTCGGGTGTTGAGCTGGCGGCTGCGGCCGCCGCGGTCGACGCCGCGCCGAACAGCCCGACAGATACAGATGCGCCACCGGCACCCTTCAGGAAATCTCGGCGTCTCATGGCCATCAAATGTCTCCACGTCTAGAATGTGAGTCGGCCGGGCACATCATGCCGATTGCGCAGGCCGCATCGAGAACCTCAGGCACCTTAGCACATGGATCTTTTCGAACTCGCGATACCCAGACTGCCCATCGTCGGCAGCGACAAACACTTTCCAGTTCACCGAATTTACTGCATTGGTCGCAACTATGCGGACCATGTACGCGAGATGGGCGGGGAGCCCGACCGCGTGCCGCCCGTGTATTTTCTGAAGCCGGCGGACAGCGTTGTTCCGGATGGCGGCGAGGTAAGCTATCCGTCGCGAACCGACGATCTGCATTACGAGATGGAGATGGTCGTCGCGCTCGGTAAAGGCGGGCGCGATATCGCGGCAGGCGACGCGCTGGACCATGTTCTCGGCTATGCGGTCGGCGTCGATTTGACCCGCCGCGATCTGCAGGCCGCCGCGAAGTCGACGTCGGGGCCCTGGGATACTGCGAAGAGTTTTGAACAGGCCGCGCCGGTGTCGGCGATCCGTCGCGCCGACGAGGCCGGACATCCCGCAACGGGACGGATCTGGTCATCCGTAAATGGTGAGACCCGCCAGGATGCCGACCTGGCCGATATGATCTGGAAAGTGCCCGAGGCAATCGCGGATCTCTCGACGCTGTATGAACTCCGCGCCGGTGACCTGTTGTTTACGGGCACGCCTGCGGGCGTCGGCGCTATCGTACCGGGCGACCGGCTCGACGGCGGTGTCGATGGCGTCGGTGAGATTTCCGTCACCATTACCCGTTAGTCCGATACCAGTAAGCGAAAGGGCGTCGAACGACGCTATCAATCAGGGGGAAGTATGAAAACAGTCCAGTGGATGAGTTGCGCCGTACTCGCGTTGCTCGCAGCCTGTTCGTCCGAAACCGAACAGCAGCTCGCCGCCGAAGGTGCCGATCTCATTCTGATGAACGGCCGCGTCTACAGCCTGCGCTGGGACGAGCCGGCCGTCGACGGAACGCTTGCTGAGAATGCGCCGAACGACGGTGGCTGGTCGCCGGACGCGTCGGCGGTCGTCGTGAAGAACGGCGAGATTGTCTACGTCGGTGATTCCCCGGAGGCCATGACGTACGAGGGCGAGAACACGCGCGTCGTCGATCTGGCGGGCGCCACGGTGCTGCCTGGCCTGGTGGATTCACACACGCATGTGTTTGGTGTCGGCGCGGCCATCGAGCGCATAGATCTCACCCAGGTCGACACCGAAGAGGACGCCGTCGCGCTCGTGGTCGAGCGGGCGAAGACCACGCCGAAGGGCGAGTGGATTCTCGGTCGAGGCTGGGACGAGGGCGCCTGGGCTAACCGATATCCGGACAAGGAATTACTCAGCGAGGCCGTACCCGATCATCCGGTGTTTCTTTCGAGTCTGCACGGCTTTGCGGGCTGGGCCAACCAGGCCGCACTGGATGCCGGGGGCATCACCTCGGAGACAGAAGTCCCTGTCGGCGGCGAGATTCGTACCGGTCCGGACGGCGAGCCGAACGGGCTCTTTCTCAACCGCGCCGTGCCGGTCATTCGCAACGCGGTGCCGTCACCATCGCACGAGCAGCTGATGGAGACCGCCTACACCGGTCTCGCGCAGATGGCGAAGGATGGCTACACGGCGGTACACGATGCGGGCCTCGATACCGGCATGATGGCGGCGCTCGAACAGCTTGAAGCCGAGGACCGCCTGCCGATCCGCGTCTACGCCATGCTGTC
>CAZMEA010000371.1:0-2631 GCA_964565135.1 uncultured Woeseiaceae bacterium
CTCGTCTCGAGTGCGCTGAAGGTGGGAACACTTGGCCTGTCGACGATTCTGACCGGCGGTGCCCAGGGCGCCATCGCCTATTACAGTACCTACGTAGTCGGTAACGTTGCGGCAGAGTATTTGTCGCAGGGCAAGTCCTGGGGATCGGGCGGGCCCAAGAAGGTTGTGACTGAGATTCTGGAGTCCCTGGATCAGGAAACCGTGCTGCAGGATGCTCGGCGGGAGATTCGGCGACGACTCGGACTGGCACGATGAAGAAATCACCGGCAGAGCTATCGGGAAAACCTCTGTCCCGGGAGCAACGCATGCAGCGGATCTGGGAGACGATCTGCGACATTCCACCGGGGACCGTGGCGAGCTACGGTCAGATAGCCGAGATCGCCGGTATTCCCAGAGGTGCCAGGCAGGTTGCTTACGCGTTACGGCATGCGCCGCGCGAACTCAATCTGCCCTGGTTTCGGGTCGTCCAGGCCGCGGGTACGCTGGCCTTCGAGCGAGGCAGCGAGTCGTTTCTCAGGCAGTCCGGCCTGCTTGCCGAAGACGGCGTTGTCATGCTCAATGGCAAAATTGATATGCAGCGGTATCGATGGCAACCGGACCTCGATGAGTTGCTCTGGAAACCCAGCGCAGCCTGGGACGAAGACTGAAGACAGGAAACGACGATGGGCGCGTTTAACGTTATTTTTTCACACGGACAGGAGAGTGGGCCGTGGGGCACCAAAATACGCGCAATGGCGGACGCGGTTCGATCGCAGGGTCACGTCGCGGACAGCATCGACTACCAGGGGATTAAGGACCCCGACGTCCGGGTCGACAAGCTGATTGCAGCCTGTGGTGATCTCGACGGCCCGATCGTTCTGGTCGGGTCGAGTATGGGGGGGTACGTCGCGACCGCGGCTGCGGGGGCGGTTGGCGCAAAAGGCCTGTTCGTGCTCGCGCCCGCGTTTTATCTGGAAGAGTACGGGCTCGGGACACCGGTGGCCCCCGACATCCCCGTGAGCATTGTCCACGGCTGGCATGATGACGTGGTGCCCGTCGACAACAGCATCCGCTTCGCACGAGGTTGTTCCGCCGCACTGCACATCGTCGACGGCGATCACCGGTTAACCGCCAACATCGATACCATCAACGGTCTCCTCCTGCAGTATCTCGACCGGCTCGCCTGACGCACCTGTTCGGGTACGTCCAAGCGTACTCGACCCGCTATACGGCAATCGATTTCGGTACCATTCACACCCTATGCGTTCCGGTCAGATAATCCTGAGGCCGCTGTACTGGCTCGCCGGCAAGGTTTTCGGTATCTGGGCACGACCGGCAATCGTGCCCGAGTCACCCGCAGAGCTGTTCCCCGATACAGGTACGCCGGTTTGCTACGTCTTTGAAAGTGGCGGCCTGGCGGATACCCTCGCGTTCGAGCGTCTCGCCCGCAAGCACGGTCTGATCTCGCCGACGGCACCGCTGACCTTTGGTCAGGCGCGCGAGCCCAACCGCATCGTCGTCATGCGCCGCAAGAAAGGCTTCTTCCTGCGGCCGAGCCGGCACGGCTCGTCGCGTCTGCGCCGACTGGTGGACGCATCTCTGGCCGAAGACGGACGGGAGCTCCTGCTGGTGCCGGTCGCCATCTTCTGGGGCAGGGCTCCCGACAAGGAAACGTCGCTGCTGCAGATTCTGTTCTCCGAGAACTGGGACTTCGCGGGCCGCACGCGCAAGTTCTTCGTCACCCTGTTCCAGGGCCGCAATACCTTACTGTCGATCAGCGAACCCATGTCGCTTGCCGCAATCACGGGCGATCAACCGGAAGCCGAACTCGCTTTTCGCAAGGTTTCCCGAATTCTGCGTGTACATTTCCGGCGTCGGCGTATCGCAACGGTCGGGCCGGACCTATCGCACCGGCGAACGCTGACAAACGCAATCATTGCCAATCCGCTCGTGCAAAGGGCGCTCGATGACGAGGCGTCAGAAACGCCGGATCGTCTTTCGGACAAGCGGCGCGAAGCACGAGAGTACGCACATGAGATCGCCGCCCACATTTCGTACTCGACGGTACGGGCCGTCGAGCGCCTCCTGACATGGGTCTGGCATCGGATCTACGACGGTATCGAACTCCAGCACGCCGAACGTCTGCATGCCGTTGCCGGCGACAAGGAGATTGTCTATGTGCCGTGCCATCGGAGTCACTTCGACTATCTGTTGCTGAGTTACATCGTCTATCACCAGGGGTTGAGCCTGCCGCATGTGGCGGCCGGAATTAATCTCAATATTCCCCTGGTCGGCGGCATTCTTCGTCGCGGCGGCGCCTTTTTCCTGCGCCGCAGCTTTCGTGGCAATCGCTTGTACGCGGCCGTGTTCAGCGCGTATCTGCACGAGCTTCTGGTCCGCGGCCACCCGATCGAGTATTTCGTCGAGGGCGGGCGAAGTCGCACCGGCCGGCTGCTCGACGCCAAGGGTGGCATGCTGGCGATGACCGTGAACTCCTACTTGCGTGATCCCAGGCGCCCTATCGTGTTCGTGCCGATTTACTTCGGCTACGAAAAGCTGATCGAGGGCGATTCGTTCATCAGCGAGCTCGGCGGCGCCAAGAAGCGCAAGGAATCGCTTGGCGGGCTGATTCGGTCGGTGGCGGCATTGCGC
>CAZMEA010000372.1:0-2629 GCA_964565135.1 uncultured Woeseiaceae bacterium
TACCGACAGATAGAAGTACGCCTGAAATACAACCGAACGAATCCAGAGCAGCATGTTCGTGGATGCTGCGAGTTAACCGATAGCCAGGCGAGAGACATCGGCTACCCGCAAGAACAGGTCCCTGAGCCCGGCGAGCAGCTGCAGGCGATTGCGCCGTACGGCCTCATCGTCGACCATCACCATTACATCATCGAAGAACGCATCGACGCTGGGTCGAAGCTCTGCCAGCCTGGTCAGGGCGCCTGCATAATCCCGTTCATCGATTAACGGTCCCACCGAAGAACGGGCGTCATCGATAGCGCTGGCCAGACTGGACTCCGCGGTTTCCGCCAGCAGATCAGAGTCCACGTCTGCGGCGCCGTCAAACTCCGCCTGCCGCAATATATTCGCAATTCGCTTGTTGGCGGCGGCCAGCGACTCCGCTGACTCGTGGTTCACAAACTCCCGTACCGCCAGCAGTCGGGCCGAGAAATCCAGAAGTGACGCTGGCGATCGTTCGCGAACGGCATCGAACATCTCTGCCGTCACCGTGAAACGATCCATTGCATAGCCGCGCAGCCTGTCAGTAAGAAACTCGACGATGTCGCCGCCGACCTCCTTATCGATAGGCTGCAGCTCGGAGGCAAAACGGGCCAGCTCAACCATGTCGATGTCGAGCTCCCCTTCAATGCATATTCTGACGATGCCCAGCGCCGCACGACGGAGACCGAACGGATCCCGGTTACCCGATGGCTTCTTCCCGAGTGCGAAGGCACCGGCCAGCGTATCCAGCCGCTCCGCCAGCGACACAGCACGCCCCTCTCCCGAGGCCGGCAAGCGATCGCCTGAAAAGCGCGGCTGATATTGCTCTTCGATGGCTGCGGCAACGCCGGCGGACTCACCAGACCGATCCGCGTAGTAACGCCCCATCGTGCCCTGCAGCTCGGGAAACTCACCCACCATGCCGGTGACGAGATCGCATTTGCCGATCTCGGCCGCTCTGGTTGCCGCATCGACATCGGCACCTGTGGACTCTGCAATTTGACCGGCCAGGGCAGCGACCCGACGACTCTTGTCGGCCACCGAACCGAGGCCCTTTTGATAGACGACTTTTTCGAGTGTCGGCAGCCGATCGCCAAGTGAAACCCGGTTATCCGCTTCCCAGAAAAACGCAGCATCCGCCAGACGGGGCAGTATGACGCGCTCATTGCCGCGGCGGACCTGTTCGGGGTCTCTGCTCTCAATGTTTGCAACCGTAATAAAGTTAGGCAACAAAGCCCCGTTTTCATCCGCTACCGGGAAATAGCGTTGATGCCCCGTCAGCGTTGCGACGACCACTTCTCGCGGCAGGTCGAGAAACCCCTCGTCGAAGGACCCGGTTATGGCGACCGGCCACTCGACCAGCGCCGCGACCTCGTCAAACAAATCGTCGTCAGCAACGGCGCTTCCATGGAGCGTTGCAGCCGCCGCTTCCACCGAAGCACGGATCATCTCTCGCCGCGCCTCGAAATCGACGATCACCCTGCCGTTGCCGCGAAGCGTGTCGATATACGCGCCAGGCTCGCGGATGACAATTTCCCCACGACTGTGGAATCGATGCCCCCGGCTGGTCCGACCGGCCGGGATGCCGAGCACATCTCCGGGTACAGACTCGGCGCCGTGCAGCATTACAACCCAGTGCACCGGTCGAACGAACTCGGCATCGCCCGAGCCCCATCGCATCGGCCGCGGAATCGGTAAACCGCTCAGCGCACGCTCGACGATGTCCGCCGCCAGCTCGGTCAACGAGAGGCCTTTCTCGCTTGCGGTATGAAACAGCCATTCGCCCTTCTCGGTCGACTGACGTTCGAGTGCGTCGACATCGACGCCGCATTTCCTGGCAAAGGCCAGCGCAGCCGGCTGCGGCTCGCCAGCGTCATTGAACGCCACAGCGACCGGAGGACCCTTCTGCACGACCTCGCGATCGTCCTGCCCATCTGCGAGATCCTCGACGATCACGGCAAGACGCCGCGGACTCGCCAGGCCAATCAGCTCGCCGTGCGCAAGTCTGCTCGCCACCAGCTCCTCTTTCAGGCGTTCGACAAAGGCATCCCGCAAGCCGCGCAGAGCTTTCGGCGGCAGCTCCTCGGTGCCAATCTCAACCAGAAAGTCGCTCATGCGCCCGCCGCTTTTTTTCCGGCGACGACCGTTTCGCACATCGGGAATCCCAACGTTTCGCGAGACGCGAAATACGCTTCTGCCACAGCGCGAGCCATGCTGCGCACGCGCAGGATGAACCTCTGACGTTCCGACACCGAGATGGCGCCGCGGGCGTCCAGAAGATTGAAGGTGTGCGACGCCGTCAACATCTGCTCGTAGGCAGGCAGGGCAAGGCCGTTCTCGATCAGCCGGGTGTTTTCGCGCTCGGCTTGATCAAACTGGGCGAATAGCGCATCGACATCGGCGTGCTCGAAGTTGTAGCGAGACTGCTCAACCTCGTTCTGATGATACACATCGCCGTAACTGATCCGGCCCAGGGGGCCGTCCGTCCAGGTGATGTCGAAAATGCTCTCGACGGACTGCAGGTACATTGCGAGTCGCTCGAGGCCGTAGGTGATCTCACCGGTTACCGGCCGGCACTCGAGTCCCCCCACCTGCTGGAAGTAGGTGA